>FOPE01000083.1 GCA_900113385.1 Lachnospiraceae bacterium C7
AAAGTTGTTTTTTCTAACACTTTTGCTACAGATGCAGTTACATACGCTGCACTATAACTTGTACCAACTGAAACTGAGCCTTTTTCTCCAACATATGAATCTTCGGCACAATAATCAATTTCATCACCATAATTTGACATGTTTGTATCTTTGCTTGAAACAACAATCGCTTCTTTTGTTGAAGAAGGAATATATTCTTTTGTATCTTCGCCATCATTACCAGCAGAAACTACAACTGCAATTCCTTTTTCTGTTGCTTCTTTAATAGCGTTATCAATAAGTTTTGACTTTCCTTTTCCATTTAGGGAAATATTAATCACATCAACATTTGAGTCAATAGCACTTTTGATGCCATTATATAATTTCAAAGTATTTGTCTGATTTTTATCGTCAGTAACTTTAATAGGAAGAATACTAACATTTGAATCTGTATTTTCTGCGATTAATTTTGCAATTTTAGTACCATGTCCTAATTCATCTGAATAGAATTTATTTTGAATATCTTCATCACTAAGTTTCACAAAATTTTCTTTGCTAGATTTCGCTAATCTAGTATTTAGTTTTTCGTTTGACAAATCCACTCCTGAATCAATAACTGCAACTATAATTTGTTGCTTTTCTTCTTTTTTGTCATTTTCTTCTGAAACTTGAATATCATTTTCATCTTTTGTTTCATCAGAAATTGTTTTTTCTTTGCTATTTACATCAAAAGTTTCATTTATTTCTACATTTCTTTTCTCTTTAGTAAATTCTTTTTCATCCTTTTTAGCAGTCTTTTCATTTTTGTACTCTAAAATGTAAGTACTACCTTGATATTTTACATCATAAGCCTTTTTAAAGTTTCCTAAAATTTCACCATTTTTTTCGTCTTTAATAAGAAGTTGTTTTCCTTCTTTTGTTTCGACATTTTCATCATTTGGTAAAACTTTAATCTCTTTTTTGTCTGACTTTTGCACCTTTTTATCATTTTTGATTTCAGATGCTTTGACAACTGTAGGCTTAAAAGGTTTTAAGTTTCCTAAAGAAGTATTTGTAAAAATAGAGCAAGCTACTAAAGTAAGAGCAATTCCTTTTCTTAAAAAAGTATTCAATTGAATCTCCTTTCTCGCTTAGTTTTCACTTAGCTTAGTAGCTATCTAAACAATTTTCATTGCTTATTATTAATATATATGATTTTTTGAAAAACAAGGGTATAAATATTTCATTATTTAAACGTTTTTTGTTTCACTATTAGAAAAAAGCATAAAAAAAAAGTAGCAGATTAACTGCTACTTTTATAAGTAAAAACACTTTTGTTTTTATTATCGAAGACCACGAGCTCTTTCATTCTCTTCTACCCATTTTTTCATTGCTTCTTCTTCGCCCGGCAATGCAATATATTTTGTACCATGGTCAGTTGTTCTCACTGTACTACTTGAATTTCCATTATTTCCTGCTGATTGGCTTGTTCCACCATTATTTGTTGGTGCTTGGCTAGAACCACCAT
>FOPE01000067.1 GCA_900113385.1 Lachnospiraceae bacterium C7
TAAGTTTTTTTGTTTGGTCACTTAAAATCTTAAACGAAGTTCGTTCCTTTTTCTATGATTAATTTTATTTACACAAGATATTTTACACTATCAAACTATTATATTACATAAAACTATTTTAATAAATCTTCAATTTCTTCAATTAATTCATTAATATAAGCTTCTTTTGTATCCCAGCTTGTTGCAAATCTTATTACAATATGGTCTTCGTTAAAGCGTTCACAAAAACTAAAATTGACATTTTCGTTTAGTGCTTTTGCAAAAGAATCTTCTACAACTAAGAAAATTTGGTTAGTAGGGGAATTAAAATAAAAATCAAAATGATTATCTTTTAACCATTTTTTTAATTTATTTGCGCAAGCGATAGCAGATTCACCAATGTGTAGGTATAAATCGTTTTCAAAAAGAACATCAAACTGGATACCTAAAATACGGCCCTTTGCAAGTAAAGCACCACGTTGTTTCATCATTGTAAAAAAGCGTGGAATGTAGTTTGGCTTAGGAATTACTAAAGCTTCTCCAAAAAGTGCACCACATTTTGTACCACCAATATAAAATACGTCAGTTAATTGTGCTAAATCAGCTAAAGTAACATCATTTTCATCACAAGCAAGAGCATATGCAAGGCGAGCACCATCGACATAAAGTGGAAGATCATTTTCGTGACAAACTCGGCTTAATTCTTTAAGTTCTTCTAGAGAATATAATGTTCCATATTCAGTTGGCTGTGAAATATAAACCATTCCTGGAGCTGCCATGTGCTCGAAATTTGAATTCCCATAAAAATTTATAAGATATCGTTCAATAGTTTCAGCATCAATCTTGCCGTAGTTAGATGGAAGCTCAATTATTTTATGACCAGTAGCTTCAGTCGCACCAGCTTCAAATTTAGCAATATGTCCAGATGCAGGGCATAAGACACCTTCGTATGGTCGAAGTAACGAACTAATAACAGTTAAGTTGGTTTGTGTACCACCAACTAAAAAATGAACCTCAGCATTTGGGCAGTTACATGCTTTACGTATTTTTTCCCTAGCTGAGGTGCAATACATATCAGTACCGTATCCATCAGTTTGAATGTTATTGGTTTCTATTAATTTCTTTATTATATTTGGATGTGCGCCTTCCATATAGTCAGATGTAAAATTTATTTTTTCTAAATCGCTTTTCATACTTGTAAAAACCTCCTCATAATGTGTAAACTCCATTTATATGATAATCTTAAATAGTTTGAATAGCAAGAATATTTTGAAAATAAATAGAGAAAATAAATAGGGGAACATAAATAGGAAAACACAAAAAGATAAACATAGAAATATATCAAAGAACAAATACAATAGCGTAAGAAGATAAAAAATAGACGCCACAAGGTGACGCCTATTAATCTGCAGATGCGCATTTGCCCATCGTTTTTCACACGCCTTATAAAGTGCCTAAAGGGTGTTATACTTTAGGTGAGTTATTTTATAAACTCGGTTTTCGAATTAAATGTTACTAATAAGTGTGTTAAATGCACCATAGGTGCGGGAAATGATAGGATTTCTATCATTGTTTATTTAGTCATTTTTTAAAGACATAGAATAAAAAGTGGTGTTAGGACTTTTATATTCAACGGGTGTGTTAGGTCCGCAAAAAGAGAAGTGTGTTAAGTTTCTCTTTTTGAAATGTCTACCGCAAAATAAAATAAACTAAATAAGGGGTGTGTTTTCTTTTTTGTAATTTTACTTGTTTATGAATGAATTATTTATTAAATCCAACGCAATTTCCTTTGAGGATTGCACCAGAAATATCATTAGATCCATTCTTACTTGTACAGCTATCAATAATAGCTTTGCCAAAAGTTACTTTGTAACCTAAAGCAGATGGTTTACCAGTAGCTGGCCAATGATAGTTGCCATCTTTATTAGAGTCAGCATAACAATTTTTCATAGTAACTACACCACTTTGGTTGTTTCTGTCAAAACCAGCAGAGTAGTTGCCAACTGCTGAACATCCTTCAAGATAGTGATTTACAGGAACAAGATGGGCTTTTTGACCTGGTGTTTTGTTATCAATACCACCCATTTTGAATCCATTACCATCGCCACGGATGCCATTGCATAAACCATTATAATTAGCGTGGCAGTTAATTAAAGTTACTGCACCATGTGCTGCGTAACAATCCCAACCGTCATCACTATTACTTTCTGCTACACAATCTTCAAAATAGTTACCAACTCCTGAATGAAGTTTTACAGCAAATCCATCGGCATTTTCACCAGTAGCGTCGGCGTTATGATGAGCTGTGCAATTATAGAATTTGTTGTAAGCACCACCGTTACATACTTGGAATCCAGCATCATGATTATAGCAACATACAACATTTTTTAAAATATTATTATTGCCTGTGATGTAGACACCGTTGTCGGCAGCATTTTTAACTGTAATATTTGAAAGTGTGCTTCCATTTCCAGCAAGACTAAATCCTTTACCATTTCCGCCTGATGTTGCAGAAAAGTCGATTGTAGCGTTGTGGATACCAGAAATGTTTACACCTGCAGGAAGTTTAATAGTTCCTGATTTAATAGTACCGTCAATGATAATTGTAGTACCAGCTTTCGCTTTTTTTACAGTGTTTTCTAGAGACATACCAGCCTTTACAGTGATAGTGTTGCCACTAATAGTAGGTGTTACATCTTTAGAAGTGTCTTTGTTTACATCATCCTGTTTTGAATCTTCTTTCTTTGGTTGAACTTTGCTAGAGTCGTCCTTTTTAGAAGGGATAGGATTAACTGTTGAATTTTTAGAATCAATCTGTACTTTGAAAATATGAATGTCACTGTTAGAAGAATATAGATAGATATATCCCTTTGAACCAGTGTAGCTATAGGTACTGAGGTTACCATAAGCTGTAGCATTCATAGATCCAATTTGTTTTCCTTTTGAGTTGGTCACAATAAGGGCTCTTGTGTCAGAACCGTTGCTTTTTGCAACAACTTTTATTGTGCTTGCTCCATAAACAGGTAATCTAAGGGCTCTATAAGATAGTGAGCCTGAACCTTCTGTTGCTAAAGCATATGAGTAAGATATTCCAGCAATATTTACGGATTCTTTGCAAACTTGCATGTTTTTCTTAGAGCCATTAGCAATTAAAGTCATATTGTTAACTGTTACTGGAGATGTGATATTTTTAAAATTTCTGTAGCTCATGTCACCGAAGTTCCATGAAGTTGAAGATGAAGACGCATATGTGTTAACACCTTCAATTGATGTGAATAAGCCTGTTAATAAACACGTTAATGCTAAAAATGTGATTGCTTTTTTAAATTTTTTAAACAAGATGTTTCCTCCTGATGTCGAAAAATAACGCAATGTGAAAAAAATCAAAGCAAACACGCAATGAAAAATGTATCACATTTCAGACACAATTTAAAGAGTAAAAAGTATAAAAATATTAAACAAAAATAGTGTAATTTCTTGTGATAATGACTAAGTTTATCGATAAACCTAAGAAAAACGAGACCTTTTAAATGAAATAAAAAATGTTAATTTAATTTTTAAAGTGATATAATAATTTTATGAAATCAAAAAAATAAAATATCTATGCTAAAATATGTTTTTATTATTTTAAGGATATGATAAAATTATAAAAAGGGAATAAAATTTTTAAAAAATCATATATATTATAGTATTCATAAAATTACATAATAAAGAGGGGTAGACAAAGATGAATAAGAAAAAAGCAAAGATAATGCGAAATGTGGGGTATGTTTTATTATTAACTATTATTCTTTTATGCATTCCATTTACAGTTCCAAGACTTATGGGTTACAACGTTTATAATATTGAAACAAACAGTATGAAACCCGATTATCCAGCGGGTACGTTAATTTATGTAGAAGAAATGGATGTTTCATCAATTAAAAAGGGAGATGTAATAACATTTCGATTAGGAACAGATACTGATAAAGTAATGACACATAGAGTTGATAATATCGACAAAGATAATAAATGTTTCATTACAAAAGGTGATGCAAATAAAGACCTAGATAAAGATACTGTTTCATATGATAGATTAATTGGAGTTCCTGTACATTCATTTCCTATTTTAGGTAGGTTGAAATGGTTGTTTAGTACAGTAGCAGGCATGATAGTTATGGGAATTGTGTTGGCAGTTATATTAGTTTTATGGATAGTATCAGATGTGACATTAGCAAGGATTCGTAGAGCAAAAAAAGAGGAGATCGCAAGAAAAAGAGCAAATGGTGAAGAAATCCCAGAAAAACATTTAAAAAATAAAAAGAAGTTTGATATAAAAGTTGCATTGCCATTAATATTAGGAATTGCCTTAATGGTGTATGCAGGTGGATCATTGATTAGAATTTATTTGAATTATGATAATTCAAATAGCTTGTATGCAAGTTTAGCAGATGGCTACACACAAAAATCTTCAAAGACCTCAGCCAAAATAGAGTGGTATGATAGACTTTCTATTGATTTTGATGGGCTTAAAAAACAAAATGAAGAAGTGGTAGCTTGGATATATTTTGAAAATGAAGATATTAGTTATCCAATTTTATATTCAGGAGATGACAGCAAATATTTAAGAACTGCCTTAGACAAAAGTGAAGCAATTGCAGGATCAATATTTCTAGAAGGAAAAAACAATACTAATTTTGAAGATTCACATTCATTGATTTATGGACATAATATGCGAAATCTTAGCATGTTTGGTAAACTTAAATTTTACAAAAAAGAGGGATATTATCCACAACATCAGTATTTTCAGATAATCACATCAACAGCTAAATATCGTTATCAGATTTTTGCATATGAGGATGTTAGTGAAAATAGTTTTATTTACTCAGTACCATATGAAGCAAATGACGAGTTTCAGGATTTTATTAATAAGATAGTATCAAATTCTTATATAAATAGTGGCGTCCAAGCAACAAAAAATGACAAGATAATTACTCTATCTACATGTTCTACAGAAAAACATCGTTTTGCAGTACATGCTAAAAGAGTAGATACAAAAGAAATTAGCAAAAGCAAAAATAAAAAAGATTAAAGCAAAAAAAGATTAAAACAAAAAAAGATTAAAATAAAAAAAGATTAAAACAAAAGTTTAGTAAAAAGAGCATTAAAAAAATTAATTAAATAGAGGTGAAACTGTGAAAAAACAAGAAGAGTTATACCGAAAGTTAATTAAAATGGTGAAGGATACAAAAGATAATAAAATTCAGTGGAAGGTCTGGTGTCAAACAACAGAATATAATGATGACGAAGACAAGCCAAAAGAAACAGTGGATGGAGTAACATGGACGGTAGATGAATGTTATGTGTCATATGAATGTGAATATGAGGGAAATCAGTTTGTTATGATAACCTATGAAATGATGCACACAGATGGAATTCAACAAAAAACTACCTCGTTTATTTGTTTGCCACCACTAGGTGTAAGATATTTTGATATTGTCACATTATTACCATATACTGTAGAAAATTCACAGATGCTTACATATGCGGCTCATTCGTTATGGATTGAAATTTTAGAAAAGTATAAGGAAAATAATCCAAATATAGATCTAAAAGTTGAAAGCCGTCAATTAACAATTGATTAATATGAAGATAAAAAATATAAAAAATAGGGGGTTGATTAGCAAACTTTTATTATTTGCATTTCACAAAAGTGAATAAAGATTAGAGCATATGTTATCCTCTTTACTTGGTGGGTATTGCCTAGTAAAGAGGATATTTTTCACATTATTGTTATGATTTAAAGGGAAAAGTCCATAAAAAAAGCAAAAAAAATAAAGAAAAAAATAAAAATTCTAAATTGCAATAACAAGTTGGACACCTACTAAGAAACATCCACTTGATAGATTTTATCTAGTTCATCCTCAAATAGTTCGTCAGGTGTTTTATAGCCT
>FOPE01000059.1 GCA_900113385.1 Lachnospiraceae bacterium C7
TATCTTTTATTGCCCCTGTTGATAGTAGTTCAAAAAAGAAAGATTCTGACAAAAATAATCACGAAAGAAAACAAGGTGAATCATTTCGTGATTTTCTTAATAATGCTGAAGAGTCTCTAAATGATGAGAGTGTCTCTAAGTAATGAGAGTGCCTCTATATGATGAGAGTATCTCTAAATAATGAGAGTGTCTCTAAATGATGAGAGTGTATCTAAATAATGAGAGTGTATCTAAGTAATGAGAGTGTATCTAAGTAATGAGAGTGTATCTAAGTAATGAGAGTGTATCTAAGTAATGAGAGTGTATCTAAGTAATGAGAGTGATAATAAAAGGACCCTAATATAACCTTTATGGTAATTTTAGAGTCCCTTTTATTTTCTTAAAAGCTTACTTTTATTTCTGTTCCTTTTCCACTTTCACTTTCTAATTCTATAGTTGCATTGTGGATTGCCACTATATGTTTTACGATGGCAAGGCCTAATCCTGTTCCACCGGTTGCTTTTGATCGACTTTTATCTACTCTATAAAATCTTTCAAATATTCGTTGCTGATGTTCCTTTGGTATTCCAATTCCATTGTCCTTAACATACAAAGTAGGCGTGCCTTTTTCTGTACAAATCTTTATCCAAACTTTTCCACCTTCGTTATTATATTTACATGCATTTTCACCTAAATTTTGCACTAGTTCTCCTAGCATTCCTCTGTCGCCTCGAATCACAGTACTTTCTCCTTGTAATTTCACGGATACGCCTCTTTTTTGTGCTGACACTTCTAAAGAATTTACCACTTCTTCCGCCACGTCATATAAATCTACTTCCTCATAATTCGTATACCCTTCTTCTGTTCTATCTAACTCTGAAAGTCGAATTATGTCGTTAATAAGTGATAATAAGCGTTGAGCATTTTTTCTTATTTCCACTGCAAATTGTATACTTTGCTCTGGTGTAACTATTTTATTTTCAATTAACTCTGCATATCCTGAAATTGCGGTAAGGGGAGTTTTCAATTCATGTGATACATTTGCGGTAAAGTCCTGTCTCATTTTTGATGCTTCTAATATATTTTCATGCTGTTTTCTAATTGTTGTTACAAAAGGAACTAATTCTTTATAAATCGGTTCTTCACTATAAATATCTATGTTTGAAGCCAAATTTTTTATTGGAGCTACTAATCGTTTTGTTAACAGATGAGATAACAACATGCTTATTATAAATATTTCTAGCACAATAGCTGTTAATCTTAATGATATTTTTTCAAAGAAGTTCCAGATACTTCCTGCTTCTCTTGCAACTCTAAGAACAGTTCCATCGTCTAATAAGGTTGCATAATAAAATGTATTAACTCTCAAGGTGTTAGACTCTCGGATTGATGAACCATGTTTGTTTTCAAAAGCTTCTCTAACTTCTTTACGTTTTTTATGATTTTCCATTAGTTTTTCATTTGCTTCGTTATCGTATAATACTGTTCCATCTTTATTAATCCATGTAACTCGCATTTCTTTGACATCTGTATATTTTTTTTTGATTTCGTCATTACTATCTATAGATTTTTTTATAAGTTCTGCTTCAATTTTTAGATCTTCTAAAACTTGATTTTGATATAACTTATAATACATTCCTGTCATGCTTATTAACATGGCAACAATAGCTATTGTTGCTAATAACATTAAATTTATATTTATCTTTTTTTTCATTATATTTTCCTTTTATTAATCCATTACATAACCTACATTTCGAACTGTTCTAATATTACTTCCTGCTTCTTTTAGCTTTTTTCTAAGGGTTTTTATATGCATATCTACAGTTCTTGTTTCGCCTTCAAATTCAGTTCCCCAAACCTTTTGCATTATGCGTTCTCTTGATAATACTACATTTGGATTTAGCATTAAAAGTCTTAAAAGCTCATACTCTTTATATGTAAGTTCTATCTTTTCGTCTTTTACCGTTACTTTATGTTTTTCATGATCTAAAACTATGTCATTACGCTTTATCAGATTCTCTTCAGATACCGATGTTCTTCGTAACAATGCTTTAACTCGTGTTACTAATTCCATAATTGAAAATGGCTTTTTAATGTAATCATCTGCGCCATCTTCTAAACCTTTTATCATATCAATTTCTGCTGTTTTTGCAGTTACCATGATTATTGGAATTCTTTTTGTTTCTGAATGCATTCTTAATTTTTTTAAAATATCATAACCATTTTCATCTGGCAACATTACGTCTAGTAACACCAAATCGGGTTTTTTCTCGCTTAGTTTTTTGTAAAAGTCTGTTGCTTTCTCAAAGGCAACCACCGTATGATTGCTATTTTTTAGTGCGATTGTTTCAATTTCCCTAATGTCGTTATCGTCTTCAACAAGATATATTAGCGCCATTTTTCTCCCTCCAAAAAATTCCCTGATTCAAGGAACCAGGGAATCTATATTTTAACTACTTACGTAGCCATTAATCTTCTTTATTCTTTTTATCTTTTTTCTTATCTTTTTTCTTCTTGTCTTTCTTTTTATCCTTGTCCTTTTTTTTGTCTTTTTTCTTTTTATCTTTTTTCTTATCGTCGTCCTTATCGTCTTTATCATCATTTTTCTTAGGTAAACGATATTTTTCAGATAATTCCATATATTCTGCTTCAAACCAAGGATATCTTTCTTGTTTTACAATTTCAAGATATTCGTGTGTTTCAAATCCATCTTCATTAATTTGAATCATTGTTACACCTACATTAGAACAATGATCTGCCACACGTTCAAAGTTTGTTACAATGTCCTCTAAGATAAGTCCAAGTTCCATTGTACATTTACCTTTGCGAAGTCTCTTGATATGATGCTGTTTCACTTCTATATTTAATGAGTCAATTACTTGTTCTAATGGCTCTATTCTTCTTGCTAATTCTAAGTCATCATTAATAAATGCTTCTACTGCTTTATCTACAATTTCCTGAACTGCTTCTGAAAAAATTCTAATTTCTTTTCTAGCTTTCTTAGAAAATTCTACATTTTTTTCATTTATTTCTTGAGCTGATTCGATTATATTCACTGCATGATCTCCGATTCTCTCAAAGTCACCAATACAATGAAGTACAACTGACATACTTCTTGAATCTGCATGAGATAAATCTCTTGCACTTAATTTTACAAGATATGAACCTATAGCGTCTTCATATCTATCTGTCTTTTCTTCTAAATCAATAACTCTTTTAATTTTGTCTTCATCATAATCCATGAGAACTTCCATGGATTTAACTAAAGCGTCTTTAGTTGTTTTTGCCATTTCAATTGCAACTTTTTTACTCATTTCCATTGCAACACCTGGCTGATCTAAGAATCTATCATCAAGCATTGTTAATACTCTGTCTGCTTTATTAACTTCTTCTTCCTCTTCATCTGCTGGAATTGTTAATTCAGCTAATCTAACAAGTACTTTAGCAAATGGGAATAATACTATTGTTGCTGATACATTAAACAAACTATGTACAATAGCAATTCCTGCTGGGTTTGCTGGATCGTCTATAAATCCAAAACCTACCACAGCATTTGCTGCGTAAAAGACAACCATAAATAATATTGTACCTATCAAGTTAAAATATAAATGTATCATTGCTGCTCTTTTGGCAGTTTTTTTAGCTCCGATTGATGAAATAAGAGCTGTAACACATGTACCGATATTTTGTCCCATGATAATAGGAATTGCTGCTCCGTAATGAACTGCGCCTGTTGCACATAATGCTTGTAATATACCTACAGATGCCGATGAGCTTTGAATTACCGCTGTTAAAACTGCTCCTGCAATCACTCCAAATAATGGAGATTTAAATAAAATCAATAAATTTGTAAACTCTTTATTATTTGCAAGTGGTTTAACTGCACCACTCATTGTTTCCATACCTGTCATTAAGATAGCAAAACCAAGAAGAATAAGACCTACGTCTTTATGTTTTTCTTTCTTTGATGCCATCATTAGAACTATACCAATTGCAGCAAGTATAGGTGTAAATGACTGTGGCTGAAGCATTTTCATAACAGGACTATCTCCTTGAACTCCTGTTAAAGAAAGCAACCACGATGTAACTGTTGTACCTACGTTAGCACCCATGATTATACCAACTGCTTGAGTTAGTTTCATGATTCCTGAATTTACAAAACCAACAACCATTACTGTTGTTGCAGACGAACTTTGAATTACTGCTGTAACTGCTGCACCTAACAAAACAGCCATAATTCGTTTAGACGTAAGCTTTTCTAGTATCTGTTCTAATTTTCCTCCAGATAATTTTGTAAGGCTATCACCCATTACATTCATTCCATATAGGAAAAGTGCAAGGCCGCCAATTAAGGTTAATATCCCAAAAATGTCCATATTGAGCTCCTTTAAAATTACTACTTTTTCTCTTTTACATTATCTAACATTATCATCCCGTTGTAAAGTCAAAAGGTAATTTATGTAAAATTTATGTAAAGTTTTCATTAAAATAGTATAATCCTTTGGTTAATCTACAAATATTATCGGACCATCCTGAAATTTATTTACTATTGGCACTGTCTTCACTTATTATCTAAATTCTATTTTTTGTTCTTTTTAAATCTTTTAAATTTCTTCTGCGGTATCTGAGTATGCGTAAATCACCCACTCTGCAATATTTGTTGCATGATCCCCTATTCGCTCAAAATATTTTGCAATCATAAGTATATCTGTGGCCACTTCACCGCTATTTCTATTATCTGATATCATATCAATTACATCTTGTTTTGTTTTTAAAAAAAGTGAATCAATTATGTCATCATTTTTAATAACACTACGAGCTTTTTCTATATCTTTGTCAATAAAGGCTTCTATGCTTTCAATAAGCATTTTTACTGTTTCTGTAGCCATTCTGTCGATATGCTTTGCTCTTCCATCTAAAGGTTTTTTTGCTAAAAAGATTGTTATTTCTGATATATCTGATGCATGATCTCCTATTCGTTCCATATCCGTAACCATTTTCATTGCTGCCGAAACAAGGCGAAGATCCTTTGCAACAGGTTGCTGCTGCATTAAGATATTAAAGCAAATATTGTGTATCTTTTTTTCTTCGTTATCTATGACGGTATCTCCATCCATAACTTTTTTTGCCTTATCAATATCTTTTTTCATAAGGGCATCTACTGCATCTTCAATCGATTTTTCTATTAGTGCCCCCATATTCATTAAATCTTTATTTAATATATCTAATTGTTCTTGAAATTTTGTACGCATCAACCAAATCTCCCTGTTATATAATCTTCTGTTCTTTTATCTTTTGGATATGCAAACAAGTCTTTAGTTCTATTAAACTCTACCATTTCTCCTACTAGGAAAAATGCCGTTTCATCTGACACTCGAACAGCTTGCTGCATGTTATGTGTTACTACTACAACTGTGTATTTTTTCTTTAGTTCATCCATCAATTCTTCTATTTTTGCAGTTGAAATTGGATCTAGTGCAGATGTTGGTTCATCCATTAACAACACGTCTGGTTGTACTGCTAATGCTCTTGCGATACAGATTCTTTGCTGTTGTCCTCCTGATAATCCAAGTGCTGATTTCTTTAATCTATCTTTAACTTCATCAAAAATAGCTGCGCCTCTAAGACTTTCTTCAACTATTCTATCTAGTTTATTTTTATCTTTTATACCATGCACTCGTGGTCCATAAGCTATATTATCATATATACTCATTGGAAACGGATTTGGCTGTTGGAATACCATTCCTATTTTTTTTCTTAAAAGAGTCGTATCAACATCTTCACCATAAATATTTTCATTGTCTAATTCCACTAACCCATCTATTTTTACCGAATCCACCAAATCATTCATTCTATTTAATGTCTTTAAAAATGTTGATTTTCCACAACCTGATGGGCCAATAAATGCGGTTACTGATTTTTCTTTTATATCCATATTAACGTTTTTTAGGGCATGATTTGCACCGTAAAACAAGTCTAGGTTTCTTACTTTTATCTTTGTTTGTTTTTCCATTTTGTGCTCCTACTTTGCTTTTTTATTTAGATCAAATTTATTTGCTAATACCTTTGTTAAAATATTAATTTCTAATACAATAACTAAAAGTACCACAGCTATTCCAAATGCTATATCATACTCCCCTTTTGACATGCTTAAGTATAGCTGAATTGTTAGTGTTCCACCTGACTGCATAGTTTTTTCAAGCAAATCATTGAAACTTGCTGGCAATATTTTGGCGCTTCCTGCAGTAAAAAGCAGTGCTGCTGATTCTCCAACAATTCTACCTATTGCAAGAATAACGCCTGTTATTATTCCTGGCATTGCCGATGGCAATAAAATGGTTCTTATCATGTGCCATTTTCCAGTTCCTAATCCTATTGCTCCCACTCGATAACTATCAGGTACTGTTTTTAATGCTTCTTTCGTGTTTTTTGTAACAAGTGGCAAAACCATTAAAACCATGGTTAATGCGCCTGTCCATAAACTATACCCCAATCCAAATGTTGCACCGAAAAATACCATTCCAAAAAGGCCAAAAATAATTGAGGGAATACCAGCTAGTGTTTCTATTGCAAACTCTATAATTGATACTAATTTACCTGGTTTTGCGTACTCATTTAAATATACTGCTGCACCTACCCCTATTGGTGTAGCAATTACCATTGTCATGACGATCAGGTAAAGTGTATTTACAATGTTTCCTGCTATTCCTACAGTTCCATCAAGAAATGATGTCACATGTGTCAAGAATGAAATATTTACTACTCTTGCGCCTTTAAATAAAACATAGGATATAATTCCTACCAATAGCGCCACTGCTAGAGTAGCGCTTAAATATACTGCTATATAAGCTAATATATCTTTTTTTCTTTGCTTCTTTTTAGCTATACTAGATTTCACCTTTTCTTGTGGCATAACTACTGTTGCTTGACTATCCATTTTGACGCATTCCTTTCTTTACAAAAAATGATAACAATAAGTTGATTATCATTATAAAAACAAATAATACTAAACCTATCGTAAAAAGTACTTCTCTATGAAGACCATTTGCATATCCCATTTCGCTAACAATTGCTGTTGTCAAGAATCTTACTGAATTAAATGGTAATGGCATGTTTACAGCACTTCCTGAGACTAAGCTAATAGCCATTGCTTCTCCTAAGGCTCTTCCTACGCCAAGTACTATTGCACTTAAAATTCCTGATTTTGCTGCAGGGATTACAATTTTAAAAATGGTCTGCATTTTTGTAGCTCCAAGAGCTAACGAAGCTGATTTCATTTTTTGTGGTACTGCTTTAATAGCAGATGTGCTTATATTAATAACTGTAGGTAAAATCATAATTGTCAAAACTATAATTGCCGAAATCAGGTTTGCTCCACCTGAAAATTGATGTGTGTTATTATTTGCGTATATTTTCTGTTCAAAAAAATACATTATTGGATTTAAAACCATCAATCCTAGTAATCCATATATAACTGATGGTATAGCTGCTAGCAATTCGACTGCTGGCTGAACAATTATAGCTAGTGGTTTTGGTGCAACTTCTGCCAAAAAGATTGCAGTAAGCAATCCAATTGGCACTCCTATTAATATTGCACAAAATGTTCCTACTATTGAAGTTAATATAATATATAAAATTCCAAAGCTTGGTGTCGCAGCTGTCGGTTTCCATAATGTTTTAAACAATAGATCTGTTATTCCAACTTTTTGTAATGCTGGTGCACCTTTCATTATCATATAAGCTGTTATGGAAAACACTGCTACTATCATAAGGACTGCACATATTTGAAAGGCTAATTTTGCAATTCCTTCTGTTATGTTTTTTGTTTTATTGTTCGAAATTATGGAAACTGCTTTTTTCTCCATTGTACGACCTCTTACTTTCTATTATTTTTCTTTTGGTACTATTAATCCTACTTTTTTAATTACTTTTTTACCTTCTTCTGAATGCACGAAGTCAAAGAATGCTTGTACTTGTTTGTCTTGTTCTGAAATTTTACCCATTGTTGCCATTACAAATGGTCTTTGTAATAAGTAGTCACCTGACAAAATATTTTTCTCAGTTGCTTCAACTCCATCAATTTTTGCTGCTTTAACTGTATCATCAACAACATCTAATGAAACATATGCAATTGCTCCTTTTGTTGATGCAACTTTAGCCATTGCTGCTCCTGTTGAATCTAATTCATTTGCATATTTGCATTTATCTTTTAAATCTAACAACTCTTCAAATGCATCTCTTGTACCTGAACCAGCTTCACGACCGACAACTACAATACTTTGATCCTTGCCTCCAAGTTCTTTCCAGTTTGTTATTTCTCCTGTATAGATTTTCTTTAAATCTTCTGATTTAATATCTTCTACATCGTTTTCTGGATCAACTACAACTGCAATTCCATCAATTGCTACTACGTTTTCTTCAATTCCTGATGCTTTTTCATCATCCGAAAGTGCTCTTGATGCATTTCCGATTTGAACTGTGCCTGCCTGCAATGATTCGATTCCTGCAGATGATCCCGTAAATTCTGCTGTTACATTTGTGTTTGGATATTCTTCCATAAATGTCTCTTGGAAAGCTGTTGCAAGTTTTTCCATTGATGTACTACCTGCCATTGCAACTTTGCCTTTTATTTCTTCTGGTGAATATTTTCCCTTATTAGAGCCTTCTTGATTACTTTCTTGGTTAGTTTCATTCCCTTTTGTTTCTGTTGTTGTGCTACATCCTGTTGCTGATACTACCATCATTGATGCTGCAGCTGTAAGTACGATAAAATTTCTTACTTTTGTGTTTTTCATTTCTTTTCCTCCTAAAAGTTATCTCTTTTCTTTTGATGATTTTATTGTATAGAAGGTATGTAAAATTCAATATCGTAGCTTAGTAAAATATTTGTAAAACGTATGTAAATGATTTTATGGAAATTTTATGTGAATTTTATAGAAATTTTATAAGAAATTGTAAAAAGAAAGAAGGAAGCATCTGCTCCCTCCTATAAATGAGACATCGGGGATTCGAACCCCGGACAACTTGATTAAAAGTCAAGTGCTCTACCAACTGAGCTAATATCCCATACAATATGTAATTAAGATGTCCATTAAATGAACAGGGTGGGAAGTGGGATTCGAACCCACGACCTTCGGAACCACAATCCGACGCGCTAACCAGCTGTGCTATACCCACCATATAAATGTGCCAGGAGGGATTCGAACCCACGACCCACGGCTTAGAAGGCCGTTGCTCTATCCAACTGAGCTACTGACACTCACCCTCCATGCTTTTGCGCATAGGAAAGCGGGTGATGGGAATCGAACCCACGTATCCAGCTTGGAAGGCTGGTGTTCTACCATTGAACTACACCCGCAAAGTCGGGGTGACAGGATTCGAACCTGCGACCTCCTGGTCCCAAACCAGGCGCTCTAGCCAAGCTGAGCCACACCCCGT
>FOPE01000033.1 GCA_900113385.1 Lachnospiraceae bacterium C7
AGCTCCTTTGATTATGTTTTTCTGGACAATTAACATTCTATCAAAGAAATGTCTCATGAGCTTTTTTATTTAGTTGTCCAACTTCATTTTACAATCGGTGAAAAAAATAAAAATACATAGAGGATTTGTATATGAAAAATAAAAAAAGTGTTTTTATGTCACACAAAAAATAATTAGATTATAAAATGCTTTTAAAATGTAAAAATAGTAAAAAGGAAACGAAATAGAAAGAAAATGGAGGGCATATGATAAAACGTAAGTATTGCAAAGTATATGGTCAGGTACAAGCCGTAGGATTTAGGCATTTTGCAAAGAAAGTGGCAGATAAAAACGGAATAGTAGGTTATGTTAGAAATGAGTACGACGGAACTGTAGTCTTAGAAATACAGGGGGAGGAAAGGGCCTTGAACACCTTTTTTGAAGAAGTAGAAAGGGAGTCTTTTCATATTGAAATTACAAGAATAAAAGAAGAATTTGTGGAAATATACCCAAAAGATGAGGCGTTTCGCATAATTTAGGAAACTAAAACATGAAATAACTATAAAATGACATAAAACAGTTTCCTGCGAAAGCCCTAGAAAATATTATAAAAAATGCACAAAAAAGAGAAACCGTTTTTGTGTAAAATAGTCCTTGATAAATAAAAAAATAGGTGTTACAATATAGGAAACTTGACATATATGTGCGGTTTCCGTTTTCGCATCATAGTAGACAAGGAATATATATACAGAAAGAGGTAAGTTTTTCACATGAGATGGAAGTACAGAGAATCAGAACTCAGGGCATTTATCCTTGATACAACATTAAAATTATTTAGTGAAAGAGGCATCAAATTTACAATGGATGACCTTGCAAAAGAAATGGGAATTAGTAAGAAAACTATTTATAGAGTATTCCCAGATAAAAAGACAATGTATTATAAAATGGTAGATTATTTCTTCGACAAAATTAAAGACGAAGAAGCTGAAATTTTAAAAGATACAACACTTACAACAGTTCAGAAAATCAGAAAAATTCTTGGAGCTATGCCTAAAGAATATGCAGATATTGATTTTAGCTCATTATATATTGTTAAAACAAAATTCCCAAGAAGTTATGAGAGAATCGTTGAGAGACTTGAATCAGGCTGGGATAATACAATTTACTTAATTAATCAAGGCGTTAAAGAAGGCGTTGTTAGACCAATTAATGTAGTAGTAGTTAAGGCTATGTTAACTTCTACAATTGAACAATTCTTCCAGAACAGCATTTTAGTTCAAAATGGAGTTTCATATCCAGAAGCATTAAATGGTGTAGTTGATATTATTTGTAATGGTATTATTGAGCCAGAAGCTAGATAATTAATTTTTTAATTCTTAAAAGCACTATTAGTCATACAAACAGCTGACTTTTAGTGCTTTATAAGAGAGGAAAGGATTTTATGGAAAAAATATATATTAATGATGGGTGGAAATTCACTACGAACTTTAGTGATAAGCTACTGCTGAATGAGTTAGATCCTGACATTGCGGGGGCACTAGAAGATGTTAGAATACCTCATACAGTAAAAGAAGTGGCATATGACTATTTTGATGAAGGTGAATACCAGATGGTTAGCGGTTACAGGAGAGCATTATTTGCACCTAGTGACTGGAAGAACAAAAAGGTTATGTTAACATTTGAAGGAGTAGCCCACAAAGCTACAGTATATTTGAATGGGGAACAAGTTACTACACATATGTGTGGCTATACGGCATTTACCGTAGATTTATCAAATAAAATTAAATATGACACTGACAATATACTAACTGTAAAGGTGGATAGTCGAGAAAATTTGAATGCACCTCCTTTCGGATATGTTATTGACTACATGACATTTGGTGGAATATATAGAGATGTTTATGTTGAAATTTCAAATGAAAATTTTATCTCTGATGTATTCCCTTTAATTTTACTTAAAAATAGTGAAATATTAAATGCAGATTTAATTTCTAACGAAAATGTTTCTGAAGAAGTCAGTGGATATAAGGTTAAAAAGACAAATATTGAGACAAAAGTTTCATTGCATGTAAAATTAAGCGACAAATTGCAAAAAGATAAAGCAGTATTAGATGCAGAAACGTTTGTTGAAATTAAACATAAATTATTAGATAAAAATGGTTTACTTTACAGTGAATGGAGTACAAAAGATAAAGATTTACTAGTGGAAAGTAAAATTAAAGAACATACTGAAAAAATAAATATTAGCATAAAAAGAGAAATCGAGAATGTCTTTTTATGGGATACAAAATATCCAAACCTATATACATTAATAACAGAATTGTATATAGATGGGGATAAAGTTGATACTAGAAAAGACAAAATAGGATTTAGAAAAGTAGGATTTAAATCAGACGGATTTTATCTTAATAATAAAAAATTTAAACTTCGTGGTTTAAACAGACATCAAAGCTATCCATATGTGGGATACGCAATGCCTAAATCTATGCAACAATATGATGCTGATATTTTGAAAAATGAATTAGGACTTAATGCAGTAAGAACTTCCCACTACCCACAATCCCAACATTTTATAAATAGATGTGATGAGATTGGTTTACTAGTGTTTACAGAAATTCCAGGATGGCAACACATAGGAGATGAGGAGTGGAAAAATCAAGCTGTTTTAAATACAAAAGAAATGATTAAACAGTATAGAAATCATCCATCAGTTTTTTTGTGGGGCGTTAGAATTAACGAATCAAAAGATGATGATGAATTCTATAAAAAAACAAATGAAGTGGCTAGAAAACTTGATCCAACAAGAGCTACAGGAGGAGTGCGAGCTCACAAGGGAAGCAGTCTATTAGAAGATGTTTATACATATAATGATTTTGTACATTCAGGAGATAATAAAGGCTGTGAGCCTAAGAAAAATGTAACATCACATATGGAAAAAGCATATTTGATAAGTGAATATAATGGACATATGTATCCAACAAAAGCTTTTGATGCAGAAGAACATCAAGCAGGTCACTTAATGAGACATGTAAATGTGTTAGATGCAGTAGCTAAGGAAAAAGATATTGCAGGAAGTTTTGGATGGTGCATGTTTGATTATAATACTCATAAAGATTTCGGAAGTGGCGACAGGATATGCTATCACGGTGTTATGGACATGTTTAGAAACCCTAAAATGGCAGCGCTTATCTATGCCTGCCAGCAGGAAAAAGTACCGGTATTAGATATTAGTTCATCCATGGACATTGGAGAACATCCAGGTTGTAACAGAGGAAAAATATACATTTTTTCAAATGCAGATTCAGTCAAAATGTATAAAAATGGCAAATTTATAAAAGAATATAAGCAAAAGGATTCTCCTTATAAACATATAAAACATGGACCAATTCTTATAGATGATTTTATAGGTGATCTGATTTATAAAAACGAAAAAGGTTTTACAAAAAAACAGGCAGATGATATAAAATATGCTTTAAACTATACGGCATTAAATGGCTATGGAAGATATCCATGGAAAGTTATTAAAATAGCTTTAAAGGCCCTTACAATATACGGAATGAAGACTTCAGATGCAGTACCATTGTTCAATAAATATATTGGAGATTGGGGCGGAACATCAACAGTTTATAAGTTTGAAGCAATTAAAAATGGCAAAGTAGTAAAAACGATCACAAAAGAACCAATGAAAGAAAAACATCTACATACAAAAGTTTCAAACACTAAATTAGTAGAGGGCAACTCTTATGATGTAGCAGAAGTTCGCATGGAAATGCATGATGAAAATGGAAACAGATTATCATTTTATAATGAACCTGTTGTGCTAAAAGCAGAAGGCGAGATAGAAATAATAGGGCCTGAGATAACATCATTTAGAGGTGGTATGACAGGAACATATATTAAAACTATTGGCAAGGCAGGAACAGGAAAACTTACAATAAGTGATCCAAACAAGAAATGGGAGAGTAAGGAAATTACTTTTGAAATAAGTAAAATTAGTAATAATTAATCGGAAGGTGAAAAAGATGGTTGATAAATCTAAAAGCATTTTTGGAAACATAATGTCCAAAAAAGTTTATAAAAAAGCTGTGAAAACTAAAAAGAAAAATATAAAAAAATTTGGCGATGATTCTAATGTTGATTACAAGATTTGTTTAAAAGAAAACCCAGTAATTGGTGATATGTTAGGGGTTACTGATGTGCTTTTAAATGATGAAAAATCAGCAGAAAAATTTGATGAAGAAAAAGGAATCATAGTAGGAAACATAAGAATGGGCTTTGGACACTATAGAATTTCAATGGCTATGGCATCAGCTGCAAAAGCATTAGGATATAAGCCATATTGGATGGATCTAAATGGCTATCCACAGACAACATGTACAAAAGTAATAAGTGCACAAAACGACTTATATTCATTAGGTTCAAGATTATCAAAAAACAAATTATTTAACAAATTTGTGTGGGAACCATTGAACTATGAAGGCTTTAGAGCACTTTCATATAATGCATCAGATCAAAAAAATGCTGAATTAATGGCACCTGTCTATAAAAATGTACCAAAGGACATCCCAGTTATTGGTACTCATGTATGGCCAGCTCAAGCAGCTATACACGCAGGAATGAAGCATGTTGTAAATGCTATTCCAGACAATTGGCCAATGGCATTGCATTTGTCTGAAGGTAGCGTGCATACAATTCAGTGTAAAAATTCCTACCTAGGATATAGAATTTTAAACGGTTTTAATAAGGATAAGGTTTGTAAGCCAATGCCACATGGTTCATTAATTTATACAGGTCATTATATTGATCATGAGCTTGTTAGCAATATTGAAAAAGATTGTCAAGCAAGAATTAAACGTAAAAAAGATAAAAAACCAATGAGATTTTTGCTTACAATAGGCGGAGCAGGAGCACAAAAAGAAATTTTTGAAGCAATTATCAAAGAATTAATGCCAAAAGTAAGAGAAAAAAAGGCTACAATATTTGTAAATGTAGGTGATTACCAAAATGTATGGAATGAAATGATTAAAGAAGTAGAAGGTCTTTTGGAAATTTCAACAGAGCATTTTGATAATTGGGAGGAAACAAAAACATTTGCAGAAAGTCTTCTCGTTGAAAGTAATGATGTAAGTGGAATTCACAGTTTTTGTCATTCAAATATTTTTGAGGCAGTTTATTGTACTAACCTTCTTATGCGAGGTGTGGATGTACTTATTACAAAGCCTAGTGAATTAGCATTTTATCCAATTCCTAAGCTCTTTATTAAAAGAGTAGGAAAGCATGAAATGTGGGGAGCAATTCATTCAGCAGAAATGGGAGATGGAACTCTTGAGTGCAGAGATATTCCACATATAATACAAATGCTTGACATGTTTTTAGAAGATGACACATTTTTAGAGGAAATGTGTGAAAATATACAATCAAATAACACAATTGGATTGTACAATGGAGCATATAACGTAGTTAAATTAGCTATGGGCATGAAAGACAATAAAATAAAAGAATAAAGTAAAACAATAAGGTAAAACAATAAGGTAAAACAATAATTAAGGATTGAAGGGTACGAGTATGGAAGAAAAAAGAAGTCTTACAAGACGTGAAAAAGCATCTTATGGTCTAGGAGCCGTAGGAAAAGATATGGTATACATGTTGTCAGCAAGTTATATTCAATATTATTTCTATGATTTACTAGGAATGAGCGCAATGGCACTAGGAGTTATTCTTCTAGTTGCCCGTGTGTTTGATGCATTTAATGACCCTATAATGGGAGTCGTAGTTGCAAAAACAAGAACTAGATGGGGAAAATTTAGACCTTGGCTTTTGATAGGAACAGTTACTAATGCAGTAATTTTATTTTTATTATTTGCTTGTCCACCATCACTAGATGGCCCAGGATTAGTAGCATATGCAGCAGTATTTTATATACTTTGGGGAGTTACATACACCATGATGGACATTCCATTTTGGTCAATGATTCCAGCATTTACAAAAGGCGGAAAAGAAAGAGAAGGTTTAACAACATTAGCACGTTCATGTGCAGGAGTAGGTTCAGCACTAGTGCAGATATTTGCTCTTCTTGCAGTTCATAAAATTGGTGAAGCACTAGGTGGAAAAGGAAACAATGAGATAGAAATCATAGGATTTAGATATTTTTCTCTAGCAATAGCTATTTTATTCGTTATTTTCACACTAATAACATGTCTTAACGTAAAAGAAAAATCAACAGTAGATATGCAAACAGCATCTGTAAAACAAATGTTTAAAGCATTAGTTCAAAATGATCAAGCAATGGCAGTTGTAGTAACAATAGTTTGTGTTAATACTGCTTTATATATAACATCTAATCTTGTTATTTACTTTTTTAAATACGATTTAGGTGGTCAAAATTGGTATGCCGATAATACTGTTTTTAATACAGTAGGAGGCGGTTCTCAAATTTTAGCAATGATGATTTTATATCCAACACTAAGAAAGTTTTTTACAAGCATTAAAATTTTTTATATCAGCCTTATTATGTCGATTATAGGATATGTTGCTTTGCTAGTATTTGCAATGAGCGGAGTAAGAACATTAGCAATATTTTTAATACCAGGAGTATTAATTATGGCAGCAGCTGGAATGAATAATGTTATGGTTACAGTATTTTTGGCAAATACCGTAGATTACGGTGAACTCAAAAACGGTAGAAGAGATGAATCAGTTATTTTCTCTATGCAGACATTTGTCGTAAAACTTGCAACAGGAATTGCAATTTTTATAACATCAATTGCATTACAGGTTTTAAGCCTAAAATCAGGTAATACTTCAGAAGCTGAACAGACAATGGATTTGGCAAAAAATGTATCAGTAGGTTCAAAAATGGGACTTAGAATGGTTATGACATTAATTCCAATTGCAGGACTTGTATTTGCGTTAATTTGGTTTAAAAAGAGATACATTTTAACAGATAAAAAGATTAAGGAAATATCAAAAAAATTAGAAGCAAAGTAGGCATAAGTGGAAAGGGTAAAGAGTTATGATAATTAGAAAAGGAAATTATTTTCAATTAGATACAAAAACAACTTCATATTGCTTTAGAGTACTTGAAACAGGACATCTAGAACACTTATATTATGGCGAAAAAATAACAGTTGATTCAGAAGATGAAGCTGAGTTCTTAAGTGAAAAACACGAATTTGCCCCTGGAAATAGTATTCTTTATTCTAATGAAAGAACGAATTTTTCATTAGAGGACGAAAGACTTGAAATGTCATCATATGGAAAAGGGGACATTAGAGAGCCTTTTGTAATAATCGCTGGAGAAGATGGAAATATTACATCAGATTTTTTATATAAAGATGCTGTGATTGAAAAAGGAAAAACTCCTTTTGAGACCTTACCAGGATCTTACGATAAAAATCAAGAGGTTGACCATCTTACAATTACACTGCTAGATAAAAATATGGGAGTAGAATTGGAATTACATTATTTTGTTTATGAAGATACAGATGTAATTAGTAGAAGCTCAAAAATATATAATTTAAATGAGAGAAAATCTATTTATGTAGAAAAAATAATGAGTATACAATTAGATTTAGATGAAGATGATTATGTTTTTACTACTTTTAATGGTGCATGGGCAAGAGAAATGCAACGACACGATTTTAAATTAACAGCAGGAAAACACATTAATTCGTCTTATACAGGCACTTCATCAAGTCGAGCAAATCCTTTTGTAATGTTATCAAAGGAAAAGACAACAGAAGATTATGGAGAAGCCATTGGATTTAACTTGATATATAGTGGTAATCACTATGAAGCCGTTGAAGTTGCAGCAAATCATAAAACTCGTATTGTAACTGGAATTAATCCAGAAAATTTTGAGTTTAAAATACTACCAGGAATGGCTTTTGAAGCACCTGAGGCTATAATGACTTATTCAAATTGTGGATTTAATGGAATGAGTCATAACATGCACAAGTTTGTAAGAGAGCATATTACCCGTGGAAAATATCAATATAAAGAGCGCCCAATATTAATTAACAGCTGGGAAGCATCATATTTTGATTTTAATGAGTCGAAATTGCTAAAACTTGCCAAAGCTGCAAAAAATGTAGGCGTAGAATTATTTGTATTAGATGACGGATGGTTTGGACAAAGAAATGATGACACTACATCTCTAGGAGATTGGTTTGTTAATAAAGAAAAACTTCCTGGAGGTTTAGATGGATTAGCAAAAAAAATAAATGATTTAGGCTTAGACTTTGGAATTTGGGTAGAGCCAGAAATGGTTAATGTTAAAAGTAATTTATTCAAGGAACACCCAGAATGGGCATTATATAACCCAAAAACAGAACATTCAGAAGGTCGTAATCAAAGAATTTTAGATTTAACTAATGATGATGTAGTAGAATTTGTAATAGATGCCATGTCTAGTGTATTTTCATCTGCAAATATAAAATACGTAAAATGGGATATGAATAGAATTTTTAGCGATTATTATTCTCAAAATATAAGTGGAAAAGGATTATTTTTACAGAAAGAAGTAGCACATAGATATGTCATTGGATTGTATAAAATTATGGGGGCTTTAACTGAAAAGTTTCCAGATATATTATTTGAAGGTTGCTCTGCAGGAGGAAATAGGTTTGATTTAGGTATTTTATCTTACTTCCCACAAATATGGGCTAGCGACGATACAGATGCAGTGTATAGAGTAGGGGCACAAAATAACTATAGTTATGGATATCCTGCTAGTACATATACAGCTCACGTTTCTGCATGTCCTAATCATCAGACATTTAGAACAACACCTTTAGATACACGATTTAATGTGGCAGCATTTGCCTCATTTGGTTATGAGTGCAATTTTAATGATTTAAGTAAAGAAGAAATTGAAGAAGTCAAAGAAGAGATAGCTATTTATAAAAAATACAGAAAAGTATTTCAGTTTGGCGATTTCTATAGAAATGACTTAAAAGATGATAAAAACATTTATCAGTGGCAGGTTGTTTCACAGGACAAAACAGTTTCAATTGGAATGCTTTTGCAAAAACTTGTTGAAGCAAATACAACCTTTAACCAGCTTAAATTACGTGGCTTAGATCCAACAAAAAAATATTGGTTCACGAATCGAGTTATCAAACATAACATCAAAAATTTTGGAGACTTAATTAATACACAAACTCCAATTCATGTAAAAACAAATTCAATTTTACAACATGTGATTTCAAAATTTGTAACAATGCCTGGAGAGGTGGAAATTTACCATGCTTCGGGAAATGCTCTTATGCGAGGACAAGTGAAATTGTCACCAGCGTATGGTGCAACAGGATACAATGATAAAGTTAGATATTTCCAAGATTTTAATTCTAGAATGTACTTCATAGAAGAAAATCCGGAGAATATAGATAAAAATTTTTTTATTAAAGATGAAACAAAAAAATTAGAGGCAAAAGAATAAAAATATAGTAAAAAATAAAAGCAAAAATAGCTAATTATTTTTATAAAAAATTAATAAAGTTTTACATGTAAAACTTAAGGGATAAGCTAAGTTGTCACAAAATATGTCCGAAATATAAAAAAGTCAGAGCTTTGCCAAAGTGACACGAATATTTTGGGTGATTTTGGATAATTTTGAACGAAATTGTTCGAAATTGAGTACAAAATGTAATTTTGTGTTGTATTTTGTATACAAAGCGTATATAATGTTATACGACAAAGATTTAAGTGTCGCAAAAAAACTATTGGTGAATTTTTTATTTTCAAGGAGGATTATTCATGAAGATCTTATTTTTTGACGCAAAAAGCTATGATATCGAAGCATTCGATAAAGCTGTAAAAAATTATAAAGGAATTGAATTAGATTATGTAGAATCTGATCTTTCTATCAAAACAGCTTCTTTAGTTGACGGACATGACGCAGTTTGTGGTTTCGTTAGCTCAGACTTCAGCGCTCCAGTTATTGAGAAATTAGCATCTAAAGGTATTAAACTTATCTTATTACGTTGTGCTGGTTTCAACAACGTTGATATGGCAGCAGCTAAAGCAGCTAAAATCAGTGTATTCAGAGTACCAGGATACTCTCCAGAAGCAGTTGCTGAGCACGCTATGGCTCTTGCACTTGCAGTTAACCGTAGAATCCACAAAGCTTACGTTAAAGTTCGTGAGAATGACTTCGCTCTTTCAGGACTTCAAGGTAAAAATTTACGTGGTAAAGTAGCTGGTATCATCGGTACAGGTAAAATCGGTGCAACTATGGCTAAAATCTGTGCAGGATTCGGTATGAGAGTTATCGCTTACGATAAATTCCCTAACAAGAACTTAACATTCATCGAGTACATGAGCTTACATGATGTATTAGAGCAGGCAGATTTAATCTCAATTCACTGCCCACTTACAGATGAGAACTACCACATGATCAACAAGAAAACAATCGCTACAATGAAAGATGGTGTTATCTTAGTTAACACATCTCGTGGTGAATTAGTAGATACAGATGACTTAATCCAAGGAATCCGTGACTTCAAATTCCACGGTGTTGGTCTTGACGTATACGAAGAAGAGCGTAACAACGTATTCGAGAACAGAAGTACAGATATCATGGAAACATCAATCGTTTCTAGATTATTATCATTCCCTAACGTTATCGTTACTTCTCACCAGGCATTCTTTACAGAGGAAGCTCTTGCAGCAATTTCTACAACAACATTAGATAATGCTTCAGCTTTCGCTGCTGGTAAACCACTTGAAAACAATCAGGTAAAATAATTAATATATAAGATATATATTTAATTAGTGAAAAGCTTGACAATATAGTGTAAAATTATGGGGTAGACCTTTAAGGTCTATCCCATTTTTTTATGATAACCGCGTAAGGAGGAAGATATATGCTTATTGAAGTAGTAAAAGGTCTTGCAATCCCTTTTTTAGGGACAACGTTAGGAGCGGCCAGCGTTTTTTTGATGAAGAAACAATTAGATGAGAGAATACAAAGAATTTTAACAGGTTTTGCAGCAGGTGTAATGGTTGCAGCATCTATTTGGAGCCTAATTATCCCATCAATTGATCAGTCTGAGAATTTAGGCAGACTTTCTTTTGCTCCAGCGGTAGTAGGTTTTTGGATAGGAATTTTATTTTTGCTACTATTAGATCATGTGGTACCTCACATGCATATGAATAGTACAGAAACTGAAGGTCCTAAAACAAACCTACAAAAAAATACCATGTTAGTTCTTGCAGTATCTATGCATAATTTGCCAGAAGGTATGGCAGTAGGTGTAGTGTTTGCAGGTTGGCTAGAAGGAAATAAGAGCATAACATTAGCAGGTGCTATGGTTATGGCTTTAGGAATTGCAATACAAAATTTTCCAGAAGGAGCTATAATTTCAATGCCACTTCATTCTGAAGGCATGGGAAGATTAAAAGCCTTTTGGTATGGGTTCTTATCTGGAGTTGTAGAACCAGTAGGTGCGATTCTTACGATTATTGCGTCAAGTTTGGTAATACCTGTTTTACCATATTTGCTTAGTTTTGCAGCAGGAGCCATGATTTATGTTGTTGTGGAAGAGCTTATTCCCGAAATGTCTACAGGAAAGCATTCTAACATGGGAACAATAGCTTTTGCAGCAGGATTTACATTAATGATGGCTCTAGATGTGGCATTAGGTTAACAAAGTTTTAATTATAGAAGAAAAATAGAAGAATAAAAAAGAGGAAAAGCTAAAACCAAGGGGATTTAGCAAGGTGATTTTAAATGGCTAAGTTATATTTTAGATACGGAGCAATGGGTAGTTCTAAGACAGCAAATGCATTAATGGTAGAATACAATTACCATGAAAGAGGTAAAAAAGCTCTCTTAGCAAAACCAAGCACAGATAATAGAGACGGAGAACGTATTGTAAAGTCGAGAATTGGATTGGAAAAAGAGTGTGTTTTAACAGAAGAATTAGTTAAATATTCAGATGAAGAACTAAAAAAGTACGATTGTGTAATTGTTGATGAGGCGCAGTTTTGTAGCAAAGAACAGGTTGAATTCTTTACACGAATAGTTGATGAACTTGAGATTCCTGTAATTTGCTATGGACTTAGAACAGATTTTAAGAACGAATTATTTGAAGGAAGTATGTGGCTTCTTGCATGGGCAGATGAAATTGAGGAAATCAAAACAGTATGTTGGTGTACTAAAGCGGCTAAATGCAACGCTAGATTTGATAAAAACGGTATTATTAGAGAAGGTGCTCAAGTTGCAATTGGAGGAAATAGTTCATATATTGCTCTTTGTAGAAAACATATGAAAGAAGGCAATTTAGGACCAACGATTACAGAAATGCTCAAAGAATTATAAAAATAAAGGATTAGTGTAATGAACAATTTATTAAACAATAAAGACGAAAAAAAGAAGATTTTATTAATAGCGACAGGTGGAACTATAGCATCTAAACAGACAGCTACAGGTTTAACACCACAGATAACAAAAGATGAACTCCTTGACTACATACCTGTAGTTAGGGGGTTTTGTGATGTAGATTCAGTACAAGTTTTCAATTTAGATTCATCTAATGTCAATCCAAAGCACTGGGAGATAATTACAAAGTGTGTGCAAGAAAATTATGACAACTATGATGGATTTGTCATAACACACGGAACGGATACTATGGCTTATACAGCAGCAGCATTAAGCTACATGATTCAAAATTCTAATAAGCCAATTGTAATAACTGGTTCACAAAAGCCTATTAATTTGGATATAACAGATGCAAAAAGTAATTTGACAAATAGCTTTTTATATGCAGCAGATTCAAAATCTCAAGGAGTTCAAATAGTTTTTGATGGCAAAGTTATTGCTGGAACAAGAGCAAAAAAGGTAAGATCTAAGAGTTATAATGCGTTTTCAAGTATAGATTTTCCTTATTTGGCAACAATACAAGGAAATAATATATTAAGATATATTGCAATGGTTCCCTTTGAGGAAAAAGTTAAATTTTATTTGAAATTAAATCCAAATGTATTCCTTTTAAAATTAATTCCAGGAATGAAACCGGAAATTTTAGAATTGATTTTTGAAAAATATGATGCAATTGTTGTGGAAAGTTTTGGCGTAGGAGGAATTCCAAAGCCACTTCAGGGAATGTTTTATGAAGAGTACAAAAAATATCCTAATAAGACAATTGTAATGTGCACTCAAGTAGCACATGAAGGAAGCGATATGTCAGTATATCAAGTTGGTAATGAAATGAAATCAATTTGTAATTTCCTAGAATCTTATGATATGACATTAGAATCAGTAATAGCTAAAACTATGTGGATGCTTGGAAATAGCGAAGCATTAGATGGTTCAGTTGAACAGAATTTCTATAAGAAAATTAATTATGATATCATTTTTGAAAAATAAAAAATAGATTAGGTTTAAGTCCTTGCATTGATAAAATAAATCAAATATAATTAAAGTACGAAAAAAAACGAAAATAGTGAAATATAACAATGAAAGGGCTTAAACATGAAAAAAGAAAACATTACAAGTAAGGAAAAAACAAATAAAATAACACCTAGTAAAATAAATGAAACAAATAGAATAATACATAAAGATACAAAAGAAAAAACAAATGAAAAGTCATGTGAAAAAGTATATACAAAAAATGATTTAGGAGTGCGAGTTAATGGAAAGAGTACTTTTTTTAAAGTATGGGCACCATATGCAAAAAAGGTAGAGGTAAATCTCTATGATGATTCAGTAACAAAAAGATTTGATTCCTATAATATGAAAAAAGAAAATGATGCAGATATGCAGATTTGGTCCCTTACAATTCCAAAGAATCTGTATGGAAAATATTATACATACACAGTTGATGGTGCTCAAACCCAGGATCCATATGCGTATTCAGCAGGAGTAAATGGCAAAAGATCTTATATATGTAATCTAGAAAATACTAATTCAGAGGAATTCAGTAAGGATAGTTTTTTGATATTTCCACAAAAAATAAATGCAATAATAACAGAAACTTCTGTTTCGGATGCTACGGCAGATAAAAGTATAAAAATTCCACAAAAATATAGAAGAAAATTTTTAGGCTTAGCAGAAGAAGCTTATCAAAAATATATAAAAGAATTAGGCGTTACCCATGTACAATTAATGCCAGTTTTTGATTTCGGTAGCGTGGACGAAGAAGAAAATTTTAAAAAGTACAAAGAAAATATAGATGACACACAGTACAATTGGGGATATGATCCTGTTAATTATTTTGTGCTTGAAGGTTCATATTCTACGAATCCTTTTGATGGAAGTGTAAGGGTACGAGAATTTAAAGATATGGTTTTGGCGTTTCACAAAAATGGAATAGGAGTTATATTAGATGTAGTTTTTAATCATATGTTTTCGGCAGATGATTCAAGCTTTCAAAAAATAGCAAAAGATGTTTTTTTTAGAAAAAAAGAAAATGGTAAATACTCTAATGGTTCAGGATGCGGAAACGAAGTGGCTACAGAACACAAGATGGTAAGAAAATATATAATTGATTGCTTGAAATTTATTACAGAAGAATACCACATTGATGGCTATAGATTTGATTTAATGGGATGCATAGATATAGAAACGATGAATGAGATACAAAGAAGCTTAAAAAAGATAAATCCTTATATTATTATTTATGGTGAAGGATGGAATGCAGAGGAGTGCGCTTTGAAACCGGAAAAGTTAGCTTTGAAGAAAAACGTAAAAAAATTAAATGAAATAGGTGTTTTTTCTGATGATATTCGAGACTCTATAAAAGGACATGTTTTTTATATGGAGGATAAAGGATTTGTTAACGGAGGAGTACATAAAGAAAATGACATAGCATACAGTATTGTAGGGGCAATAGAGCATAAGAATGTAAATTATGAAAGTTACCAATATACTAAAGAGGGACCATGGAATGATGATCCGAAAAAAGTTATAAATTATGTTTCTTGTCATGACAACTATACTTTATATGATAAATTAAAGGTAAGTGCTCATGTAGCAGGAAATAGAACTAAAAAAGATATTTTAATGGCACAAAATAGACTAGCAGCAAGTATCGTCTTTACATCTCAGGGAATTCCATTTTTTTTGCAAGGAGAAGAAAATATGAGAAGTAAACCGATAGTCAAAGGTGGTAGATGCGTAGAATATGCAGAAAACAGCTATAATATGCCTATTGAGGTTAATAAAATAATATACGATCATAATAGCAAAATGCTAGAATACTATAAAGGGCTAATAGCGGTAAGAAAGAAATTTAAGGAATTTAGATTAGATACAAAGGAACAGATACAAAAGGAACTTCGCATATTAAAAAAAGAAAATGGAGTTGTAATGTTTAGGATTAATTCGGTAATTGTGATATATAATTCTAATAAAAACAAGGCTATTATTCCTTTAAAGGAAATACTTGATGAAAAAGATAAAATAAAAAATATAAAAGTGTATGTAAAAGGTGATAAGGCATCAGATATTCCGATTGAAGAAATAGAAATTTCCCCTAAAGGAAAAAATAAGTTAGAAATACCTAAAATATCATGTTTTGTAGGTGAATTGTTAAAATAAAAAAGAGGTAACTCTCAAAAAGATAAAATCTTTTTGAGAGTTGCCTCTTTGTATTATAAAGTTTTTCTGTTAATGAAGTTTGTTTTGTATTTTGAATAAATAATTTTTTGGCTTGTATATAAACCAAAATATCCTGAAAACATATAACTTAAAGCCACTGAAAGTAAGTAAAATGGCATGCCCTTATATCCGAACAACTCAAAACTAATTAGTAAAGAGGAAATTGGACAGTTTGTAACTCCACAAAAACATGATGCCATTCCGATTGCGGCACCAAATGAAGGATTAACACCGGCTAACATACCTACAAAACTTCCGAATGTGGCACCAATGAAAAATGATGGTACAATTTCGCCACCTTTAAAACCACATGATAAAGTGAAAGCAGTGAAAATAATTTTCAATAAGAAAGTATATGAATGTACATCACCTTGTAATGCTTTATTTATTGCAGCAATACCTGTACCGTTATATTCAGTAGTATGTAAAATTAAAGTTAATAATGTTACAGCACAACCACCAGTCATAATTCTGATGTAAGGATTTTTAATGTGTTTAGAGAAAAAGCCACCACTAAAATGTAGTGTGACACAAAACAACATACTAACAAGTGCTGTTAAAATAGCAATTATACAACAAGTAATTACATTTGGTAAATTATATGTAATTACATGGATTTTATAACCGTGAGGGACTATTCCCATCTGTAGTGCTACGGCATTAGCTACAAGAGAGCTAATTACACAAGGAACAAGGGCTGAGTAGTGCATAATACCAACACTGACAACTTCTATAGAAAAAATAGCAGCAGCCATTGGTGTTCCAAATAAAGCAGAAAAAGCAGCACTCATACCACACATAATCATAATATGACAGTCATCGTTATCAAAATGAAAAAGCTCACCAATTCCATTACCAAGGCTACCACCCATTTGAAGAGCAGCTCCTTCACGACCAGCAGAACCTCCAAATAAATGGGTGATTATTGTCGATATAAATATAAGAGGGGCCATTTTGACTGGGAGATTGTCGCCAGAATGTATGGCAGAAAGTACTAGATTAGTACCGGGATCCTTATCATCTTTAAAGAGATGATAAATACCGATTATTAACAATCCACTTAAAGGCAAGAAAAAGATAAGCCAAGGATTTTTAAGACGGAAATTTGTGACATAGGTCATACAGTAATAAAAAATAGATCCACATGAACCAACACTTAGACCAACAATTATGGAAAATAAAACCCATTTTATGGAAGCCTTACAACGTTGGTAATTATGAGAAATCTTGTGTTTGGTTATTTCGTTCATGAAAAGACTCCTTTAAAATATTCTATATAATATAGTATCATAAAAATTAGTAAAAACCAAAAAAATAAGAAAAATATGTGAAATATTGTTGAAAAAACACGTAACTTTAAAAAAATTTAATTAAAAGATTTAATTAAAAGATTTAATTAAAAAAATAAATATAAGTTGCAAATAAATAATAAGTAAAATATAATTATTATAGTACGAAAAAAAACGAAAAGAGGACGCTGGATAGATGAGAAATAGTGGAATTTTAATGCCAATATCAGCGTTACCATCTGCATATGGTATTGGCACAATGGGAAAGGTTGCTAGAAAATTTGTAGATTATTTAAAAAAGGCAGGACAAAGCTATTGGCAGATTTTACCAATAGGACCTACAAGTTATGGAGATTCTCCATATCAGTCTTTTTCAAGCTTTGCAGGCAATCCGTATTTTATAGATTTAGAGTTACTTATAAAAAAAGGTCTATTAAAAAAAGAAGAATGTGATGCATATGAATGGGGAGATAATGAGCATTACGTAGATTATGGAATTATATATAAATCACGTTATAAGGTTCTTAGAATGGCTGGAGAACGTTTTTTGCAAAATCCACCTGTAGAATATAAAAGATTTTGTGAGGATAAAAAAGATTGGCTAGAGGACTATGCACTTTTTATGGCATTAAAAGATGCAAATGATGGAATAGCATGGTTTGAGTGGGATGATTCATTGAAATTTAGAGATGAATCAGCAATAGAAAATGCAAAAGAAAAATATAAAGAAGATATTAAGTTTTATAAGTTTTTACAATACGCTTTTTTCCAGCAGTGGACTGAATTAAAAGCTTATGCCAACAAAAATAATATAGAGATTATCGGAGATATTCCTATTTACGTATCTGCAGATAGCGCAGATGTTTGGGCAAATCCACAGCAATTTTACTTGGACGAGGATTTGAAGCTAATAGAAGTGGCAGGTTGCCCACCAGATGCATTTTCAGAAGACGGTCAATTATGGGGAAATCCATTATTTAGATGGGATGTTATGAAAAAAGATGGATATTCTTGGTGGGTTAGAAGAATCAAAGCCATGTCTCAATTATATAATATTATTAGGATAGATCATTTTAGAGGATTTGATTCTTACTACGCAATTCCAGCTAAGGATGATACAGCTAAAAATGGCAAATGGAAAGAAGGACCTGGAATGGATTTGTTTAAGGTCCTTGAAAAAAAATTAGGTAAATTGCCTATTATTGTTGAAGATCTAGGTTACCTTACTCCTTCTGTAAAAAAATTATTAAAGGATTCTGGATTCCCTGGAATGAAAGTATTACAATTTGCCTTTGGTGGAGATAGTGAAAATGAATATTTGCCACATAATTATCAAAAACACTGTGTAGTATATACAGGAACTCATGATAATGACACAATATTAGGGTGGTTGTCAACAGCAGAGCCTGAAGTTGTTAAACATGCAGAAAAATATTTGAATTTAACAAAAAAAGAAGGATATAACTGGGGTGTTATGAGAGGCGCACTTTCTTCAGTGGCAGATACATGTATTTTAACAATGCAAGATATTATAGGCTTAGGAGCTGAAGGCCGAATCAATACACCATCGACATTAGGAGAAAACTGGAAGTGGAGAGCAACAGAAAAAGAATTAGGTATAACGACAAGAAAAAAATTGTACAATTATACACAAATGTATGGCAGATTAAATCCACAATGCACTAAAAAGGATAAAAAAACAACTGAAAAATAGATGATAAAGATAAAAAAATAGTCAAAACGCAAAATAAACACAAAAAAATTTAAAAAAGTACTAGTAAAATGACTGTAATTTTGTTATAATATCTTTCATGTCGCTCTTAGCGGAAAATGACGTTTTTTGACGGATAATGAAAAGAGCGAATAAAATGTTTTTTTGGAGGATATTTAAGAAATGAAAGAATTCATTAGCGGTTTATATAATAAGCCACATATGTTAAGAAGGATATTAATGTGTTTTGTAGCAGTGTGCATTATTGGATTTTGTGTTTATTGGTTAAATGCAGTAAATTTTGGTAATGATCCTTGTTCTACTATGAATTTTGGTATAATTGATAAAATAGGTTTAAGCTTAGGCGTTTGGCAAGCTATTTTTAATTCTATTTTATTTTTAATTGTAATCTTTATAGATAAATCAGGTATTGGTTTTGGTACAGTATTAAACATGTTTTTAGTAGGTTTTTCTAATGATTTTATGAAAATGATTATGGAAAAATACTTCCCAAACATTGATCCAATTCACTTACCTTTCAATGTTAGAGTAGCAGTTATGTTAGGTGTAATCGTTGTATTTGTCTTCATGGTAGCCGTATATATGGCAGTTGATCTTGGTACAGCACCATATGATGCTATTCCTATCATTATTGCTAAGAAACAAGATAAAGTATCATTTAAATATGTTCGAATCATTTTCGACTTTACAGCAGTTGCAATTGGTTTTAGTTTAGGATCAACAATTGGTGTAGTTACGCTTATTATGGCCTTTACAATTGGACCAGTAGCAGAAGGTGTAAAAAAACATATAGTTAAGTTTGTTGAGTAATTATAATGCAAAAGAGTTTTAAATAAATTTGAGATTAGTTTTAAATAAATTCAAAGTATATAGTCAAAATAGGTTGACTAATTGAAAAAAATATTTGACAATAAAGTAAGGTCTATGCTTCTAGCATAGGCCTTTGTTGAATATAAATGAAAGGGAGGGTTTTATATGAACCAAGTTTATGAAAAGTTAATGAGATGTTATGAAAGTGTAAAGTCAAAAGTAAATTTTGAGCCTAAAGTGGCACTTGTTTTAGGATCGGGTTTAGGAAACTATGGAGAAAAAATCAAAGTAGTGCAAACACTTGATTATCATGAAATAGATGGCTTTCCAGTATCCACTGTACAAGGCCATAAGGGACAGTTTATATTTGGATATATTGGAGAGGTTCCAGTTGTATGTATGCAAGGACGTGTACATTATTATGAGGGCTATGCAATGGAAGATGTAGTTCTTCCAACAAGATTAATGAAAATGATGGGAGCAAAAGTTTTGTTTTTAACAAATGCTGCTGGTGGAATTTTACAAGGAATGCGCCCAGGTGATTTGATGCTTATAACTGACCAAATTGCGTCATTTGTACCTTCACCATTGATTGGAGAAAACATTAAAGAATTAGGAACTAGATTCCCGGATATGTCTAATATTTATGATAAGGATTTACAGCAGATTGTTAGAAAACATGCTGCTATTAATGATATTCCAATTAGAGAAGGTGTATACATTCAGTTTACAGGCCCACAATATGAAAGCCCAAGTGAAATTGCAATGAGTAGACTTTTAGGGGCAGGAGCAGTAGGCATGAGTACAGCATGTGAAGCAGTAGCTGCCAATCATATGGGAATGAAAATAGTAGGAATATCACTAATTTCAAACCTAGCAGCAGGATTATCAACAGTCCCACTTACTCATGAAGAAATTCAAGCAAGTGCAAAAGAGACAGAACCAAAATTCCAAAAATTGGTAACGGAAACTATAAAAGAAATAGGAACATTGATATAAAGGAGTTACACTAGATGAATATTCGTTTTTATAATGCTAGAGTACTTGTTCAAGACCAGAATCAAAAATTTCAAGTGATTAATGGTGAAGTATGGGTTGAAGGCAACAAAATTATATATGTCGGAGATGGTTCTGACACAGATAAAGTTATTAAAAAAAATGAGATAATAATATGGCAGAGAGAAGTAGATGTAAAGAAAAATCTTTTGATGCCAGGTTTTAAAAATGCCCATACACATACCGCAATGACATTTTTAAGATCATATGCAGATGATGTGCCACTTCAAGTATGGCTAAACGATCATATTTTTCCAAAAGAAGCAATGCTTAAAGAAGAAGAGGCTTATTATTTAAATATACTTGGAATCATGGAATATTTAACTAGTGGAATAACTAGTGGATTTGATATGTATTTATATCCATATGCAACAGCAAAAGCAGCAGTTGATACGGGATTTAGAACAGTTATTACATCTGGACTTAATAATTTTTCTTCATCAATAGAAGAAGTAGAAGAACAATGCCATAAAATAAATGAAATGTCGGATTTAGTTTCATTTGTACCAGGCTTCCACGCAGAGTATACATGCTCAAAAGAATTATTAACTGATTTAGCTAATTTAGCAAACAAGTTACATTTACCTGTATGGACACACAATTCTGAAACTGCATTAGAAGTAAAAGAATGTAAAGAAAGATGGGGAATGTCTCCAACAAAATTCACAGATTCTCTTGGAATGTACGAATATGGTGGAGGTGGCTATCATTGTATTTGGATGGATGACACAGACTATGAAATTTTTAAAAAACATAACATGTCTATGATTACTTGTCCAGCATCTAATGCCAAATTAAATGATGGAGTTGCTCCACTTAAGAAATTCTTCGATGAAGGAATCAATGTAGGAATCGGTACAGATGGCCCATCAAGTAATAACTGCTTAGATATGTTTAGAGAAATGTTTTTGGCCTCAGGGTTATCGAAACTAAAGGAAAAAGATGCTAATAGTATTAGCGCCGAAGATATTCTTAGAATGGCAATTTCAGGCGGTGCTAAAGCAATGTGTTTAGACGATTGTGATAGCATAGCAGTTGGTAAAAAAGCAGATATTATAATGATTGATTTGCAACAACCAAATATGCAGCCAATTAATAATATAGTTAAAAATATTGTATATAGCGGAAGCAAAGTAAATGTAAAAATGACTATGGTTGACGGAAATATATTGTATGAAGACTACAAATTTAACATTGGTTTTGATCCAATTGAAATATATGAAAAAGCAAACCGCATAATTGGTAGAATGGATAAAAAATAAGTTAGAGTAACTTACAATCATTTTATTGCAATATGCTAAATTGACTAAATATTTATGTCGATTAAAGTATTGTAGTAGAAGTTTTATTAGTTAAAACCCAAAACACACATTGAAATCTTTAGCAAGTTCATATATAATTAACTAAGTTATGGGTTTTTAAACAGTTTTATGATTTACATTTAAGGAGGAACCTATTATGATGAGTGTATTACAATCACTTGGAAATTATTTAGCTGAGATGGCACTTTTACTTGTTTGTGCATTTGTATCAGGTGCATTAGGAATTGCCCTCAGAAAAAGAAAAAATAATAAAATAAAAGATGACGTTATTGACTAATAAATAACGGACTAAAAAGCAACTAAATTGTTGCAAAAGTTTTGGAGGAAAGTTTGTCATGAATAAGAGTTATGGCGTAAACGACTTGCGTCGAATGTATCTTGAGTTCTTTGAAAGCAAAGAGCATCTTAAGATGAAAAGTTTTTCATTAGTACCACATAATGATAATAGCTTATTACTAATAAATGCAGGAATGGCTCCACTTAAGCCATATTTTACTGGGGAAGAAATTCCACCACGTAGACGTGTAACAACATGTCAGAAATGTGTAAGAACAGGTGATATTGAAAATGTAGGAAAGACAGCTCGTCACCTTACATTCTTCGAAATGCTTGGAAACTTCTCTTTTGGAGATTATTTTAAAACAGAAGCAATTCACTGGTCATGGGAATTTTTGACAAAGATTCTTGAACTTGATCCAGAACGCTTATATCCTTCAATTTATGGTGAAGATGAAGAAGCATTCAAAATCTGGACAGAGGAAGTAGGAGTTGCACCAGAGAGAATTACTAGATTTTATCGTGATCCTGAAACAGGAGAATGTGATAACTTCTGGGAGCATGGTGCAGGACCTTGTGGACCTTGTTCAGAAATCTACTACGATCGTGGAGAAAAATATGGCTGTGGAAAGCCAACTTGTAAAGTAGGTTGCGATTGTGATCGTTACATGGAGATTTGGAATAACGTATTTACTCAATTCGAAGGCGATGGTAAAGGCGGATATGCTGAATTAAAACAGAAAAATATTGATACTGGTATGGGACTTGAGCGTCTTGCTGTAGTAATGCAGGATGTAGATACTGTATTTGATATTGATACAATGAAAGCAATTCGTGATAAAGTTTGCGAATTATCAGGAAAACAATATGAAGTTAATGATGCTGATGATGTTTCAATTCGTGTAATTACAGACCACATTCGTTCATCAACATTCATGATTTCAGATGGTATTATGCCAACTAATGAAGGACGTGGATATGTTTTACGTAGATTAATTAGAAGAGCAGCTAGACATGGAAAGATGCTTGGTATTAAAGGCGCATTCCTTGCTAAGATTGCTAATACAGTAATTAATGATAGTAAAGATGGATATCCAGAATTAGAAGAAAAGAAAGAATTTATCTTTAATGTTCTTTCAAAAGAAGAAGAAAGATTTGAAGCTACAATAGATCAAGGACTTTCTATTTTAAATGAGATGCAAGAGAAAATGGTAGCAAACGGAAGCAAAGTTCTACCAGGAGAAGATGCATTCAAACTTTATGACACATATGGTTTCCCAGCAGATCTTACTGCTGAAATCCTTGAAGAAAAAGGATTTACATATGACAAAGATGAATTTGATGCGTGCATGGAAAAACAAAGAAAAACAGCTCATGATGCTCGTAAAGTAACTAACTATACAGGTAGAGAAGCTTCAGTTTTCCAAAAAGTTGATCCATCAATTACATCTAAATTTGTAGGATATACAGAATTAGAACATACATCTAAGATTAGTGTGTTAGCTACAAATGAAGATTTAGTAGATGCATTAGCTGAAGGTGATGAAGGCGTAATTATCGTTGATGAAACTCCATTCTATGCTACAATGGGTGGACAACAAGGCGATAAAGGTACAATTGTTACAGCAGATGGAGAGTTTGAGGTAGAAGATACAATTAACTTACTCGGTGGTAAAATTGGACACGTTGGTAAAGTTACAAAAGGAATGTTTAGAGTATCAGAAGATGTTACTTTAAAAGTAGATAAGAAAAACAGATTAAATGTAAGCAGAAATCACTCTGCAACTCATTTATTACAGAAAGCATTACGTGAAGTACTTGGAAACCATGTAGAACAGGCTGGTTCATATCAAGATGGAGAAAGAACAAGATTTGACTTTACTCATTTTGAAGCAATGACAACTGAAGAAATTCAAAAAGTAGAAGATTTGGTTAACGAGAAAATTGCAGAAAAATTAGCAGTTTGTACAGATATTATGACTATTGACGAAGCTAAGAAGACTGGTGCAATGGCATTATTCGGAGAGAAATACGGCGATAGCGTACGAGTAGTATCTATGGGAGATTTCTCAAAAGAGCTTTGTGGTGGTACACATGTATCAAATACAGCAGATATCGTTACTTTCAAGATCGTATCTGAAAGTGGTGTTGCAGCAAATACTCGTAGAATTGAAGCTATTACAGGCGACAATGTATTTGCATATTACAGAGATTTAGAAGCAAAAGTTCGAGAAGCATCTAAATTACTTAAAGCAACAAATTCTAACTTGTTAGAGAGAATCCAACACTTACTTGAAGAAAACAAAGCATTATCAAGCGAAGTAGAATCATTAAAGAGCAAAGCTGCTAGAGATTCACTTGGTGATGTTATGAATCAAGTAGTAGAAGTATCAGGAGTTAAATTACTTGCTACTTCTGTTGAAAACGTTGACATGAATGGTTTAAGAGACCTTGGTGATCAGCTTAAAGCTAAAATTGGTGAAGGCGTTGTAATTATTGCATCTGATAATGACGGAAAAGTTAACTTGATTGCAATGGCTACAGATACAGCAATTAAAGCAGGTGCACACGCAGGTAACTTAATTAAAGCAATTGCATCTAAAGTAGGAGGCGGCGGCGGTGGACGCCCTAACATGGCTCAAGCCGGAGGAAAAAATCCAGCTGGTATTCCAGACGCCTTAAAGGAAGCAAAAGTAGCCTTAGAATCAATGGTGAAATAGCTTATAATTTATTAAAAATTTATAAAAATTGCTAAAAAGTGTTGACAAAAATAATATTTTTGGTAAACTATTTTATAGTGCAATGAAGATTACCTTACAGTTGATGCACAATATGCAACTGGAGGGAGGTTAGGTGTGAGATAATGTCTAGTATAACAGTTAAAGAAAACGAGACTTTAGATAGCGCTTTACGTAGATTTAAGAGAAGCTGCGCAAAAGCAGGTATCCAACAGGAAATTCGTAAAAGAGAACATTACGAAAAACCATCCGTAAAACGCAAGAAAAAATCTGAAGCTGCAAGAAAAAGAAAATACAACTAGTATTAAGATGGAGGCTGTCGCATAGCACGTGCGACAGTCTTTTGTGTATTGTAGCAGTTGATGTAACAACTGTACAGTAGATAGAAAGATTATCTCTTGCAATATGACCTAAATTGAAGTATGATACTTTAGTGAAAGTTAAAAACGACTAACCGATAGACATGAATTTATATAAAGGAGTGAACATAGATTATGACAAAAATTGATATTATATCAGGTTTTTTAGGCGCTGGTAAAACAACATTTATTAAGAAAATGCTTTCAGGCGTTTTAAGTGGACAAAAAATAGTTTTAATTGAAAACGAATATGGTGAAGTAGGTATCGACGGAGGCTTTTTAAAGGACTCTGGAATTCAAATTACAGAGATGAATTCAGGATGTATCTGCTGTACTTTAGTTGGAGATTTCGCAAGAAGCTTAGACGAAGTTATTACAAAATATAATCCAGATAGAATTATTATTGAACCATCAGGAGTAGGTAAATTATCTGATGTTATGAAGTCTGTTATTGATATGGAAAAAGATCACGATATCAAGTTAAATGGCCTTGTAACTGTTGTTAATGCATTAAAAGCAAGTAAACAGATGAAAGCTTTTGGTGAGTTCTTTAACAATCAAATTGAATATGCTACAACAGTTATTTTAAGTAGAACACAAAAAGCTAATAATGAACAGTTAGAATTCTGCACAACACAGATTCAAGAACTTAATCCAAAGGCAGCAGTAATCACAACACCTTGGGATTCAATTTCAAGTGAGCAGATTTTAAAAGTAATCGAAGGACAGGAATCATTAGAGATGGCATTACTTGCTGAGCAGCGTGCAACAGAAGATGCAAAAGAGCACGAGCACTGCCACCACGACCATGATGACCATGACCACGAGCACTGCCACCACGACCATGATGACCATGACCATGAGCACTGCCACCACGATCATGATGACCATGACCACGAGCACTGCCACCACGATCATGATGACCATGAGCACTGCCACCACGATCATGACCATTGCGGATGCGGCCATCACCACCATCATGCAGATGATGTATTTGTAAGCTGGGGTAAAGAGACACCACATAAATTTGATAGAGCAAAAATCGAAGAGATTCTTGAAGGATTCAAAGAGTCAGACAATATCCTTAGAGCTAAGGGTATGGTTGAAGGAACAGATGGTAAATGGATTTACTTTGATATGGTTCCAGGCGAATATGAATTACGTGATGGAGAACCTGATTATACAGGACGTTTATGTGTGATCGGTACTGACATTCACGAAGATCAGTTAGAAGAATTATTTGGATTAAAATAATAAAAATATGGCTAGAAAATAGCTATAATAAAGTTAATACATAAATAGATTTAAACGTTATAATTATAGAGTTAAATAACGTGGAAGGAGCCTTGTATGCAAGAAGAAGTACCAGTATATTTATTTACCGGATTTATGGATAGCGGTAAGACTTCTTTAATTGAAGAAACAATTTTTGAAAACGACTTTGGCGGTGGCGCTAAGGGACTTATCATTATGTGTGAAGATGGAGACGTTGAGTACGATATTGAAAAGCTTAAAGCTAACAATATTGAAGTTACTTCAATTGATTCAGAAATAGATTTTTCAACAGAAAAATTACAAGAAATAGCAGATAAATATAAACCAGAGCAAGTATTTATAGAGTATAATGGAACATGGCACATCGATAGTGTTATTGATGCTGAGTTGCCAAAAAATTGGGTTATTGTACAACAACTTGCTACAGTTGACGCTAACACATTTATGATGTATATGCAGAATATGAGAGCAATGATGCAGGAACAGTTAATTACTGCTGATGTTGTAATCTTTAATAGAACAGATGATAATACAGATAGACGTAAATTTAGAATGAATATTAAGTCTATTAATAGAAAGGCTCAGATTGTATATGAAAGAGCTGACGGTACAATTGATGAGAGACCAGAAGAATTACCATATGATCTAGATGCTGATGTTATTGAACTTTCAGATGCAGATTATGCAATTTGGTATATGGATGCTATGGAGAATTACAAGAAATATAACAAAAAGAAAGTTAAATTCAGAGCATTAGTATACAACCCAGATAAATTAAAAGCAGGTATTTTTGTGCCAGGTAGATTTGCAATGACATGTTGTATAGAAGACGTTACATTTATTGGATTTAAGTGTAAATATGATAAAGAAAACGAGCTTCCACACAAATCATGGATTGATATCACAGCAGAAGTTAAAGTAGAATTTGCAAAAGAATATAAAGGTAGAGGTCCAGTGCTTTATCCAATTTCAATTGAAAAAGCAGAACAACCAGAAGACGAACTTGTATATTTCTCATAAGTCGAAAAACGCTTCGAGTGTAAAGTGCTCGAAGCGTTTTTTTGGTTGCAATAAGAAATGATTTTAGAAAAAAACAATAAAAATTGACTTTATTTCTAAAAAATGCAGAAATATATTGAAAATTTGCTGAAAAAATTATATATTAAATATGTATTTTCAATTTAGTATATATCAGACACAATGACCCCTTCTTTTAATAAGGTGTAGGTAGGGGCAAGATTTGAATATCTATGTGGTTTTCATTATGGCGAAAAGAGGAGTTAGAGAGTAATTTTATAATATTTTTAAAATAGTTTTGGAAGGTTTATAATCAATCTTAAATAAATTATATAAAATTATGGAGTTATTTATAAATATAGCTCAAGTTTATGATATAATAATAAAAAGGTTCTGGTACTTATTATGTTATGCCAGAATTAGTACACTAAGAATATGGAGGAGAAAATGTACCAGATAGTTAGAAAAAAAGTCTTAGCTGAAAATATCATATTAATGGATATTTTGGCACCAAGAGTTGCAAAACACTGTTTACCAGGACAGTTTATAATTGCAAAGACAGATGAAGTTGGAGAGAGAATCCCACTTACAATTTGTGATTACGATAGAGAAAAAGGAACAGTTACAATTGTTACACAGACAGTTGGCGCTGGAACCAAGAGAATGATGTCTCTTAATGAAGGAGACGCTTTAGAAGATTTTGTTGGACCACTTGGATGTCCTTCAGAATTATGTGAAGAGAAAAATCTTGAAGAAACAAAAAAGAAAAAGATTGTATATATTGCAGGTGGACTTGGAACAGCTCCAGTTTATCCACAGGTAAAATGGTTACACGAACATGGAGTAGAAGTTGATGTAATCATGGGCTCACGTACAAAAGAATTATTATTCTTTATTGATGAGATGAAATCAGTTGCTAGTAACGTTTATGTTACTACAGATGATGGCTCATATGGCTTCCACGGAGTTGGAACAAAACAGCTAGAAGAGTTAGTAAACAATGGCAATAAATACGACGTATGTGTTGCTATTGGACCTATGATTATGATGAAATTTGCATGTATTCTCACAAAGCAATTAGGTATTCCTACAATTGTATCAATGAACCCAATTATGGTTGATGGTACAGGTATGTGTGGTGCTTGTCGTCTTGTTGTAGGCGATGAAGTTAAGTTTGCATGTGTAGATGGACCAGAATTTGATGGACATCTCGTAGACTTTGATCAAGCCATGAAGAGACAGCAGCAGTACAAAACAGCAGAAGGAAGAGCAAAGCTAGCACTTGAAGAGGGAGACACACATCATGGCGGATGTGGACATTGCGGAGGTGACGAATAATGGATATGATGAAAAAAGTACCAGTTCGCGAACAAGATCCAAAGGTTAGAGCTACAAACTTTGAAGAAGTTTGCTATGGATATAATGAAGAAGAAGCATATAATGAAAGTACAAGATGCTTAAATTGTAAAAATGCTAGATGTATTCAAGGATGTCCTGTAAATATTAATATTCCAGGATTTATCCAGAAAATTAAAGAAAATAAAATGGAAGAAGCTTATCAAGTTATCTCTGAATCATCAGCACTTCCAGCTGTATGTGGACGTGTTTGTCCACAAGAATCACAGTGCGAAGGACAGTGTGTAAGAGGTATTAAAGGTGAAGCAGTTTCAATTGGAAAACTAGAAAGATTTGTAGCTGATTGGGCAAGAAAAAATGGAATCAAACCTAAAAAAGCTGATAAATTTAACGGACACAAAGTTGCTGTTGTAGGTGCAGGTCCTTCAGGATTAACATGTGCAGGCGACTTAGCAAAAATGGGATATGAGGTAACTATTTTTGAAGCATTACACCAGCCAGGCGGTGTATTAAGTTATGGTATTCCAGAATTCCGTTTACCAAAAGATGAAGTAGTTAGCGCTGAAATCGAAAATGTGCGTTCACTTGGAGTAAAAATCGAGACAAACGTAGTTATTGGTAAAGCTGACACAGTAGATGAATTATTAGAAGAAGGCTATGAAGCTGTATTTATCGGATCAGGAGCAGGTCTTCCACGTTTCATGGGTATTCCAGGAGAACAAGCCAACGGCGTATTCTCAGCAAACGAATTCCTTACAAGAAACAATCTAATGAAAGCATTTAAAGAAGGATATGAGACACCTATTTCTAGAGGCAAAAAAGTAGTTGTAGTAGGTGGCGGTAACGTTGCAATGGATGCTGCAAGAACAGCACTTAGATTAGGAGCAGAGACTCATATCGTATACAGACGAGGCGAAGCAGAATTACCTGCTAGAGCAGAAGAAGTTCATCACGCTAAAGAAGAAGGAATCATCTTTGATTTACTTCAGAATCCAACAGAAGTTCTCGTAGATGAGAATGGTTGGGTAAAAGGCGTTAAAATCATAAAAATGGAACTTGGAGAGCCAGATGCATCAGGTCGTAGACGTCCTGTTGAAATCCCAGGTTCAGAATATGAGATGGAATGTGACACAGTTATCATGTCACTTGGAACATCACCAAACCCACTTATTTCTTCTACAACATACGGTCTTGATATTAACAAGAGAAAATGTATCGTTGCATCTGAAGAAGACGGCAAGACATCAAAAGAAGGCGTATATGCAGGAGGAGATGCTGTTACAGGAGCAGCAACTGTTATCCTTGCAATGGGCGCTGGAAAGAAAGCTGCAAAGGGTATTGATGAATTTATTAAATCAAAAAATCAATAAATCAGTAAGGGTTAATTGATTTGGTGAATGACAAGTAATGATATAAAAACGATCCAAGCCAAAACCCGTCTAGGGGTATAACTAGTCAAAGAGAAGACAAACGTCAAACGACAAACGTCAAACGAAAAAAGAAAAAAGTAAAAAGGCAAACTCCTTCCGGCATTTGAACGCTGACAAATGCTAGAAGGAGTTTTGCTGTGTAAATAAAAATGACTGATTCGCTTGATAAATAGATGAATCGATATTGGCTTAACAAATAGGCGAATCAATATTTGTATAATAAATAGATGAATCAATATTTGCATAATAAACAGGTGAACTTGTGTTTAAATACTGAACTATTAATTAAAAAAGAAAGAGATTTTTTTATTTAGAAGAAAATTCTTCGTTAATTATTTTACCATCTCTAATTTCAAGTCTATGATTTCCTAATTTTGCTAATTCCAAATCGTGAGTGACCATAATAATAGTTTTACCAGAATTGTGCAATTCCATTAAGAGATTTACAATGTTTTTGCTGTTTTCTTCATCGAGAGCACCAGTTGGCTCATCAGCTAATATAATATCAGTATCAGAAATAATGCTTCGGCAAATAGCAACACGTTGTTTTTCACCACCAGATAATGGATAAGGATAATCATATTCATAATCTGCGATGCCAAGTTTTTCCATTACTTCACGGATATATGATTTCTTTGGTATGTTTTTATTTCTACGATATTTTAAAGGAAGGCAAATATTTGTCATAATATCGAAGTTTTGAATTAAAGCAAAATGTTGCACGATGAAGCTGATTTTTTCATTTCTGTATTTAGAAAGTTCTTTATCATTAAAATTAGCTACATCTTTTCCTTGAAAATAGAAATGGCCTTCATTTGGAGCAGTGATACCACCTAGCACGTTAAGTAGGGTTGTTTTTCCACAGCCACTTTTTCCTATAATTGTGACAAATTCTCCCTCTTTGATTTCAAAAGAAATTCCATTAAGGGCGGTTGTTTCGGATTTATTGCTACCGTAATGTACGGCTACGTTATCAAATTTAATCATTATTATTACCTCATAATTAAAAGTTAAAATTCTAGTTATTCGTTTCTATCAAAATAGTCGACAAGTTAAAAAATTTAGTTATTCTTTCCCACCAATATAGTTAGCAAGTTGAATTTTCTTCATATAAAAATGAACAACAGTACATGTCGCTGTAAAAATTAGTAAAATTAAAACCTGAACATACATGTATGAATTAGATAATTCATCAAGGCGATTTAAAATTAAAGCCCCCAACAAGTCACTTGTTGCTAAAACAGTTAAAACTGGTACGAAAGCTTCTAAATTAATGTCGCGTTGAAGTGCACCGCAGAGACGTTCAATACAAAAATTTCCGTCGTTCTCCTTAAGCATGTTCAAAAAAACACTTAGATTTACTATAAATGATAGAATCGTCAATATACATAGTATTATTTTAAATTGATTAGCAACTTCGTCTGTCATTGACGAATAAGTACTTAAAATATTATATTCAGAAGACGTATTATAAACATGGAAAGGAAAAGTTGAAATATTGTTTTCCTTTTTACAGTTATTAAAAATTTCGTTAGTTTTTTCATAGCCTTTTTTTGAACTAATAATTCCAGGAACATGATCAATTGACATTTCCTTAGACATATCTGATTTTATATCAGGAGTAAAAGCAGGTATAATGGCGTATCTGTCGCAAGAAGCCATAGTATTATAGGCTGAATTATAAAAAAATGACTTTTCTTTAATAAAACCAATTACTTTAAATTTATATTTATTAAACATGTATTCCGCAGTAAATTCATCGTTAAGTTTAAAAAGTTTTTTATATTCGTTCCCAAGAATTACAGAAACAGATGTATTCTTATTCAATGTGTAGTCAGCATCTGAAAAGATACGGCCACTTTCTAATTTAATATTAAATATATCAAAAAAATTTGATGATACTTGTAATGATTTGACAGAATAAGTAGTGGATCCCTTTACTTTATTAATATCAGTAGAAATATCATCATTGCCATCTGATAAACCATAGCTATATAAAAATTTATTTGGAATTTTCTTGTTATAAATATTTAACATTTGTGAGGAAAGTGTTGTATATTTAAACTCCTTTTTGTTTGCGAGACTCTTGGGAAAATTGCATATATTATTAAAGGCAGTCTTGTTTGGATTACTTGAGTAATTGTGCAATTCAATGTCTGAAAAATTTTCAGAGACTGTATAAAATGTAACTTTTCCAAAATTATTGTCATAAGATTTTTTCATTGAATCTTGTTTCCCTTTTGAAGTTAAAATAGAACCAGACAAAGTAAAAAGTATTGTTGATAAAATAATCATCAAAAGTGTCTGAAATTTATGTTTGCTTAAAATTTGCAATCCGCTTTTTAGTATTATCATATTTATCGGATCACCTCGATTGTGTAAAGAAGTTTGTGTAAATACTTCTTCAAAGTGACCTTGTTTATAAGTTACATGAACATCGCTTCTAGTTCAGAACGACATTCTTTAAAGCCTCTATGTACACGACGGTCCATTGTCTGGTTATAGTCGCAATAAAA
>FOPE01000010.1 GCA_900113385.1 Lachnospiraceae bacterium C7
ACTAAAAGACCTTCTCTCTTATACCGGAATGCCTAAAGCGACATACATGTATTGGCAAAAAAGATTTGATAGAGAAAATCCAGATAAAGAAATTGAAGAAAAGATGTTAAAATCACATAAATTCTTAAGCAATGTATTGATACATCAAAATTGCATGACACAAACTTCCAGCCATAACAAATAAATGGAAGATTTCATGAGAACCAAAATATTTATGTTTACTATTAAAAATAGGTAATTTTAATGCATAAATGACTCCACCTACTGTATATATAATGCCTCCGAAGAGTAACCATAAAAAGCCAGGAAGTGGCATATTATGGATAATATCTTTTAGATAAGCTACGCATGTCCATCCCATTGAAATATATAAACAAGATGATAACCATTTAGGACATGTTACCCAAAAAAGTTTGAAAATGATTCCAATTATTGCAATTCCCCAAATAATAGCAAGTAACTGATAGCCACCATTATCTTTTAAAGTAGTAAGACAGATTGGTGTATATGAACCAGCAATTAATACAAAAATCATAGTATGATCTAATCTTTTGAATACTTTGAGAATTTTTCCCTTAACATTAACTGAATGATAAAGAGTACTAGCGGAATATAAAGAAAGCATACTTCCGATAAATACGCACATAGCAATTAGTACTGTGGTGTTATTATTAAGTGCCGTTTTTATAAGTAGTGGTGTTGAAAAAAGAGCAGTCAATATAACTGCGATAAAATGTGTAATTGCACTGCCAGGTTCTCTAATCTTAATTGTCATAAAAACTCCTTTCATACCTAAAGCAAAAAAACTTTGAGTAACGTTAGTAATAAGTTGTTGATTTACTGTGTCCAATTAAAATTTATATAATTTAAATGGATGTAATTTCATTAATCTTGTAACGTAGTATTCAAAACTACGTTACAAGATACACAATACCACTCTATTGTGTTTGTGTCAACTAATTTTTTTATAAACAAAAAAAATGCCTCCTACATATTAGCTACATATGCCTTGGATTTATTAGCATATATTAATGTAGAAAGCATTTTTCATATTAATACTCTTTTTTATTCAAAAATAATTTCACCATTTTCAAGGGATTTTATAACCGCAAGAGAATAAACATCGATGCCTTGTTCTCTTAATTTATCAGCACCTGGCTGGAAGGATTTATCTATCATTGCGCCTACGCCAGCTACTGTACCGTGAGCTTTTCGAATAAGTCTTAGTGCACCAATAGCAGCTTCTCCATCAGCCAAAAAATCATCTACTATTAACACATGATCATTTTCAGTCACGAATTTTCCAGATAAGGAAAGTTCATAGCTCTTTTTAGTTGTAAATGAGGTAACTTCTGTTTGATAAAGATTTTCATTAAGAATTTTAGATGCCTGTTTTTTTAAGATTATAAGTGGAACAGATAAAGCTTTAGCAGTAAAAAGCGCAGGTGCGATACCAGAGCTCTCAATAGTAGCAACTTTAGTTATTCCCTTATCTTTAAAGTGTTCTGCAATTTCTATACCTACTTTTTCCATGAATTCTGGATCAACTTGATGATTTATAAAACTATCTACGTTAAGTATCTCTGAACTGATTACATGTCCTTCTTTTAAAATTCTACCTTTTAATTCGTCCATACGAAATAACCCCCTTAATATTATAATAAAGACAATTCCTTTTATATTTATATTTTATCATTTTTGATATGACATGTGAAATGAATTATGCAAAAATATTGACATTTTCTACATAAAGTTTTACAATATCCCTTGGTTAAAACATTATATTGACTAGGGGAGCCGTTATAGCGAGCTGAGAGTAAGCTGATTTGCTTAGACCCATAACCTGATACGGATAATGCCGGCGTAGGGAATTGATTATTAAGAATTACATAAAGAGTTAATTTTAGATTAGACTCTTTAACTTGACAATTAAGTGGTTATGCCTAGTAGCGTAATCACTTTTTTTATGGTTTTAATAATAAGATTGTTAGGTTAGTATAAAGATGTTTTGACAAAATGGTTTTAAGGAAAAGGAGCTAAAATGGAAAATTTTAATGAAAATGCATTAACACTTTATGCAGTAACCGATAGCCAATGGTTGAATGGACGTAAAATGTCTGAGGTAGTAGAAGAGGCAATTGATGGAGGAGCAACTTTTGTACAGTATAGAGAAAAAAGTAAAATTGCCCTAGATCGTGAAAAACTTTTACAAGAAGCAAAAGACATCAAAGCAGTATGTAAAAAGCACGGTGTACCATTTGTTATTGATGATGATGTTGAACTTGCTATTGCATGTGATGCAGATGGTGTACACGTAGGACAAGACGATATGGATCCTATTGCGGTAAGAAAATTAATAGGAAATGATAAAATCGTCGGTGTGTCTGCCCATAATGTAAGAGAGGCTATTCTTGCGGAACAAAAAGGTGCTGATTATCTAGGAGTTGGAGCTGTCTTTCCTACAGGAACAAAAAGTGATGCGACAGTATTAGATTTTCTTACTTTAAAAGATATAACACAAACCGTTGATATTCCCGTTGTTGCAATTGGTGGAATCAACATGGATAATATTCACAAACTTACTAGAAGTGGTATTAGAGGTATTTCTGTAGTATCAGCTATTTTTGCCCAAAATGACATAAAATTAGCTACTAAGGAACTAAAAAAAGAAACAGAGAGAATGCTAAAGAATCAATGTTAATAAACAAAAAAATAACAGATAGAAAATTCACAGACATTCCAATTAATTCCTTAAAAGGAACGATATTTGATGTAGATGGAACAATATTAGACTCTATGCCTATATGGGAAAAAGTAGGAAGTGATTTTTTAAAAAGCATAGGAGTTGTTCTTCATAAGGAAAAATTGGATTTGATAGATGAGAAACTCTTTTCTATGTCATATAATGACGGCATAACATATTTGCAAGAAAATTATGCCACAAATTATACAAAAGCAGAGATAAAAGATTATATAAATAAAAATATAGAAAATTTTTATAAACACGAAGTAAAAGTAAAAAAGCCAGCGAAAGATTTGATAGAAAAGTTATATATGAATAAAATTCCAATGGTTATAGCAACTTCAGGAGACGTTGATTTGATTCGTTGTGCATTAAAAAGAAATGGAATTGATAAATATTTTTCGGGATTTTTTTCATGTAATGAATTACATACGAACAAGGATGATCCTTTGATATATATTGAAGCTGCAAAATATATAGGTGAAAGGCCTAATAGTATTTTAGTAGTAGAAGATACGTATCAAGGATTACATACAGCAAAGACAGCAGGTTTTATTACTGGTGGAATATATGATAAAGCCAGTCAAAAAGACCAGGAAAACATTAAAAAGGAAACAGATTATTATGAGTACTAAATTAAAAACAGCTCTTACTATTGCAGGTAGCGATTCAAGTGGTGGAGCTGGTATACAGGCAGATATTAAAACAATGATTGCAAACGGTGTGTATGCTATGAGTGCAATAACAGCATTAACAGCACAAAACACTACAAAAGTTACAAGTGTATTGAATTCCACACCAGAATTTTTAGGACAACAACTTGATGCAGTTTTTACGGATATTTTTCCAGATGCTGTAAAAATTGGTATGGTTAGTGACAAGAAACTTATTAAAGTAATAGCTCAAAAATTAAAAGAATATGGCGCAAAGAATATAGTTTTAGATCCAGTTATGGTGGCAACTAGTGGTGCAAAACTTATAGCTGATGATGCTATTTTGACTTTAAAGGAAAGTTTAATTCCTATGGCTAGTCTTATTACACCTAATATTCCAGAAGCGGAAATTTTGTCAGATATGACAATAAAAAGCAGTGAAGATATGGTTACTGCTGCCAAAATTATTAATCAAAAATATAATTGTGCAGTTTTATGTAAAGGAGGCCATAGTTTAAATGATGCAAATGATTTCCTCTTAAGTAAAAATGAGCAGGTATGGTTTGAAGGTAAACGAATAAATAATCCTAACACTCACGGAACAGGATGTACTTTGTCTAGTGCTATTGCATCTAACTTGGCAAAGGGATATAGTATGGAGGAATCAGTAGAGCGAGCTAAAGAATATATATCAATGGCGTTATCTCAAATGTTAGATTTAGGAAAAGGTAGTGGCCCAATGAATCATGGCTTTGCCTTAAGTGGAAAATTTGTGTTATAATAGTCAATGCTTTACTATAAATCGAAAGGAAACATTATGAATTATTTAACACATTATAATTCTCCAATCGCCCCAATGACCATTGCCAGCGACGGAGAAAATATTATAGGTATTTGGTTTGATGGTCAGAAAAATGATAGAAGTACATGTCAGGATGATTATTCAAATTGCATTATGCAATCAAGAGATAGAGATTTTCCTGAAATGTTTGGGGATACAATTGAATGGTTAGATGCATATTTTGCAGGAGAACAGCCTAAGAAATTGCCAAAACTTAAATTTGAAGGAACAGATTTTCAAAAAGCTGTAATGAAAGCAATGCTTGCTATTCCTTATGGAAAAACAGTTACTTATGCCGAATTAGGAAAAGAAGTAGCAAAGATTCTCGGAAAAGATAAAGCTTCAGCTCAAGCAGTAGGAAAGGCAGTAGGAAACAATCCACTTTTAGTTATAGTTCCTTGCCATAGAGTTATTGGAGCAAATGATAATTTAAAAGGTTATGTTGCCGGAATTAATAAGAAAATTGCTTTATTAGAATTAGAAAAAGTTAATACAAAAGAATTTTCAGTTCCAAAACTTGCTAGATAAATAATAAAAATCCATGAAATAAAGATGAAATCAATCCTTATTTTCATGGATTTTTTTAATTAGCGATTAACTTCTAGCTCAACAGAAGTATTTTCATAAAATTGAATAAATTGCGACAAAGATTTAGATGGTTTAAGAGAAGACTTATAAACAAAACCAACTTCTCTTTTTTTAATATTAAAACCAGGATCAATTCTAGTTAGTTCACCTGTATAAAGTTCATGCTGAACAAAATCCTCTATAACGCAAGCAACTCCTACACCTATTTTAGCAAAATCAATAAGCAAATCTAGAGAAGAAATCTCTATAGAGTCACTTGTATCTACATGGTTGAAGCGTAGATATTCATCTATATATTGTCTTGAAATATTATTCTTATCAAGAAGCATTAAGGTAGATTCACTAAGTATTTCATTTCGCCTAATTCCTCTATCTCTAAGATTTTTAACATAATCATTAGTTGCAACAAAAATATCTTGAACATTTGCAAGGGGGTAAAACTCGATACTTTTCATGTTATTAGGTTTTCCCACTAAACCTATATCTACTTTGTTTTCATCTATTAAAGCCAAAGTCTCGTTAGTAGACTGGCAACTTATAGAAATGCTTATGTGAGGATATTTCTTGATAAAAGCCTTAAGATAAGGCAAAAGCATGTGCTTGCACAAAGTGGAACTAACTCCTATTTTTAAATGACCAACCCCTAAAGCCATAGAACGGCGTAGTTTCTCTTCACCAATAGTCAACGTGTCAAAAGCTTCTTTCACATGTCCGTAAAGAATAGAACCTTCTTCTGTAAGGGTAACACCTCTAGAGCTTCTAGAAAAAAGTCTACACCCTAAATTATCCTCAAGCTTTTGAATGGATTTACTAATGGCAGGTTGACTAATATATAGTTGTTTCGCTGCCTTTGAGATATTTCCAGCGTTTGCTACCGTATAAAAAATACGATAGGATGATAAATTTTGATTCATTTTAATACCTTTCCCTTTTACTAATTAAACATTTAACCGATTATTCATATATAACGTACATTCATATATAACGTATATTCATACTTTTTGTAACTTAATATATAGTGTGTATAGACAATAACTACATATTTTTGATGATGATAATATATTAACTTTATAAAACTTTAACGTGTGTGAGTGAATTTAGATTTAGTATATCATAAAAAATAATTGTGGTAAACCGTATGAATTTAAGTTATGGTAAATATGTTTGCTATGTATTTTATTCATATTAATAAATGTGTTAACATTATGTTATAGAGGAATATTACTTACAAATTTTTAGGAGGAAAAAGTTATGGGAATGACTATGACGCAAAAAATTCTTGCAAAGCATGCAAATCTAGATTCTGTTAAAGCAGGACAGCTTATAGAGGCAGATTTAGACCTTGTTCTTGGCAATGATATCACTTCGCCAGTGGCAATCCATGAAATTGATAAAATGAAAGTTGATGGGGTTTTCCATAAAGATAAAATTGCACTAGTTATGGATCATTTTGTTCCTAATAAAGATATTAAATCGGCAGAGCACTGTAAATGTGTCCGTGAATTTGCATGTAAAAATGAAATTACAAATTATTTTGATGTAGGTGAAATGGGAATAGAGCATGCACTTTTACCAGAAAAGGGATTAACAGTTGCTGGAGATGTAATAATTGGTGCAGACTCACATACTTGTACTTATGGAGCATTAGGAGCATTTTCTACTGGAGTAGGAAGTACTGATATGGCAGCAGGAATGGCAACGGGAAAAGCGTGGTTTAAAGTGCCATCAGCTATTAAATTTAATTTAACAGGAAAACCTGCTAAGTGGATTAGCGGAAAAGATATAATTCTACACATAATTGGAATGATTGGAGTAGATGGCGCATTATATAAGTCAATGGAATTTGTAGGCGATGGTATTAAGTATTTATCTATGGACGATAGATTTACTATTGCAAACATGGCTATTGAAGCTGGAGGAAAAAACGGTATTTTCCCTGTAGATGAATTGGCCAAAGAGTACATGAAAGAGCATTCGAAACGCCCTTATGAAATATTTGAAGCTGATGAAGATGCAGAGTATGACCAGGAGTACACTATCGATTTAAGTACTTTAAAATCCACTGTTTCTTTCCCACATTTACCAAGCAATACACATACAATTGATGATGTAGGTGATGTGAAAATAGATCAGGTAGTTATTGGCTCATGCACTAATGGAAGACTTGACGATTTACGAATTGCAGCTTCGATTTTAAAAGGAAAACACGTAGCTAAAGGAATCCGAGTTATTGTTTTACCAGCAACACAAAAAATATATTTAGATGCTATGGAAGAAGGATTACTTAGAACATTTATTGAAGCAGGAGCAGTAGTAAGTACTCCTACCTGTGGTCCATGTTTAGGCGGATATATGGGAATTTTAGCTGAAGGAGAAAGATGTATTTCGACTACTAATCGTAATTTCGTAGGAAGAATGGGACATGTGAAGTCAGAAGTATATTTAGCTTCTCCGGCTGTTGCAGCAGCTAGTGCAATAACAGGAAAAATATCAAGCCCAGATGAGGTGATTAGAGAGGAGATTGGAAAATGAAAGAAGCACATGGAAAAGTATTTAAATATGGAAACAATGTAGATACAGATGTTATTATTCCAGCTAGATATCTAAACTCATCAGATCCAAAAGAATTAGCTACACACTGCATGGAAGATATCGATAAGGATTTTGTAAAAAACGTAAGGGAAGGGGACATAATAGTAGCAAATAAGAATTTTGGATGTGGATCATCACGAGAACATGCACCTATTTCTATTAAGGCAAGTGGAGTAAGTTGCGTTATAGCAGAAACTTTTGCTAGGATTTTTTATAGAAATTCAATAAACATAGGCCTTCCTATTGTCGAATGTCCAGCAGCAGCACAAGAGATTAATCCAGGAGATGTGGTAAAAGTAGATTTTGATACAGGGATCATAACTGATGAGACAACGGGAAAAAGCTATACCGGTCAAGCTTTCCCTCCATTTATGCAGAAAATAATTGATTCAGAAGGATTAGTAAATTACATAAACGCAAAATAATTATATCTAAAAAATTATATCTAAAATAGTGTATAAGTTATATAAGAAAAGCGCCAGCATATTAGTTATGCTGGCGTTGTTGTTTCTAGATAAGATATATATGATTTAGATACATTTACTGTAGTATAAATTTCAGCGTATTCTCGTGGCGTCAATTCTTCGATATAATTTTGACTATAGTTTTTCTTGATACCATGCTGTTTAGCAAGGTCGACAGCTTTGTTATAAGCAACTGCTGCCTTGTTAATATCTCTATAAAGTCCAACAAAATGATTAGCATTAACATGGATTTTGACTTCGTAAGTAGTGCCTTTTGTGTCTTTTTTTGAAAAAACACCATAATATGGATTGATAACCTTGATATTAGAATAACGATAATCAAAGGAATCTCCATTGATAAATTCATAGTCCCTATGTAAAACAGAATGGCTATGAATTCCATAGCGAGATGCCATAGTTATTTGCATTCCGTAATCATTAACAAATAAATGGCCATTTCGTTTTAAAATCCTGTGACTAGAATAGTAAAATAAATCATCAATATCAAATTTATATTCTTCGTTTTCTGATAAATAATAGCTAAAATAATCTTTGTGTAAATAAATTGGAGTAGAAATATAGTAATTATTATCACGATAATTAATAAGGCTTATGACCTTTGAAAATGGTAATAAGCATGAAAAATGAAGTGCATCTTCAAATGAAATATCGCTATACAACAAAGTCGATGCATCTTCGTAAGCTTTCGACGCCTCATCTTCGGTGTCATAGCTACCTAAACTAATATGCTTTCCCTTGCATGTAATACTGCTACGGTAGTAAGGCGTTTTGTCCTTTCTATAGGCAATAAATGCTCCTGGTAACATAAAATTGGCTCCTTTTTTATTTTTATAATATTTTTATCGGCTATTATACAATTTTTTGTTTTTTAAATTTTATTTTTTTGATTCATAATTTGGATGATCAACGTACTCACCAGATAATTTTTGCATTCCACGGGGAATAGCATCTTTAGATTCTTTCCAGTCAGCATCTTTGTTGCGGTAATCGAATTTTTCAATAAACCATGAAATGTCACCATAAATACGTTTGAAATTTTCTTCCATCAACGGCAACATAAAATCATAAAATTCTTTAAGCTGTTCTGAATTTAATTTGGCATCCGCCGTAATACAAACATCCTTAAAGTGCTCTAAGCAAAAACCCCTAGAGTTTTTTAAAGCCTCCTTAATGGAAGGGTCACGCACGTACATATAAAAAAGTGTATCTAGATATGCTCTGTATGTTTTTTCAATAGAATCACAAATAAAACATTTTTCATCTCTTTTTGCAATCCAGTTAGCAATAGAATTTTTACTGAATTCTGTATCAGCATTTTTAATAAATTTATCTTTAAAAGATTTTTTGCTTGGAGTAAATTTCTTGAATTGCTTATCCATTTCCTCTATGGTGCGTTTGTAATGAGTCTTAAGAATCCAGGCATTTCCTAAAGAATTGCCATACTCAAACATTTTTTTGAAATGATATCCGCAAAATCCCATAGTGTCAGTCATTTCTCGTATATCAGATTCCATATATGAAGCACCACTTCCTAGGCAAAAATCCATTGTGTGTTTAAAAGCCCTTTCCTTAATGTAACAAAGTGGACATTCACCTGCATTGTTAAGTGCATCATTAATTGGAATAGTGTGTATCTGTTCCTTCATAACCTTTCCCCCTTTAAAAGTATAATTTTATTATAAACGTTTTTGCGCAGAAGGAAAAGCATTAGTAATACTTTACGAAATGTTAAATTACGATTATAATATAAACATGAAAATTTCTATAATATGCGTAGGAAAAGTTAAAGAAAAATTTTATCGAGATGCTATTGCAGAATATTCAAAAAGACTTAGTAGATATGCTAAGCTTGAGGTTATTGAAGTAGCCGATGAAAAAACTAAAGATAATGCGTCAGATAATGAGATTGATATCGTTAAAAATACTGAAGGAGAGAGAATTTTAAAAGCTATTAAGGATGATAGTGGATATATAATATGCTTAGCAATTGACGGAAAACAATTAGATTCCGTTGAGCTAGCAAATAAGATAAACAAACTCGGAATTTCAGGAACAAGCCACATATATTTAATTATAGGTGGTTCCTTAGGATTATCTGATGAAGTCCTTAAGAAGGCGGATTTTAAACTTAGTTTTTCTAAAATGACTTTTCCACATCAATTAATGCGCGTGGTTTTACTAGAACAGATATACAGAAGTTACAGAATAATCAACCACGAACCATATCACAAATAATTATACTGTTTAATTTATTCTATTTAATTTTTTACTCTAATATATTGACAATATTATGTTGTAGATAGTTGGAGACATTATTTTTTTACGTAGGAGGTATCGCCCATGAGAATGTACGATCTTATTATGAAAAAGAAATTAAATCAAGAGTTAAGTACTGAAGAGATTAATTATTTTATAAATGAATATACAAAAGATGCCATTCCTGATTACCAGGTTTCGGCGTTACTTATGGCTATTTGTTTTAATGGAATGTCTAAAAGAGAGACATTAGATTTGACTATTGCTATGCGTGATAGCGGGGATGTACTTGATTTAAGTAGAATAAATGGTATAAAAGTTGATAAACATAGTACAGGTGGGGTAGGAGATAAGACCTCTCTTGCACTTACACCTTTAGTTGCCTCCCTTGGTGTACCGGTGGCCAAATTATCAGGAAGAGGCCTTGGACACACAGGAGGAACAATTGACAAACTCGAATCTTTCCCTGGTTTTTCTACAGGATTAACAGATGAGGAGTTTGTAGAAAATATTAATACAATAGGTGTTGCAATCACAAGCCAGACAGCAAATTTAGCTCCAGCAGACAAGAAATTATACGCACTTAGAGATGTTACTGCTACAGTTAATCAAATTTCTCTAATTGCCAGTTCAATTATGAGCAAAAAGCTTGCAGCAGGCAGTGACGCTATTGTTTTAGATGTCAAAACAGGCAATGGTGCATTTATGAAGACTTTAGAGGATTCACAAGCCCTTGCAAAGGAAATGGTATCTATTGGTAAGCTTGCCAAGAAAACTACAATTGCCGTTGTAACCGATATGGATCAACCTCTAGGAAAAGCAGTAGGTAATGCCATTGAAGTTAAAGAAGCAATTAATACATTAAATGGGCAAGGACCAGAAGATTTTAAAGAAGTTGTATATGCTCTTGGAGCCCAGATGTTGATTGCAGCTGGTAAAGCAAGAGATGCAAAAGAAGCTAACGCAATGATGGATGAATCCATTTCAAGCGGAAGAGCTCTTAATAAACTTGCAGAGTTTGTTAAAGCTCAAGGTGGTGATGAATCATACGTTTATCATCCAGAGAAATTTACAAAAACAACATACGAAATTCCCGTTATTTCAAGGGAAGATGGTTATGTTAAACGTATTTTAGCAGAAAATATCGGAATAGCATGTATGACTCTTGGCGGTGGTCGAGAGACAAAAGATAGCGTTATAGACTTAGCTGTTGGAATTGTCATGGATAAAAAAATCGGTGATAAAGTTAAAAAAGGTGATACTTTGGCTACGATTTACGCTAATGACCAGGAGAAAGCCAATAAGGCTGTAGATATGATTCTAGAGTCTTACGAGTTTTCAAAAGAATGCATTGCGGTTCCTAAAGTGATTAAAGGAGTTATTGACTAAAATGAGCATGACAGAAGTAACTATGAGCATGGAAGCAACACATATGTCTAACATATTTGGACAATTTGACACTTTCCTCAAAAAAATCGAAAGAACTCTTGGTGCAACTATTATTGCACGAGGGGATCAACTTAAATTCGTCGGTTCACAGACAGCTTGCGAAAATACAAAGGAAGTGTTTACACAACTATATGAATTATCTAAGAGAGGTTCAGAAATTACAGAACAGAATGTAAATTACGAACTTTCACTTATTTTAGAGAAAAAGAATACTTCAGCTATTGTTGAACTAGATGGTGATATAATTTGTCACACCATTCAAGGAAAACCAGTAAAACCTAAGACTCTTGGTCAAAAGGATTACGTAGATTCCATTAAAAAGAAAATGATTACATTTGGAATGGGACCAGCAGGTACAGGTAAGACATATCTTGCTATGGCAATGGCCATTACCGCTTTTAAAAACGAAGAAGTTAGTAGAATTATTTTAACTCGTCCAGCTATAGAAGCAGGAGAAAAATTAGGCTTTTTACCGGGAGATTTACAAAGTAAAATTGATCCATATCTTAGACCTTTATATGATGCTTTATATCAAATTATGGGTGCTGAAAGTTTTCAGAAGAATCAGGAAAAAGGATTAATAGAGGTGGCGCCACTTGCTTACATGCGTGGTAGAACTCTTGATAACGCTTTTATTATTCTTGATGAGGCCCAAAATACAACACCAGCCCAAATGAAAATGTTTCTTACACGTATTGGTTTTGGATCAAAGGTTGTTGTTACAGGTGATGCAAGTCAAAAAGATTTGGCACCTGGAGCAAAATCAGGTTTAGATGTTGCTCTTAGAGTCCTTAAGAATATTGATGACATTGCAATTTGTCGATTAACAGCAAACGACGTTGTTAGACATCCATTAGTTCAAAAGATCGTTAAAGCATATGACGCTTACGAGCAAAAAACTATTGCAAGACAAAATCGTAAAGAGGCTAGAAAGGACAACAAAAAAAGAAAATAAAATGGAAATGCAATTAAATTAATGCAAAAGGTGAGGGGAAATGAAAATTAAAGATAGTTTTACACCAGTGAGACTAATGTCTCTAATGATAATTGGAACGGTAGTATGCACATCATCTATATTACTTGGTTTTTTCAATAGGGTATTAATAGACGATTACGTGTTACTATTCTTTTTTGATTTAGTATTTTTAGGACTATTTATATACGAACTTGAGAAAAAGAGAATAGACAAAGAGATAATAGGAAATAGCCAAACAACTTTTGTTAATATAGCTGTTGGCGTTTTTATAGCTTCCATTGTGGAAGTATTATGTGGATTTATGCCACAATTTGCTAGACTTATAATGCTTATTTCTTTTATAATGTGTGCTTTCTCCACAGATATTATAGCTATAATTTATGGAACATATGCTGTTTCTTGTCTTTCAATAGTTTTAAGCTTTTCGGCAGAAGAGATTATGTGTTCTATGCTTTTAATAGTTTTTGGAAGTATCATTGCAAATAGTTTTACTGATGAAAAAAATAAAACTTGGAGTTTTCTACTCACTTTTTTTGCAAATTGCATGATAAATTACATTTTTTATTACTTACAATACAAGTACTTTACAAAGGAAGAATTTATCTATGCTATAGGTGCTAGTTTAATTATTTCTGTAATTGCACTTGTATTATATGGAAAAGTGTATCATAATACCATAAGTGAGGAAGTTCATAAATATACCGATATTCTAGAAGAGGATTATCATGGTGTGTTAGAAGTTAGAGCTTTGTCACAAAAAGAATACCTTCATGCTAAGAGAGTTTCTGAGGTGGCTTTTCAGTGCGCAAAACAGATTGGGTGCGATGCATTGTTATGTGCTGCAGCAGGATTTTACTATAGACTTGGCAAATGGGAAGGTAAACCATATGTAGAAAGCGGTGTTAAGAAAGCACAACAGCTTTGTTTCCCAGAAAAAGTGATTCAAATTTTATCGGAGTATTATGGGGAAATTAATGCGCCTTCTTCACCGGAATCAGCTCTTGTTCAGATGGTAGATACTTTAGTAATTAAGCTAGAGGATCTTCAGAACCAACCAAAAGATAACGTATGGAATAATGAGATGATTATTTATCAAACATTAAATGATTTTTCTACATCAGATAAGTTAGATGACTCAGGAATGAGTATGCATCAATTCTTAAAAGTTAGAGACTACTTGGTAAAGGAGGGTACTAAGAATTGAGTTTTTATTTAGAAGAGGAAGTTGAAGTTCCTTTTAATTTTGACTACAAAGAGTTAGCAGAAAGAGTGGTTAAGTTTTGCTTAAATCACGAAGATTTTCCTTATGAAGCTGAGGTTAATCTTACATTAACAGATAATCCAGGAATACATGAAATTAATTTAGCTCAACGACAAATTGATAGACCTACAGATGTGCTGTCATTTCCAATGCTTTCGTATGAAGAGCCAGGAGATTTTGCATTTTTAGATGATGAAGACTGTGATAATTTCAATCCTGATAGTGGAGAGGCTATGCTTGGAGATATAGTTATTTCAGTAGATAAGGTAATTGAACAATCAAAAGAGTACGGACATAGTCTAGAGAGGGAGTATGCTTTTTTGATTTGTCACAGTATGTTACATCTTTTTGGATATGACCACATGGAAGAGGATGAAAGACAGGTAATGGAGGAAAAACAACGCATCATTATGGATGCACTTAATATACGCAGATAATTAAAAAAGGGGGATACATATGAGAAGAAAACTAGTGGTTAGTTTATTGGTCTTATGTATGTGTAGTAGTTTTATCGGTGGTTGCGGAAAAAAGGAAAAAGAAGTTGATCCATTAAAAAAATCGAATCAATCTGATACTAAGGTAGCAGTAAATCATGATGGCAAGGTACAAAGTCCTTTAACTGGACAATGGATTAAAAAAGAGGAAGCTAAAAAGCGTCCTATTGCTCTTATGATAGAAAATACCCACGCTTGCTTACCTCAATATGGAATTAGCAAGGCAGATGTAATATATGAATGCCCAGTAGAAGGTGGTATTACTAGGCTTATGTGCATCTTTCAGGATTATTCGGATATGGCTATGATTGGTAATATTCGTAGTTGTAGAGATTACTATTTACCTTTTGCTCAAGAATTTAACGCAATCTATTTTCACTGTGGACAAAGCAAGTATGCATTAGACATGCTTAATAGTGGACAAATAGATCACGTTGATGCAAACCAAGGAAGTACTTCAAAATATTTTTACAAGGCTCCTGGAAAAAAGGCGCCTCATCACGTATTTACTTCCACAAAGAAAATTGATAAAGCTATCGACAAATTGGACTTTGAAACTACACTAGATGATTCTTATAAATCTCACTTCAAATTTCCAAGTAGCGATAAAGCTGTTAGCCTTCCTGGAGCAAAAAATGCAGCAGTTGTATCGTTATATTACAGAAATCCTAAAGCTGTTTTTATATATAAAAAAGCAACAGGTATGTATTATCGTCAGGAATTTGGTGAGGCACAAGTTGATGCTTTAGGCAACAAAACACTTTCTGTAAAAAATATTATTATTCAGAACTGTAAAAGTGAAGTTAGAGATCCTTCTAACGGTACACTTTCTATTGAATATAATGGAACAGGTACAGGAAAATATATTACAAACGGAAAGGCCATTGACATCACTTGGAAACGTGACGAAGAGACAAATAAAACAACATATTATAATTCAACAGGTAAGAAATTATCTATAAATCAAGGAAAAACATGGGTTTGTGTTTGCGAAAACAGCAAAACAAATGAAAATAAAATCTACGCCACGGAAGAAGAATACAAAACTAAAAAATAATTGAGGAAGTAATATGAGTCAATCAAAGAAAAATGGGTCAAACTTTTTAGTACAAGGTTCGATTCTTGCAATGGCATCTATAATTAGTAGAATCATTGGTTTAGTATATAGATTACCAATGACAAGTATTTTAGGAGATATGGGTAACGGATATTATAGTACAGCATTTGAAATTTATAACGTAATGCTTATTATATCATCATATAGTTTACCTCTTGCTGTTTCAAAACTAGTTTCAGCTAGACTTGCAAAAGGAGAAACAAAGAAAGCTTATCAAATTCTTAAGGGAGCTTTACTTTTTGCAACTATTTCAGGTGGAATAGTTTCGTTAATAGTATTTTTTGGAGCTGAACAATTAGCAGGTATTATGAATACTCCTATGAGTGTGTATGCACTTAGAGTATTAGGACCAGGTCTTATAGTAGTAGCTATACTTGGTGTTTTAAGAGGATTTTTCCAAGGTACAGGAACTATGGTTCCAAGTGCTATTTCTCAAATTATTGAGCAAATTGTAAATGCAATTGTCAGTGTTTGGGCAGCTTACGTATTATTTAATTATGGTACACGTATTGGAAAAGTCTTAGGTGATAAAGAGCACTATGCTGCTGCATATGGTGCTGCAGGTGGTACATTGGGTACTTTACTAGGTTCAATCGCTGCTTTAATTTTTGTCGGATTTATTTTTATGACTTATTTAAGAATCTTTAAAAAGAAAATGAAAAAAGAACACAATGTTAATGTTGATTCGTTTTCTTATACAATGAAAATGCTTATTGTTACTATTGTACCAGTGTTATTAAGTACAACAGTTTATAATATTAGTGCTAGTATTGATCAAGGTATTTTCAAAAACATTGCAGCGTTACAAGGTTATGCAAAAGATCAAGCTGATTCATGGTATGGAGTATTTTCTTGTAAGTATAGATTACTTATAAATGTACCAATTTCTATTGCTTCTGCAATGGTTGCTTCTGCAGTGCCAAAGCTTACAGCTTCTTATGCAGAACATGATTTAGAGGCAGTACGATCACAGATTCAAGCGTCTACTCGTTTTATCATGGTAATTGCTTTCCCATGTACAGTAGGCCTTATGGTTTTAGGAAAACCAATTTTACTTTTGCTTTTCCCAACAACATTAAGTAACATTGGTGTAGCAACAAACATGATGTGGCTTGGATCAATTGCAATTGTATTCTATTCAATTTCTACATTGTCAAATGGACTTTTACAAGGAATTGATAGAATGAAAATTCCAGTAATTAATGCGTTAATCGCTTTAGTAGCTCACATAATAGTACTAATTGTTTTAATGCTAGTATTTAGATTGAACATCTATGCTGTAGTTATTGCAAATACATTCTTTGCATTTTTAATGTGTATCTTAAATAGTCGAGCTATTGTAAAATATAGTGGATTTAAAAGAGAGTACAAAAAAACATACATAATTCCAGCATTTTGTTCTATTCTTATGGGTGTAGCAACATTAGCAACATACCAAAGTATTTACAAAATCGTTAAACGTAATGTGGTAGCAATAATTCCAGCATTTATAGTTGCATTTATTGTATATGGAGTGACACTATTATTATTTAAAGGTTTAACAGAAGATGAATTAAAACGATTCCCAGGCGGAACTCGTTTAGTAAAAATTGCAAAAGCCGTTCACTTGATGTAAGATATTAAGGTATCGGTAAATAAGTTTGAATATGAAAGTTGAAATTTAAAACTATGAAATATGATTGCATTATCATAGGAGCCGGTGCTTCTGGCATGATGGCAGCTATTACAGCTGCCCGCCAGAAGAAATCGGTTCTTATTTTAGAAAAAAAAGACAAAATAGGAAAGAAAATATACGCTACAGGTAATGGAAAATGTAATTACACTAATAGCGACATGAAATTAGAGTATTACCATGGCAATAAGAATCTAATACAATCAGTTTTATCTCAATTTAATTGGGAACAAACTATTGATTTTTTTAAAGAGATTGGTATATATCCATCTACTAGGGATACATATTATTATCCTAATTCAAATCAAGCAGCATCAGTAGTTAATGCTCTTGCTATAGAATTAGATAGATTAGGAGTTCAGATTCAATTAGATTGCGACATTAAAGAAATAAGTTATGAGAAGGATTTTTATAAAATCAAATGTAATTCTAAAGATTCTAAAAATGCTAATGGCTATGAAGCAAAATCACTTGTTTTTGCAGTAGGTCTTTTAGCAGCTCCAAAACTTGGAAGTGATGGATCTGCCTTTGATTTTATAAAAGGTTTTGGTCACAGATTCACTAAGGTAGTTCCAGCATTGTGCGGATTTTACTGCAGTGGTGCTAATTTCAAAAAAATGGCAGGTGTAAGAACTAAAGCAAATATTTCTATTGTTATTAACGATAGAGAAGTTGCAAATGAAACAGGGGAATTACAATTAACAGATTATGGTATTTCAGGAATTCCTGTGTTCCAAGTAAGTAGATTTGCATCCTTAGCCATTGCAAAGAAAAAAAGCGTTCAGGCAAGGATTAATTTCTTGCCTGATTTTGATGTAGAAATATTAAAGGATGAATTGAGCAAACGTTTAGATAGACTCCCAGACAATAAGGAACTTACCTTTGTTTTAAATGGTCTTTTACCAGAAAAATTGTGGAGTGAATTGTATAAGTATGCTGGTATTGATTTATCATTTACGAAGAAGTCCCTTAAAAAACGTAATATATATGATAAACAATTTATTAGAGAGTTTACAAATGCATTAATAGATGCTATTTTTAATTTCTATATAGATGTAAATAAGTTTAGAGATTTTGATTTTGCTCAAGTTTGTGCCGGCGGTATTAAAAGTGATGAAATAGATTGTGAAACATTAGAATCTAAACTTAATCCTAATATGTATTTTGTCGGAGAATTGCTTGATGTTGATGGCATTTGTGGCGGTTACAATTTGCAGTGGGCATGGGCTAGTGGTTATGTAGCTGGCAAATCGATTAAGTAAATTAATTTAGAAAGAAAGGTAAACTATATAATGATTAGAATTAACCAATTAAAGTTACCAATTAATCATACAGATATTGATTTAAGAAATAAAATAAGTAAAGAACTTAAGCTAAATAAACATGCTGAGTTCTCATATAAGATTGTTAAAAAATCTATTGATGCACGTAAAAAACCACATATTTTTTATGTGTATGCAGTTAACGTAACAGTTAATAACGAAGAATCTGTTTTAAAGAAAATTAAGACAAATTCCATTATGGCAATTAAAGAGAAGAAATATAAAATACCTGATTTTGGAGAAAGCTTGCTAAAACAGGCCCCTATTGTAGTAGGAGCAGGCCCAGCAGGCTTATTTTGTGCATATCTATTAACAGAGGCAGGATTTAAGCCTCATGTTCTTGAACGTGGTAAAAAAGTAGAAGATAGACAACAGGACGTAGAACGTTTTTGGGAAACAGGTGTCCTAAATCCTAATAGTAATGTTCAATTTGGCGAAGGTGGAGCTGGTACATTTTCAGACGGTAAGCTTAATACTGCAGTTAAAGACAAGACAGGTAGAAATACTTTAGTATTAGAGACATTTGTTAGGTTCGGTGCGCCTTCTAAGATTTTATATGAAGCAAAACCACATATTGGAACAGATGTTCTTTCGAAAGTGATTGCTAATATGCGTAACTACTTAGAAGAAAAAGGTGCACTTTTTGAATTTAATTCTACAGTTACAGATTTCATCATCGAAGGTGATAAAATTACTGGTGTAGAGGTTAATAACGAAAAAATTTATAATTCAGACGTTGTAGTTCTTGCTTTAGGTCATAGCGCTAGGGATACATTTACTAAGTTAGAAAGTCTTCGTATTCCTATGGAAGCTAAGAATTTTGCAGTGGGATTTAGAGTTGAGCATCCACAACAGATGATTAATGAAGTTATGTATGGGAAAGAAATGGCAGATGCTAATATTTTACCTGCTTCTCCATATAAAGTTACTTCTAATTTCCCTAATGGACGTGGAGTATACTCTTTTTGTATGTGCCCAGGCGGTTACGTTGTTAATTCGTCTTCAGAGGAAAATCGTCTAGTTGTAAATGGCATGAGTTATTCTCATCGAGCTGGTCAAAATGCTAATAGTGCCATTATTGTATCAGTTACACCTAATGATTTTGGATTTGATGGACCACTTGCAGGAATGAAATTTCAAAGAAAGTTAGAAGAAGCCAATTACCAATTAGGTGGCGGTAAGATTCCACAACAATTATTTGGTGATTACGAGAAAAATATTTTAACAACTAATTATGGTGATTTTGACAGTCAAACTAAAGGAATGACTACTTTTGCTAACCTTAGAGGTTTGATGTCTGATGAAATGGAAGATTCATTTATTAAAGGAATGCATCATTTTTCTAATTTGATAGATGGATATGATAGATATGATGCTATTTTATCTGGAATGGAGACTAGAACATCATCCCCTATTAGAATCTTAAGAGATAAGTCTTTAGAAAGCGAAATTAAGGGTATTTATCCATGTGGAGAAGGCGCAGGTTATGCAGGGGGCATTACATCTGCTGCAATGGATGGATTAAAAGTTGCAGAAGCCGTAATTAGCAAGTATAAACCGCTATAAGTTTTAAATATATTTTTTGATAGATTAGAAAATAATCTAAAAATAGCTTTAAATAGAAAATAAATTTTAAAAGGAAAAATTTTTAAACAATAAATTAATTGGTAGATTAATAGATAGATTAAGAGAAAGTTGAGGAATATGCAGTGTTAGATGAAGTAACTCCTATGATGCAACATTACTTGAAAACAAAAGACGAGTATAAAGATTGCATTTTATTTTATCGCTTAGGTGATTTTTATGAAATGTTTTTTGACGATGCAAAAGTCGTTTCAAAGGAACTAGAACTTACTCTTACAGGAAAAGCTTGTGGATTAAAAGAAAGAGCTCCTATGTGTGGTATTCCATTCCATGCAGCTGAAGGATATCTTAACAAATTAGTAGAGAATGGACATAAGGTTGCTATTTGTGAGCAAGTAGAAGATCCTAAACAAGCTAAAGGAATTGTAAAAAGAGAAGTTATAAGAGTTGTAACACCAGGTACTAATATTGATATGAATGCCCTTGATGAATCAAAGAACAATTATTTAATGTGTATTGTTTATGTTGAAAATAAATATGGCGTTTCTACAGTAGATGTTACAACAGGTGATTATTTTGTTACAGAAGTAGATAGTGAGCGTAAACTTTTAGATGAAATTAACAAATTTGCTCCTACAGAGATTATATGTAACGAATCATTTTATGTAAGTGGTGTAGATATTGATGATTTAAAAGATCGTATGAATATTTCTGTATCTGCTCTTGATAATTGGTATTTTGGAGATGACCTTGCAACAGAGACATTAAAAGAACATTTTCACGTAAAGCAACTTGATGGGCTTGGCCTTGCTGATTATGATTCTGGTGTAATTGCAGCAGGTTCACTTTTGAAATATTTGTTCGAGACACAAAAGAATTCATTGTCTCATATTCTTACTATTAGACCATATTCTATTGGTAAATATATGATTATTGATAGTTCTACTAGACGAAACCTTGAGCTTGTAGAGACACTTAGAGAAAAACAAAAACGTGGTTCTTTGTTATGGGTATTAGACAAAACAAAAACAGCTATGGGTGCTAGACTTCTTAGAAGTTATGTAGAGCAGCCTTTAATTGACAAAGATGAAATTTTAAAACGTCAGTCATTTATAGAGAACTTAAATAATAATGCTATTACAAGAGAAGAAATTAGAGAGTATCTTAATCCAATTTATGATTTAGAGAGACTTATTACTAGAGTTGCATATCAAACAGCTAATCCTAGGGATTTAATTGCCTTTAAAAATTCTCTTCATATGCTTCCACCTATTTTTGCTCAGTTAGATGATTTGTCTGGTGAGGAACTAGAAGAAATCAGATCTAACTTTGATTGTTTAGAGGATTTATATGAGTTATTAGATAAGGCACTTATAGAAGAAGCACCTATTTCTACTAAAGACGGAGATATAATTAAAGACGGTTATAATTCTGATATAGATACATTACGTAAGGCTAAAACAGATGGTAAGCAGTGGCTTGCAGATCTTTTAGAAGAGGAAAAAGAAAAAACAGGCATTAAGAATTTGAAAATTAAATACAATAAAGTATTTGGTTACTATCTTGAAGTTACTAATTCTTATAAAGATATGGTTCCTGATTATTATGTTAGAAAACAAACTCTTACAAATGCAGAAAGATATATTACTCCTAAGCTTAAAGAACTAGAAGATATGATTTTAGGTTCAGAAGATAAGCTTGTTTCGTTAGAATATGATCTTTTTAAAGAGGTTAGAGATACAATTTCAGCTAATGTTGCAAGAATTCAGACTACTGCTAAGGCTATTGCTAAGCTTGATACTTTTGTTTCTCTTGCAGTTGTTGCTGAACAGAATAATTATTGTAAACCTAAGATTAATACAAAAGGCGTTATAGATATTAAAGATGGTCGTCATCCTGTAGTTGAAAAGATGATAAAAAATGACATGTTTATTGCAAATGATACTTTTCTAGATAATCATTCAAATCGTGTTTCTATTATCACAGGTCCAAATATGGCTGGTAAATCAACTTATATGAGACAAAGTGCCATTATTGTACTTATGGCTCAAATCGGTAGCTTTGTACCTGCTAAATCAGCAAATATCGGTATAGTAGATAGAATCTTTACTCGTGTAGGTGCGTCTGATGATTTAGCTAGTGGACAAAGTACTTTTATGGTTGAGATGAATGAAGTTGCTAATATTTTACGTAATGCTACTAAAAATTCACTTCTTATCCTTGATGAGATTGGACGTGGTACATCTACTTTCGATGGACTTAGTATTGCATGGGCAGTTGTAGAATATATAAGTAATCCTAAACTTCTTGGAGCTAAAACTCTTTTTGCAACTCATTATCACGAACTTACTGAATTAGAAGGTAAACTTGATAGTGTTAATAACTATTGTATAGCCGTTAAAGAAAAAGGAGACGATATTGTTTTCCTTAGAAAAATTATTAAAGGTGGAGCGGATAAAAGTTATGGTATTCAAGTTGCTAAGCTTGCAGGCGTTCCAGATATGGTTATTAATAGAGCTAAAGAAATTGTAGAAGAATTACTAGAAAATGATATTACAGAGATTGCTAAAAATATATCTGTAGATGATAGCTCGGCTTCTAAGACTCGTGCTAAGAATTCTCCTAAAGTTGCTAAGCTTGATGAGGTTGATGCTAACCAAATGTCTCTTTTTGACACTGTAAAAGATGATGATATAATAGATGAGATAAGAAATATTGATATTGGTACTATGACTCCAATTGATGCTTTAAATAAATTATATGAATTACAAAGCAAGGTAAAAAACCGTTGGTAAAAGGAGATTTTAATGAATAAAATCAAACTATTAAGTCAAGAAACTATTGATAAGATTGCAGCAGGTGAAGTAGTAGAAAGACCTAGATCAGTAGTAAAAGAGTTAGTAGAAAATGCTATTGATGCAGGTGCTTCAGCTATTACGGTAGAAATTAAAAACGGTGGAATCTCTCTTGTTCGCATAACAGATAATGGCTCAGGAATTCCTAGAGAAGAGATTCCGCTTGCTTTTTTAAGACATTCTACTAGCAAAATTCGCTCGGCAGAGGACTTAGTAAGTGTTCATTCGTTAGGATTTAGAGGTGAAGCACTTTCAAGTATTTCTGCTGTGGCAAGGGTAGAGCTTATTACTAAAACTTATGATTCTATAACAGGTACTAGATATTTAATAGAAGGTTCTAAAGAAATTGCTAATGAAGAGATTGGCGCACCAGAAGGTACAACTTTTATAGTTAAGGATTTGTTTTTTAATACTCCTGCTAGAAGGAAGTTTTTAAAATCCGCTACTACTGAAGGAAATTATATAACAGACTTAATGGAAAAGCTTGCTATGTCTCATCCTGATATTTCTTTTAAGTTTATTAGTAATAATAAAACTAAGTTACATACATCAGGTAATAGCAATATTAGAGATTTGGTATACCAGATATACGGTAGGGAAATAGCAAGTTCTACTATTGAAGTAAATGAAGAAACAGAGCTATTTAAGATTAAGGGATTCCTTGGTAAGCCTGTTATTACTAGAGGAAATAGAAATTATGAAAATTATTTCATTAATTCTAGATACATAAAAAGTCCTCTTTTGTCTAAGGCTATAGAGGAGGGATATAAAAATTATCTTATGCAGCACCAATATCCATTTACTCTTTTGTATTTTGAGTTTGATGGTGAGCTGTTAGATGTTAATGTGCATCCTACTAAGATGGAGCTTAGATTTAGTAATAATGAGCAAATTTACAAAGAACTTTATGACATTGTATATAGCAAATTATCTCAAAGAGAGTTAATTCCTTCTGTTCCAGTAGATGAAAGGGATGCTCAAAGAGAACGACTTGAGGAGCGACTTGAAAAAGAGGCTAGAAAGATTCCAGAGCCTTTTGAAATCAATCGAGCTAATGCCGCTAGCGATTTAAACATTTCGGTTAATCGAGCTAATGCATCTAGTAAGTCGCCTAATCCGGTTGATTTTGCAAAAGGATTTGCAAGTGAGCAGGTCTCTCAGGCTATTTCTGCTATATCAAATGCGCTTGAAAAGGTTAGTGAGGAAGCTGAGCCTCGTATAACTCTTAATCTACCAAAGGTAAGTGAAGAGCAGCAGCCTTATAACTTGTCAAAAAAAGATGACGAACAAAAAGAGGGCAAACCAAAAGAGAGCGAACAATTACAAGTAAATACAAACGGACCCGTTTCAACTATTTTAAACGAACCGGCCCAAAAGTTTGAATATAAAGAAATGACTTTGGCTGATATGGATAGGGATTTTTTGAGAGAATCCAATAAGGTTGAGCACAAGATAATTGGCCAGCTTTTTAAAACATATTGGTTAATTGAATATAAAGATGAGCTTTTTATAATAGATCAACATGCTGCTCATGAAAAGGTTTTATATGAACGCACTATGAAGAAGTTAAAAGATAAGGAGTTTACTTCTCAAATTGTAAGTCCACCTATTATTTTAACTCTTGATTCAAAAGAGAGTGAGGCTTTAGAGCAGTGCCGTGAACAAATCGAAGAATTTGGTTATGAAATCGAAAATTTTGGTGGAAAAGAATATGTAATTAGTGCTATTCCTGCCAATTTATATAACATGAATATGAAGGATCTATTTATTGAGATGCTTGATGATTTCTCAAATCTGTCTGGGAAAGCAACACCGGATATGATTTTAGAAAAGGTTGCTACTATGTCTTGTAAGGCAGCAGTTAAAGGTAACAATAAGCTAAGTTTAGATGAAATCAATGAACTTTTTGATGAACTTATGACTTTAGATAATCCATATAACTGTCCACATGGTAGACCTACAATTATTAAAATGTCTAAACAAGAAATTGAAAAGAAATTTAAGAGGATTATATAATGACTAAAAAACCGTTAATAATTTTAGCTGGACCAACAGCTGTTGGTAAAACTGATCTTTCTATAAATCTTGCGAAAAAAATTAATGGTGCTATTATCTCAGCAGATTCTATGCAAGTATATAAATACATGGATATAGGATCTGCTAAGGTTACAAAAGAAGAAATGCAAGGTGTTAAACACTACCTTATAGATGAACTTGATCCTTCGGAAGAGTTTAACATTGTGCGTTTTAAAGAAATGGCCCTTAAGGCTTTAGATGAGATTTATGCTAATGGTCAAATTCCTATAGTAGCTGGCGGTACTGGATTTTATATTCAGGCGTTACTTTATGACATTGATTTTACGAAGGAAGACGCCGACACGACTTATCGCACACAGCTAGAACAGTTTGCTAAGGAACATGGCAATCATGCTTTACATGAGAAGTTAAAAGATATTGATTTAATTTCTTATAATACGATTCATGAAAATAACGTAAAACGTGTTATACGTGCGTTAGAGTTTTATAAATTAAATAATTATCCTATATCAGAACATAACGCTAAGGAAAAAGAAAAGTCTTCTCCTTACAATTTTGTTTATTTCGTTTTAAATGATGACAGAGACAACTTATACAAGCGTATAGATCTTAGAGTAGATATTATGGTAAAAAAAGGTCTTATTGAAGAAGTTAAGAAGTTAAAAGATATGGGTTACAACAAGGATATGGTATCTATGCAGGGCATTGGATACAAAGAAATCCTTAGATATTTAGAAGGAGAGTACTCACTAGATGATGCAATCTACATTGTAAAGAGAGACTCTAGACATTTTGCCAAGAGACAGCTTACATGGTTACGCCGTGAAAAAGATGTTACTTGGGTTGAAAAAGATAAATTTAATTATGATGAAGATGCTATAATGGATTATGTTTTAGAAATTCTTCATCAAAAAAACATATATTTTAGTAATAATTAAATAACATAACAGTAATACAAGAAACGAGGAAATTTAAATGAGTAAGTTAATTGAGAAATATTACGAAGAATTAGGTATTTCTAAGGCCGTTCTTGATTTCGGCAACAAAATTGAAGAATCATTAAATGAAAGATTCAATAAAATTGATGAGAATGCTGAGTTGAATCAGCTTAAGGTTATAAAAGCCATGCAAAAAAACAAAGTAAGTGCAGAGTGTTTTAATGCTTCTTCAGGATATGGATATAACGATCTTGGTAGAGACACACTTGAAAAAGTTTATGCAGATTGTTTTAAAACTGAAGATGCTTTAGTTCGTCCACAAATCACTTGCGGAACTCACGCTTTAGCATTAGCGCTTATGTCTAACTTAAGACCAGGCGATGAACTTTTATCACCTGTTGGAAAACCTTATGATACATTAGAAGAAGTAATTGGTATTCGTCCTTCTAAAGGTTCTCTTGCAGAATATGGTGTTTCTTACAAACAAGTTGATTTATTAGAAGATGGTTCTTTTGATTACGAAAACATCAAAAAAGCTATCAACGAAAAAACTAAACTTGTTACTATCCAAAGATCAAAAGGATACCAAACAAGACCTACTTTTTCAGTAGATCAAATTGGAGAATTAATTTCTTTTGTAAAAAGCATCAAACCTGATGTGATTTGCATGGTTGACAACTGCTACGGTGAATTCGTTGAAGAAAAAGAGCCTTCAGAAGTTGGAGCAGACATGATTGTTGGTTCTTTAATTAAAAACCCAGGCGGTGGACTTGCTCCTATCGGCGGATACATTGCTGGTAAAAAAGAATGTGTTGAAAATGCTGCTTACAGACTTACTTCTCCTGGACTAGGTAAAGAGGTTGGTGCTTCTCTTGGAGTTATTCAATCATTCTACCAAGGTTTATTCCTCGCTCCTGTAGTAGTTAGCGGTGCTTTAAAAGGTGCAATTTTTGCTGCTAACATCTATGAAAAATTAGGATACAAAGTTGTCCCTAACGGCACTGAGAGCAGACATGACATTATTCAAGCTGTAGAATTCCAGGACAGAGACAAAATGATAGCATTTTGCGAAGGTATTCAGGCAGCAGCTCCAGTTGACAGCTATGTAACACCTGAACCATGGGCAATGCCTGGCTATGATAGCGATGTTATTATGGCAGCAGGAGCTTTTGTTCAAGGTTCATCTATCGAACTTTCTGCTGATGGCCCAGTTAAACCACCATACGCTGTTTACTTCCAAGGTGGTCTTACATGGTATCATGCAAAACTCGGAATTTTAATGTCACTTCAAAAACTTTACGAGCGAAAACTTGTTAATATAGATGAAGTGTGTTAAAATGAGTTGTAATTTTGAGATGATTTAGCTTGAAAACTTTTTTTGAGAGATAATAATTTTTTTAAAGATGAATCATGTTAAATTGAAAAACTTACCAAAATCCGATAGACCTTATGAAAAATTTCTTAATTTTGGGGAGCAAGCTCTTACAGATAGCGAACTTTTATCTATCATTATAAAAAGTGGTACAAAAGAGATGTCGTCAATGGAGATTGCAAGGCAGTTACTAGTAGGAAAGCATAACAACATTTTAAATATTTATGATTATTCTATTGAAGATTTATGCCACTTCCCTGGAATTGGAAAAGTCAAGGCAATTCAGATTAAGGCAGTGGCAGAATTGTCGAAACGAATTACTAAGACAAATAGTGGCTATCACCTTAGATTAGATAGTCCAGAATCTATTGCAAATTATTACATGGAACAAATGAGACATTTAAAAAAAGAGGTCTTAATTGTAGCTTTTTTTGATACGAGTTGTAAGTTTTTAGGAGATACAGTACTATCAGTTGGTTGTATTAATTACACTATAGTTTCTCCAAGGGAGATTTTTAAAAGTGCACTTGAATATAATGCTAAAGCGGTTGTCCTTTTACACAATCATCCTAGTGGGGTTCCTATTGCTAGTTCTGATGACAAAAAGATTACTAAGCGAGTACAAGAAGCTGGAAAATTAATGGATATTCAAGTAATGGATCATATAATCATAGGAGACAATCGGTATTTTAGTTTCAAAAAAGAAAACATAATAGAATAAAAGGGAGAAACGTAATGAACAATAATATTTACGGTATCGACTTCGGTACTTGCAATTTTAAAATTTTTTGTAAGTCAACTGGAGAGGTTTTAAAAGAAAAAAACACTATAGCTTTAAGAGGTAAAGAGCGCAAAATGTATGCCTACGGAGATGACGCATATGCAATGTATGAAAAAGCTCCAGAAGATATTGATGTAATTTTCCCTGTTGTATCAGGTGTTATTGCTGAATATGAATACCTTCAGACAATGATCTTTGATTATCTTGAAGATAAAATGAAAATGAAAGTTAACAAAGCAGAATTCGTAGTAGCTGTTCCAACAACTATTACAAAAGTTGAAGAAAGAGCATTTTCAGAAATCTTTACAAAGAGTAAATTCAAACCAAAGAGCGTTTTACTTTGCCGTAAACCAATTGCTGATGCAGTAGGTTTAGGACTTGATGTAAACGAACCAACGGGTGTTATGATCGTAGATATGGGTGCAGAAACTACTGAAATTTCAGTTATCTCATTAGGTGGTATTGTTTTAAGTGAATTAATGAATTTAGGTGGTAATAGAATTGATGAATCAATCATTTCTTATATCCGTAAAGAGTTCAATCTTGTTATTGGACAGAAAACAGCTAAATTATTAAAAGAATCTATCGGTTCAGCACTTCCAAATATGGAAGAAGATAGTCGTGTAATCGTTGGTAGAGATGTTGTATCTGGTTTACCAATTGAAAAAGAGATTAGTTCTGACATTATTTATGAAGCTATGCAGGCTAACCTTACTTCAATCTGCAACTCTATTAAGACTATTTTAGAGAAAACTCCACCAGAACTTGCAAAAGATATCATTCATTCAGGTATCTATATTACAGGTGGTGGTTCAATGATTAGTGGACTTGATAAATTATTTGAGCAGGTTACAAATATTAAAGTTAATACTTGTGATGATCCAGGAGACAGCTCTGTTAAAGGTTTAGTAGAGATTGTATCTGATTCAAAATATAAGAATTTAACTTTCACACCAAAGAACTAATGCAGTTAACTACATTAAATAAAATAAATTAAATAGAGGGAACTATGAAAAAATATCGTAACAGAAAGAACAAATATCAACATGTACCATCACGATATACTTTGTTTACAATTACAGTTGTTTGTGTTATTACGATTTTTGCAAGTTTGACCTTTAATATATCCGGCGGCCCACTTCATACAGTCGCTGGATATGTATTTGTACCAATGCAAAAAGGTATTAATACAGTAGGTTCATTCTTTACAACAAAAGCTAAGGATTTGCAGACACTTAGAGAGGTTCAAAAGGATAATAAAAAGCTCAAGAAAAAAGTTGATGAGCTTAACACTCAAATCAACACTATTAAATTAGAAAAATATGAGCTAGAAAATTACAGAAAGCTTCTCGACCTAGATGCAAAATATCCAGCTTATGATAAAGTTGCAGCTAGCGTAGTAGCAAAAGATTCAAGCAACTGGTTTTCATCTTTTACTATAAATAAAGGATCTAACGATGGTATCAAAAAAGGTATGAACGTTATTGCTGATGGTGGATTAGTTGGAATAGTAACCGATGTAGGAAGAAATTATTCTACAGTTAGAAGTATCATTAATGATTTATCTAATGTTAGTGGAATGATTACAAGTACTTACGACAACATCAATGTAAGTGGTAGCTTAAAAGATATGAATGAAAAGGGAGTTATAACATTCTCAGAACTTAGAGATAACAAGAATCAAGTTAAAAATGGTGATTCAATTGTAACTTCATATGTATCAGATCAATATCAACAAGGTATACTTATTGGTTATGTTGAAAAGGTTAAAAAAGATTCTAACAACCTTACAAAATCCGGTACAATAACACCAGCAGTAGATTTTGAACATCTTGAAAATGTTTTGGTTATTAAGAACTTAAAACAAACTGGCGATACAGGCGATGCCTCTCAGCAGGATAAAGATAATAAATCACACGATGTTCAAAATACACAAACAACAAAAAACCCAAGTGAAAACAACAAAGGACAAGAGCAATCACAGGGACAATAAAATAAACATAGGAGCATAACACATGCGTAGAAAAATAATATTATTTATAATAATTACAATTTGCTTTGTGTTACAGACTACGTTATTTAAGGCTTTAGCATTTGCTAATATTTCGCCTAACTTATTGTTGATTGTTATTTCATCATTTGGTTTTATGCGAGGTAAGAGAGAAGGAATGTTCCTTGGGGCTTGCACAGGTCTTTTAATGGACATTTCCTTCGGGCCTTACATTGGTTTGTACACATTAATTTACATGTATGTTGGTTATATCAATGGTATGTTTAAAAAATACTTTTATCCAGAAGATATTAAATTACCTATGCTTTTAATAGGTGGTTCTGATATTGTTCTTAATTTTATACTATATTTCTTAGTATTTTTATTCAGAGGTAGATCTGATGTTTTTTATTATTTCAAATCTATAATAATCCCTGAATTTGTATATACTATGTTAATAACCGTTTTCATGTATTATCCACTTCTAAAAATAAATGAGTGGTTAGAGGTAGATGAGAAAAGGAGAGCAAAAAAATTTGAATGATTTTAAAGATTTTATAAAAAGAGCTTTTAAATCTCGAGTCGTAGTTTTAGCTACGTTTTTAACATGTTTGTTCGTGATCTTGTTCTTAAGATTTTTTTATCTACAAATAGTAAATGGAGCAAAATACCAGAAGGATTTTGCTCTAAAAATAAAGAAAGAACTTACGGTCGAGGCATCACGAGGAAATATCTATGATAGAAATGGTAATTTATTAGCGTATAATGAGTTAGCATATTCTGTTACAATTACTGATAATGAAGTATATAAATCATTAGATGATAAAAATAAAACTTTAAATTCTAAACTAGCAAAGGTTATTAAAACTATCAGAAAAAATGGTGATACATTATCAAGTGATTTTAAAGTAGCAATTGATTCTAACGGCAATTATAGTTACACTGTTTCAGGCACTACTTTAAAGAGATTTTTAGCTGATTCATTTGGAAGAAAAACATTTTCTGATTTTAAATACAATAAAGATTTAAAGTTCAATGAAGCCAATGCAACTGCTGATCAATTAATGGCATATTTTAAAAAGAAATATGGTATTTCAGATAAATATTCAAAGCAGATGGCATACGATATTACAGTAGTTCGAATTGCTTTATCAGCAAACAACTATTCAAAATATCGTTCAACAACCATTGCGCAAGATGTTTCTGATGCAACTGTTGCATATGTTAATGAACATTCAAGCGAACTTACTGGAATTGCAATAGAAGAGGATACAATTCGTAAGTATAATGATGCAGAATATTTTGCATCAATGATAGGATATACAGGTAAGATTTCTACAGATGAATATGATTCTTACCACAAAAAAGATAAGACCTATACTACTAATGATGATGTTGGTAAGGCAGGACTTGAACAATATTATGAGAAATACTTAAGAGGTGTTAATGGAAAAGAAACAGTTTTAGTTAATAACGTTGGTCGTATTTCTCAAAAAGTAAGTAAAACAGACGCTAAAGCAGGTAATGATGTTTACCTAAGTATAGATAAGAATTTACAAGTTGCTACTTATAAGTTACTTGAGCAAGAGATAGCAGGTCTAGTTTATTCAGAAATTAAATCTGGAATAATTCGTCAGGATGAAGTATACGCTGCTTTTTTAAAGAACAGCATTATTGACTTTACTAAATTTGATGAACCAGATGCTACTGATACAGAAAAAGCTGTTAAGGCTACATTTGATGATGGGCAAAAGACAGCTATAGCTGAGATTGAAGACCAATTAAAGTCTGATAATCCAGCTGTTAACAATAAGCTTCCTGAAAAGACATTAGACTATTTTACTTATGTTATTTCGATGCTAAAAGAAAATAAAGTATTACTTACTAGTAAAATTAATAGTTCAGATAGCAAGTATCAAACTTGGAGAGATGGTAATTTAAGCCCTAAAGAATACTTGAATTATTGTATTTCGAAACAATGGATCGATATTAGTAAACTAGATGTTGATCAAAAGTATGCTAATTCAAATGAAGTATATGATTCATTATGCAAATATATTGAAGATAAGTTAAAAGATAGTAATGATTTTTCTAAACTTGTATATCAATATCTTGTAAAAGAAGGCAGAATCTCTGGTACACAAATTTGTATCATGCTATATGAGCAAGGTGTTTTAGAACCTGATGAAGCAACATTAAACGGATTAAAAAATGGTTCAATTTCACCATTTAACTTTATTCTTGATAAGGTTAATAAAATCGAAATAACACCTGCACAGTTAGCTTTAGAGCCTTGTACAGGTTCAAGTGTAATTACAGATACAAAAACAGGAGAAATACTTGCCATGGTAAGTTATCCTGGATATGATAACAATAAATTAGCAAATGGTGTTGATGCTGAGTATTATTCATCATTAAATACTGATCTTTCAAAACCACTTTATAACTATGCAACACAGGAACGTACAGCTCCTGGTTCAACATTTAAGATGGTTTCAGCTACTGCAGGATTATCAGAAGGAGTTATCACTGAAGATTCAATCATCAACTGTGGTGGTGTATTCAACGAAGTAAGTAACAAACCTAAATGTTGGATTTACCCAAGTGCACATGGTCCAGAAAACGTGTCAAAGGCTATCAAGGATTCATGTAACGTATATTTTTATACAGTAGGTTATAGATTAGCTTCAATGGGTGGCAATTATAACGACGGAAAAGGTATTGAAAAGATTCAAAAATATGCTTCTACTTATGGATTAAATGAAAAGACTGGTTTAGAGATTCAAGAAAATACTTCAGCTCTTGCCACAGAATATCCAGTTATGGCAGCAATTGGACAGTCTAACAATAATATTACAACAGTTGCGTTATCAAGATATGTAACAGCAATTGCGTCAGGTAATTTATATGATTATCAATTGATGAATAAAATTGTTTCACCTAAGGGCAAAGTCCTTAAAAAATATAAGAGTGAATCAAAAGATATTTCTGGTACACTTAACCAGAGTCAGTGGAATTCGATTCATTCAGGTATGAACCAAGTAATTACAACACTTGATTGTTTTAAAGGTTTCCCAGTTAATGTGGCTGGTAAAACAGGTACAGCACAACAAAAGGGACATCCTAACCACGGTTTATTTGTTGGTTATGGACCATATGAAGATCCACATATTTCAATTGCTACTAGAATTGCACATGGTTTTTCTTCTCATAATGCAGCTGATGTATCAGAAAAAATTATGTCATATTATATTGCAGGTGGCGATTTGAATGCGATGTTAGCTCAGCCAGCAGACAGCATACATGCTTCTGGTTTAGCTTCAAGAAGTAATGATTAAAGAAAGAGAGTGGGAAAATGTTAAGACAATATAAATTAAAGAATTACAGATTCCAATTAGTTGCTCTGGTTTCATTGCTTACCATTCTTGGAATTTTTGTTATTGGCAGTGCTAGAGAGTCTGCTCAAAGCAAACAAATAGTAGGTATGATTTTAGGTTTAATAGTAATGGTAGTTATTTCATTAATGGATTACCAATTTCTACTTAAATTCACTTGGATTTACTATGCAGTAGGTAATATTTTGTTATTACTTGTAAAATTTGTAGGTAAATCTAGTAAGGGAGCTCAAAGATGGTTTAAACTTGGTCCAGTCCAGATTCAACCATCTGAGCTTGCTAAAATAATAATTATTTTATTTTTTGCAGCATATTTTGCTAAATACGAAGATAAAATTAACGAACCTAAACGTTTAGGAATTACGATGGCATTAGTAGCATTACCATTAGTTTTGATAGTATCTCAACCCGATTTATCAACTACAATTGTTACTGCTTTTGTTTTTATTTCACTCTTGTTTATTGCGGGATTAAGTTATAAAATAATAACAGGGACATTAGCAGTAGTATTACCGGCAGCACTAGTGGTAATAATCTTAGTTGCTACAAATGTAATTGACGTTTTACACGGTTACCAAATGAAAAGAATTTCAGCTTGGTTATATCCTGATGAGCCTCAAAATATAGATTTGGCTCGTCAACAAGTAAATTCAATAATGGCTATTGGATCAGGAAGATTATTTGGAAAAGGTCTTAACAATACAGATACCGCTTCCTTGAATAATTCTAATTACATTTCTGAGTCACATACTGACTTTATCTTTTCTGTAGTTGGAGAAGAATTAGGATTTGTAGGAGCCGTTGTAGTTGTTATTCTAATTGCAGGAATCGTGTACGAATGTTTAAAGATAGGTCGTAGAGCAAATGATTTATCAGGAAAATTGATTTGTTGCGGAGTAGCTTCTTTAATCGGTTTTCAGAGTTTTGTAAATATTTGTGTAACTACGGGATTAATGCCAAATACAGGACTCCCTTTACCATTTGTTAGTTATGGATTAACATCCTTGTTATCGTTATATATAGGTATAGGTTTTGTCCTTAATGTCGGTTTACAGTGTAAAAAATACTATTAGGAGGTATTATAAAACTATGAACATAGGACTTATAGCACACGATTCAAAGAAAAAACTTATGCAAAACTTTTGCATTGCATATAGAGGAATCCTTGCTAAAAATGACTTGTACGCGACAGGTACAACAGGAAGACTTATTGAAGAGGTGGCAAATTTACAAGTTCACAAATACTTGGCTGGACATCTTGGTGGTTCGCAACAATTAGGAGCGCAAATAGAACATAATGAAATCGATTTAGTTATATTTTTACGAGATCCATTACAACCAAAATCTCATGAACCAGATGTTCATATTATTGTAAAATTATGTGATGAACATAACATTCCATTAGCTACTAACTTAGCTACTGCAGAATTATTAATTAAATCATTAGATAGAGGAGACTTAGAGTGGCGTGAGATGTACAAATAGCAAAGGCATAAAATTATTAAGTTTGCTCATATGTTTTAGTTTATTGGCTACAGGATGTTCTTTTACAAAGAGCGAAGCTTCAGATTCTTATAATTTTGAAGCTAGTTCTGTAGGCTCTAAACAAACTAAAGGAACAAATGGTTTCTTCGGAAGTGAACTTTGTGTCACAGACGATGTAAACTTTGGAACAGAACAAGTTAATTCACAGAATTCTGAAGGAGCTGGTGTTTTTAACGTAACAGAGAATGAAGTTACATATAATAAAAACATATATAAGAAATTATATCCAGCTAGTACGACTAAAATTTTAACAGCTTATATTATCATTAAAAACTGTAATCTAAATGATATGACAACAGTTAGTGAGAACGCTGTTAAACAAGGCGCAGATTCTTCAGTTTGTCATTTAAAAGCTGGTGACAAGGTAAGTATCAAAACTCTTTTATATGGAATGATGTTAGAGAGCGGAAATGATGCAGCAATCGCTTTGTCAGAGTATTATGCAGGTACACCTTCTGATTTTGCTAAAATCATGAATCAAACTGCAGCTTCATTAGGAGCAACACATACTCATTTTGTTAATCCAAATGGTTTACCATCAGATGATCATTATACAACAGTATATGACATGTATTTGATGTTTAATGCAGCAATTAAACTTGATACTTTCGTAGATATTATTTCCACAAAGGAGTATCAAGCAACATATATTAGCGCATCTGGACAAGAGACAAACCAATTATGGAAAAACACTAATTATTATTTAAATGGCCATGCCGATACACCAGATGGTTTTAAAGTAATCGGTGGAAAGACCGGAACGACTGACGCGGCAGGTTATTGTTTAGTACTATATTCAAAGAATTCAAATGATGATGACATTATAAGCATTGTGTACAAAGGAAATAATAAATCTAATTTATATTCTCTAATGACGCAAATGTTAACCGAATTCGGTAATTAAAATTTATGAATCAAATGAAAAGAACTATGTTACACAATAGATTGTGCAATGTAGTTCTTTTTTTATTCAAATTTACTTCAAAAGTAACAAGAATATATGTGAAAAAAATGTTAAATTATGAAGAAATACCTATAATTAGGCCTATTGATAGTTGTTTTTTATAGATAATTAATATATAATTAATGTATGATTTATATTTTATAAGTTTTATGCTTTAGAAAGACCTATTTATTTTTACTTGAATTTTACTAGAATCTAATACTTAAATGTTATACTTGGATGTTTTACATTACGTAACCATTATGTAACTTTAACAATATAATTCTAGGAGGATAATGAAATGGTAGAAATCATATGTGGCCAAAAAGGAAAAGGTAAAACTAAAGAAATGTTGAATCTTGTAAACAACTCACTTAACGGTTTAGCTGGTAATGTTGTTTATATAGACAAGAGTCACCAACACATGTTAGAACTCAATAAAAAAATTCGTCTAATTAATGTAACCGATTATCCAGTTACAAATGGAGATCAGTTTTTAGGCTTTGTATGTGGTATTGTATCTCAAGATAATGATCTTGAAGAAGTGTATTTAGACAGTTTTTTACAAATAGCATGTATTAAAGACGATAGTGATTACCTTAAAGCAATTGAAAAACTTAATATTATCTCAAAAAAATATGATACTAAATTCATATTAAGCGTTTCGTGTGATGAAAGTGAATTGCCACACACAGATGCTGCAAAAATTGCTGTGGCTTTATAATACAGATACTAGTTTTAGATTCGCAAACCTTTGCTTTACACTTGTTGCGCATTTTGAGATTATAACATCGAAAGTAAAGAAGAGGGTATTAATAAGACAGGAGCTTCTTCGTATAGAAGCTCCTTTTTTTAGAGGTAGAAGAAGTGGCAAAAAAGAAAAAAATCGTAAAATATAAAAAACCAAAAGAAATAAATATAGGAATAATTATTTTTGCTGTAGTTTTGATTTATATGTTGATTAAATTAATTACATATTTTTCGTCAAAGCCAGTAGCTGTATACGAAGTACAACAAGGCACTATATCTAATAATAAAGTTTATAGGGGACTTATTATACGAGATGAAAAAGTAGTAAAAGCTAACAAAAGTGGTTATGTAAATTATTATGCAAAAAATGGTTCGAAAGTGTCTGTAACTGATAATGTTTATTCAGTTGATACAGATGGTGGTTTATCTAAGAAGATTTCTAAGGTTACGGAAAATGCAGATAGCTTAACTAGTTCAGATATTTCAAATATTTCAACAGATGTTGATGGTTTTGTCTCAGCATATACTGCTGAAAATTTCCAAGACGTAGATTCTTTTAGAACCGAGCTTTCTTCAGAACTAACACAGATACTTGGAGCAAACGCTTTAGGAAAATTAGTAAAGGATGTAGAAAAAGCCGCATCAAACAACACTTTTTTCCTTATGAATGCTGAAACTCCTGGAGTTATTATGTATTCAATTGATGGTTATGAAAATAAAAATATTGACGATTTTTCACCTTCGTGGTTTGATTCTTCAAAATATAATAAGGCAGTATTCTCTTCTTGCAAGAAAGTAAAGAAGGGTGATCCTGTTTACAAGCTAGTTACAGAAGATGCATGGGATGTTGTTATCTCAATCAACTCTAAAACAGCTCAAAACTTAAAAAACACTCAATCAGTAAAAGTTAGATTTTGTAAGGATAATAAAACCTCGATTGCTCAATGCTCAATTATTTCAAAGAAGCATAACAAGTACTACTTAAAATTAAGCTTTACTGATTCGATGATAAGATATGCATCAGACAGGTTCTTAGATATAGAGCTTTTAAACGGTGGAAATGGTGGACTTAAAATACCTACATCGTCTTTGACATCTAAAAATGTATATTGTATTCCTAAGAAATTTTTCTTTGCTGAAAAGAATAATGGCAAACTTGGAATAACATTAGAACATACTGACAAAAAATTAGAGTATATCAAGCCCAATATCATTTTTTCAGATGACTCTAATTATTATATATCAAAAAAAGGTATAAAAACAGGTGATATAGTTGTTGATAATGATTCACAAGAGACGTGTAATGTCAACGAAAAACTCACTAAATTAGATGGTGTATATTGCATAAATAAGGGTTATGCAGTGTTTAAACCTATAAAAATTATTGTAAAGAATCAAGACTATGTAATTGCTGAAAAGCTAGATTCTTACAGTATAACTTTGTATGATCACATCGCCTTAGATGGTGATTCTACTAAGGAAAATGAAATAGTCACAAAATAAAAGGGAGGAGTACTAATAATTAATGTTACAAAGAAATTTGGAAGAAGTTCAAGAGAAAATCCAAGAGGCATGCAAACGTGCTGGCAGAGATCCTAAGGAAGTGACCCTTATTGCTGTTAGCAAGACTAAACCAGTAGAAATGCTTCAGACAGTTTATGACTGTGGAACTCGAGACTTCGGTGAGAACAAAGTCCAGGAAATGTGTGGAAAGATGGAGAATTTACCAAAAGATATTAATTGGCATATGATAGGTCATTTACAGACTAACAAAGTCAAATATATCATTGGAAAGACTAAATTAATTCATTCAGTGGATAGCGTTCATTTAGCTAAAGAAATAAGTAAACAAGCAGTAAAACATAATGTTTCTGCAGACATCTTAATTGAGGTTAATATAGCTCAAGAAGAGACAAAATTTGGTATTAATGTCGATGAAACATTAAAAATGGTGAAAGAAATAGCAGTTATGCCTAATATAAAAATTAAAGGCTTAATGACTATTGCACCATATGTTACAAACCCTGAAGATAATCGCCAATATTTTAGGGGAATTAAGCAATTAGCAGTTGACATAAATAACCAAAACATAGATAATGTAAGTATGGATACATTATCCATGGGTATGACTGGTGATTACGAGGTTGCTGTCGAAGAGGGCGCTACACTTGTAAGAGTCGGTACAGGTATTTTTGGCGAAAGAAACTATAAAAAATAGGAGTGCTGAAAAATGAGCTTTGTAGATAAGGTTTTAAACGTTATGAGATTAAATGACGAAGATGAATATGATGATGATTTCACAACAGGAATCGATGATGAAGTATATGATGAAGAAGAGGATGAGGCTTCATTAGAGGAAACAAGTCATCGTTTATCTCGTCCAGAGAGAAAGACTGAAAAAGAAGAGGATAGAGGATCTTTCCGTGATAGTAAGTCTTCGAAATCGACACCAAAGATTACACCAATTAGTAGAGCTTCAAGAAAGCAGGGGACAGGAATGGAAGTTTGTGTTATTAAGCCAACATCAATGGATGATGCAAGAGAAATTACAGAGACACTTTTAAGTGATCGCACAGTAGTGCTAAACGTAGAAGGACTAGATGTTGATGTTGCACAGAGAATTATTGATTTCTCTTCTGGATCATGTTATGCAATTAACGGAAATTTACAGAAGATTTCTAGCTATATCTTCATTGTAACACCAGCTAATGTAGATATTTCTGGTGATTTCCAACAGAATATTATGGATGCATTTCATTTACCAGAGTATTCAGAGAACTAGAACTAAATAATACTATGAATAAAGAAGAACTTTGCAAAAAAAGGTTATTAGATTTAGGAAAATCAGCTAATTATAAAAATATAGTTATGTTTAGTGATTTTCTAAATCTTAATGAGCAAAGCATATTTTATGCCATCGAAAAAGAGCTTGGTTGCAAATACCAGCTCTTTGGTGGTTATGAGCAAGCTGAGCGTCAGATGATAGCATTTATCCCTGATGCTCTTTATTATGAATGGGAATTTCCTATTTCGTGTTTAGAGTGCTCCATTAAGGATACTCGTTATTCGGAAAATCTTACTCATAGGGATGTGCTTGGCGCATTGATGCATTTAGGAATAGAACGTAGCGTTTTAGGTGATATAGTTTTTGACCATAGTTACGAAGATAAGATGGTTTTTTATATTTTTTGTGACGATACAATGGCAGATTATATATGCGATAATTTATTTAATATCAAACACACAAACGTTAACCTTACAAAAGCATCAGCTGAAACCATTAAAAATGTTAAAATTAATTTTAAAGAGCGCAACGAATTAATAGCATCAAATCGAATTGACGCTCTAATAGCAAAAGCATATAGAATTTCTCGTGCAGATGCTCAAAAATTAATCACATCTGAGAAGGTATTTGTAAATGGAAAGCAAATATTAAGTTATAGTTATTCAACAAAATCAGATGATATAATTTCTGTTCGAGGACAAGGAAGATTTAAAGTCTTTTTTAGTGATGAATTATCAAAAAAAGGAAAGATAAAGGTTCGCTTGAATTTTTATATATAATAATGAAGTGGTAGGAATAAGAATGAACAATACAAATAACGACATAACAACTGAAGAAATTGTAAGTAGCAATACAGCAATGGAAGAAAATGAAAGCAATGATACAACAATTGGAGAAAATGTAAGCAACAATACTGAAATCAAAGAAAATACAAGCAATAATTTAACAACTAAAGAAGGTACAAACAACAATAAAGCAATCGAAGAAAGTGCATGTATCAAAGAATCAAATGATTCAAAAAATAATTTGAATTCAGAAGTTTATTCCAAAAAATCAAAACCACTTTCTAACGTTAAAGCTTTATTAATGATTTTGGTGTTAGTTATTGTTGATCAGGTGTCAAAATTATTTGTATTAAGTTGTTTAAAAGGTAAAGAGCCTATCAAACTGTTAGGTGATAATTTCGAATTTATGTACTTAGAAAATCGAAGTGCTGCTTTTGGAGTAGATCCAGTTTCATTATTCCAAAGCATTTTTAAACCTGATTATTTTTATAAAAATCCTTTAGCTTTTGAAAATACTAAATTTGTTTTTTTTGTATTTTTTACTGTAGTTATTGTAGGTTTAATTGTATATTTTATGCTTAACTTACCTGAAAACAGCAGATATAACTTTATAAAAATAGTATTTTCATTGATTGTAGCCGGTGCGATTGGCAATTTTATAGATAGAGTTTTTAGAAAATTTGTTGTAGATTTTCTTTACTTTAAGACTATAAATTTCCCAGTTTTTAATATTGCAGATATATTTATAACAGTTGGAGCAATTGTTTTGTGTATTCTATTTTTGTTTTATCATTCTGAAGAAGAATTAGGAAAAATTTTTACTTTAAAGCGAAAAAAGTTAAAATAAAAAACTAAGTTAAAATAATATAATATAAATAAGTTAACATATAGCACAGTATATAGTATAAAATATATATAAAACCATTAGTTAGGAGAATTTCATGTTACAAGAAGAAATTATAGTAGAAGAGAAGAGCGTTGGTCAAAGACTTGATAAGTTTTTGAATGAAAGATATTCTGATTTCACTAGATCTTTTATTCAAAAGGCTATTAAAAATGGCGATATTTCTGTAAACATGAAAGAGCCAAAATCAAATTATAAGGTTAGACTAAATGATTCAATTATAGTAAACATTCCAGATCCAGTAGAGTTAGAGATTGAACCTGAGGATATTCCTTTAGATATTTTATACGAAGATGAGGATGTCTTAATTGTTAACAAACCAAAACAAATGGTGGTACATCCATCTGCAGGACATCAATCACATACTTTAGTTAATGCAATAATGTATCATTGTAAAGATTCACTTAGTGGAATCAATGGAGTTATTCGCCCAGGCATTGTTCATAGAATCGATATGGACACTACAGGTTCACTTATAATTTGTAAAAACGATAAAAGTCATGTAGATATTGCATCACAAATAAAGGAACATAGTGCTAATCGTGTATATGTTGGTATTGTGTATGGCAATTTAAAAGATGATGAAGGTACAATTGAAGGTGCAATTGGTCGTCATCCAGTTGATAGGAAAAAAATGGCTATTAATGAAAAAAACGGTAAACCTGCCGTAACACATTACAAAGTTATAGAGCGCTTTGGCAATTACACATATGTAAAATTTAAACTTGAAACTGGAAGAACTCATCAAATTAGAGTTCATATGGCAAGTATTGGACATCCATTGTTGGGTGATGAATTATATTCAAATAATAAAAAGAGTAAATTTAAGCATTTGCAAGGACAATGTTTGCATGCTCAAATAATAGGGTTTATTCATCCAACTTCAAAAAAATATGTTGAATTTTCTGCTCCGTTACCTGATTATTTTGAAAACCTCTTACAAGTCTTACGTAACCAAAACAAGTAAGAGTAATAGTGCTTAGTGCAGATAATTAATTTATTTTTAATTATTAATTTAAAATATGAAAAAACTAAAAACCAGCTGAAAAAGCTGGTTTAAGAGTTCTGAAAAACTATTCGCAAAACACAAGTTTAACGTAGAGTTAGTAATTTTTTAAACCAAACAGTACTTGAGTTTCTTTTTTTAGCTTTGTTGAATATTCTGACAATTAATTTTTAATTATGTACTCTCTTGTTCTTACTCTCTTCATTTTTATCACTATTTTAATTCTTTGATTTTGCTTCATACTTTTTTCTTTTTTTAATATATTATTTCAACGACATTTTATTCTCTTACTTTTCGTATTTGTATATTCATTCTCTAATTCATTATCTAATTAATTATCTATTCATAGTTATATCCATTATTTTATTTTATGTTTTTATTTATAAATTTATTTCATTGTTTCTTAATTTTATTGTTTCTTTGCTTCTTTGTTTATTTATTTGGCTTGTTTGTTCTAATTTTTAAGCGCTCTGTATTCGCTTTTTAGAAAGGCTAATGTACATTTATTGGCTTTAAACAAATAAAAAACGAATCTACAGGCCCTTAATATTGATTAAATCTAAGTCTGTAGATCCGTTTTTTATTTTAAATTTAATTAATTGGTTATTTATTAGTTAATTGATTGTTATTGGTTAATTGTTAGTTATTATTTACTATATATTTCATATGTTTTTCAAGTACATTTATTGTTTTTACAAAGCAAATTCAACTATTTCATACGTTTTCTATATTCCAAAATTATATCAACGCAATCATCTGTAGATATTTTACTTGTGTTTAAGGACAAATCATAGCTACGTGATTCTCCCCATTTTTTTGAGGTATAATAATTGTAATAACTTGCACGTTGTTTATCTTGTTTTTGAATTGTATCTTTAGCTTTATGTTCTGAAATATCAAGCATTTGGCTTACTCGTTTGATTCTATCATCCAAATTAGCATGAATAAATATAGAAAGCAAATTAGGATCTTCTTCAAGTGCATAATCAGCGCAACGTCCAACGATTACACATGATTCTTGACTTGCAATCTTTTTAATAGCATCAAATTGAGCCAAAAAAATCTTATGATTTAGTGGCATATCAAGAAATGGTGCTGCAGAATAATTCATTGATGAATATGTATCCATTACTAATGAGTACAAAAAGCTATTTGTTGGTCTTTCGTCATGATTTTCGAAAATTTCTTCACAAAAACCTGAGTCTTTTGCAGCTTTTCTAAGCAATTCCTTATCATATATTTTGATTCCTAATCTTTCAGCAAGTTTTTCACCTACTTCTTTACCCTTGCTTCCAAATTCTCTTCCTATTGTATAAATTTCTCTTTCACCCATAATTTTATGCCTCCATTCTATATAATAAAACTGGCTTTTTATAGTTATATTATACAATATAATTGCTATTTTTTCCATTGTTTTCTGTAAGTTTTTTATAATTGAATTATATTTCAGAATAATGTATGCGATTATGTTTTTGGAGTTATTTTCGGGATATATAACTGATAATTATATGCAATATCTGATATTACTGTATGATATATTACAATATTTACACTTGAATGAATAGTATAACATATCAGTTACTTCTCTCATTATTTTCTGCATAATAAAGAAATAGTCTGCTTTATTACTAGTTTTACATGTAGAGAAGTTAGTAAAGCAGACTATTGTTGCTTGATTCTGAATACGGATTCTATTCTAATGAATGGTCAGAATACAATTTATTAAACATATAAAATATCGGAATGTTTGGTTGAAATCCTTTATCTAGAAATCATACATTAGTTAATTAGTTAATTAATTATTTATTTATTTAATTATTTATTTAATTGATTGCCAAATCATTAGAATCAAGAATAACTGTAAATGGGCCATCATTTTCGACACTAATTTGCATATCTGCACCAAAAATGCCTGTTTCTACAGCTTTTATAGAGCCATTTTCCTTCATCACTTTTTTGCATTCTGAAATAATATACTCATACATGCTATTTGCTGCATCAGGTGATTCGCTATCTGTAAAAGATGGTCTATTACCTTTTCGACAGTTTGCATATAAAGTAAATTGCGAAATTAGAAGTAATCCGCCGTTAATATCTTGTACAGAAAGGTTGATTTTTTCGTTTTCATCTTCAAAAATACGCATATTTACGAGTTTTTGTATCATTTTATCGGCAATTTTTTTGTCGTCACCTTTTCCAACACCTATAAAAACACATAATCCCTTTTCAATTTGTCCTGTAATTTCATTATTAACTTCACATTTTGCTGCATTTGTTCTTTGAATTACAAATTTCATCTTGCTTATCTCCTATTTCTTTGATTTATAGTTGTGTTTATTGAATAAGTTGTATTCAATGAATAATTTTACATGTAATTTAAAGGTTTGACAAGGTATTTGGCAATAAAAAGACATACATCTATATGAATACTCAAATAAATGTATGTCTAGTTTAATAAATTTTAATTTGTAGTAGTTTATTTTTTGCTAGTATCAGATTCTACTTTATTAACCTGTTGTTTATTAACTTCAGCTTCGTTTTTCTTTATTAAAGCTTGGTTATCACCTTTTTTATCAATGATATTATTATAAAGAGCATCTTCTTCTTTTTGCTTCTTGTGTTTACGATGATTAATTGTCTCATAAATTTTTCTATCTGAACGATCTGTTAAATCGTACATAAAGCCAGCTAAATGTGTGAAAACACCAATGTGATCCTGTAATACTAATGGTTGTCTACTCAAAATGTTGTATGAAAGACGATTTGTAAACTTAGTTAATTTCTTTAAACAAATTACAAAATATACCATAGAACCAATTGTAAATGCAAATCCATAATATTTTGCATCTAATTGCATTGAAAGTACACATCCAATAATTGTTACTACAGCAAAAGCAACTGATGATATTGCTGCGCTTTTATAATCTGTAAAATATAAAAGCATAAGCATAAGTATATTTCCTACTGCATAAATTCCGTAACCGACACATAAAACTCTGAAATAGCCACCCATTAAGGCGTTAAAACCTAATGGCAATCTATTTAAAATAATAAGTCCAATTGAAATCATTACAACTGTTACGTAAAACTGTCTCTTAGCTGTATATCCAATCTCACGTTCCATTACAGTTAACATTTCTTTTTCTGCTTCTTCTATATCTTTGATTGAACCTTTTCCATTAAATAAGTCATAAAAATGTCTATATTTAGGATAAAAGTTTACCTCAACAGAGGCTACAAAGTTGATAGTTGTAACTAAAATAGTAAGGAAAGCAAATAATGCAGGAACATCGTGTTCAGGCGCTGCATAATAAAGTCCCTGGACATGCTGTCCAATCTTTCCAAACCAAGCTATTACTAAGTGTGAAAATAAACCAATGTTTGTAAAAAGACCAATAATTGCCAACGTTCTAAATTCATCAAACCATTTTAAGAAATCAAATGACCCTTGATCTTGTTTTAAACGTTCTATTTTCAACTCTTGTTTTGTTAATTTCACGCCATTTCTATATAGACGTATAGGTTTTCTTTTTCTCATTTTCTCAGGTGCTTTTGTTGGAAAATATTCGTATAATAAGAATAAACTCATACACATCATAATTCCATAGCCAACACAAATACTAACAAGCAATACTTCTAAAGATATGCCTATAAATGCACCACAAATAGCAGCTATCATAAATGAAGCGAAGGCAGCAATAGCATAAGCTATTAAAATACCTTTATATCGTTTAATTGCTGTCATATAATTCATTTCCGTCCAAACTACTAAAAGCTCTTCGAAAAGAATAAAATTTAAAACTGCCTGAGTTGCTGTAATTCCTGCAAATGCAAGGAATATAGCATATAAAACACCGCCTACAGGCAATAATATACAACATGTTCCCTCTAATGAAGGTAGCACCTTGTCTGTTTGTTGTGAATATAATTTGTCTGCAATGTATCTTGTTGAAACCATTGAAGTTGCGCTTGTTATCAACAATGATGCAAACAAAGAATACGTTACCATACTGATGAAAAGTTCCTTCGAGTGTTGATCTAGGTGATAATATGAACCAACCCAGTTAACACCAAGAAGGAATAAAAATCCTAGCAACATAGGACCTGTGGTAATCACTCCAGTATATCCGTATGCTTTCATTTTAGCTAGCATACCTTTTTCATTGAATAATTTTTTTAATTCAAAGCCTATTCCAGCCACTTGACTTACTCCTTTAACATATATAATTTACTATTATCAATCTTATAATATAAGATATATTATTCTGACTTTTTATTCATATAATTTCTTATATGCTTCTATCATTTTCGGATGACGATAATATAAATCAACACGACGCTGACCTATTTCACCCATTTCAAGACGTAACTTTCTGCTCTTACACATCTTAAGCATAGCCGCAGCAAGTGCTTCTCTTTGCATAGGAGGTGCTAGGTATCCTGCAATTCCTAAATCATCTCCTGGTGCACCTTCTAGCAACTCTCTACAACAACCAACTTCGGTAGTAACTGCTGGTCTTCTAGCCGCCATAGACTCTAATACAGAAAGTGGCTGTCCTTCAGAAATACTTGTTAAAATTGTAAAATCGAGCTGTTCCATATATTTAACAACATTAACCTGACCTGGGAATAAAATGTCCTCTCCCTCTACTAGACCAAGTTTTTTAATAATGTCATGACATTCTTCGTTATACTCTTCATCATCAATACCACCTAAAATATGTAAACGCACATTTGGCATATTGTGTGTAAGCTCACTGAATGCATAAATCATAGTTTTTACATCCTTGATTGGAGCCATTCGAATAACAGCTCCAATATCAATAATACCATTTTCTACTTTCAAAGGAATATCCTTAAATCTGTCATATTGGATACCATTTGAAATAACTATACATGAATCAGGATCAGCACCTAACTCAATCTGAGTTAATCTAGCATTTGTAAATAAGCTTGTAACGTACTTAGCACGTTTATATACAGCATCTGATAACATATAAAAGAATCTAATCCATTGCTTTTTGAATGTTGGTTGAACCCATTCTGCACTAATGATTTCTTCTTCTCTTTCTCTTGAATAAATACCATGTTCAGATAAAATAAGTGGTTTATTGTATTTATAATGTCCTAAAACACCAAGTAATCCACCATATCCTGTACAAATTGTATGGTAAATATCAGCCTTAGGCACTTCTGTTCCAAGTAAGTAAAAAATTGGAATCATCATTGATCTAATTGTATGGAATGTATCAGCAAAAGCAACATAAGGATATTTTTCCTTGCATAATTCTGTCAAAATATCAAGGAAAGCTTCGCTCATAAGGAAATCGCCAGGTTTAATTTTTAAATCCTGGAACAAATAGCAAAGTTCTTCCCACTTAGGTTGACCACATTCCATCAATTGAGCAATTGCCTCTTTTTGCTTTTCGTCAAATTCGTAATTAGTGTCATGACCTGCCTCAATTTTTAAGGCATCATCCAAAAATACTTCATGTACTTCTGTAACATTTTTGGCTAATTCATATTTATAAACGCCTCTATTTTTTGATTTAGCTCCAATTACCCATAAAACGAATTCAACGTCTGGCATAGCTTTAATGTAGTTGTTCATCCAAGATGAAACACCACCATTTGTGTAAGGGTAACTACCCTCTAATATTAGACATACTCTCATTATTTAGCCCCCATTCGTTTCATAGTAACCTTACTCTTATTAACCTTCATAAGATATAAATTTCCAGTTAATTTTTCAAGAGTTGCACCTTTAATATTAGATACATCTCCATTGTTAATTCTTACGAAACAATAAGCGCTATCTTCGAGACCTTTAACTTTAATATTAACGTCATCTTTTGTAACTGTTGTATTTAATGAAATTTGACAATATCTCTGAACAGCTCCACCCATTTCAGTGCCAGTAAGTTGTCTAAGTTTAGGAGCCGAAGTATTCATCCAATCAAGATAATTATCAAAATTTCCTTTTAATTTTTTCCATCCAATGTCTGCACCCCGGTCTACATCAAGCAAATCGTCTGGATGCATAAAGTGAGAATTGACATAGTGGAAATTCATCTCTGAAAAAGCAGAGAATCTCATATAATCGTCCAAAATACAACTTGAAATAATGCGTGGTGTTTCAATTACACCATCTTTTCCAATCTCAAATTCTTGGCAATATACATCACCACCAGGGAAGTAAGTACTTGCAATAGTATTAATATCCTTATCTTCACCTAAAAGTTTTCTACCTTCTTTAGATAAAACATTTGAAGGTGGCACATATGTGCTAAACTTTGAATCTGGGAATAAGCTCTTGCCGAATTTCTTAACTATATCAATTGATTTTTTCATTTCAGCATAGTTTTCCCACTTGTTGTATTTTTCAACTTTATAAGCATAATTTGTTAAGCAAAGTGGCTGATGATTGTATCCGTGAACGCCAATCTCTCCACCTTCTTTAAGCAATTTATTACCAAAATAGTAATATGTTGATGTATCTTTGTTTGTAGGTAACTTACCATGTGTTATATCATTATATGATTCAATAATAAGTCCTGTATAGACCATTCCATGTTCTTTTGCTAATTTCAACAAATCAGGCCACCAAACTGTAGAATAAAATGTTGCAATATCCATTTGGTAATCTCTTCTGATATATTTACCATCTCCTAATGGTGTTGGAGAAGGAAAATCATCTAGATAAAATGATGAACCATTAATAACAGGATATACACAAATATCTTCTAATAAAGAATAAGCTGAAGAAATAATACCTCTGTATGCTTTTGATGCATAACCAAAGTTACATACAACAATCTTACCTTCACCTAAATTTTTGGTCCAAATAACTGGAGCAGTTCCATCTCCACTTGTAGCGTAAACCTCTGCAGAATCGTCAAGTTTAACGTTCATACAAGATTCATAGGCATCTTCAATAGGATATGTCTTTTGCGCACCAATCATAAAACCTTCTTTAGCTTTAAAACTATCAAGGCAGTAGAAAGATTGTGCAATGCTCTTAATACCTAATTGTTCTTGGAACTCCTCATAAACCGGTGTTTTAAATATAGGTGTAGCCTGCATTAATTTACCACCGTTTGCAGTCCAATCAAAAATAGCTTTAACATTATCATGACCCAAATCATCATAGTTTTTTACGTTCATAACGATTATTTTATACTTTGATAAATCAGGCATCTTGCTTTTAGCTATATCATATGTTTCGTATGGTATACGCATATCCTGGAAAATATGTGGAAATTGCTCATTTAAATCAGCACAGTTTTTATCAGTACCATCTGTGATATAAAGGCATTCCTTATTACCAATAGAAATTTTATTTCTTACTTGTGATGTCTTAAGGATTGGTTCTCTAGTAGATTTAGTTGTATATTGAATTCCATTTCTCTCTACTATTAATAAAGCGAAAATCAATAAGAATCCAACAAACACCTTTTTAACATCAATAAATTTAGTCTTTTTTTGTTTCTTCATTAATAATCTCCTTGCTAAAAAACGGAAGTTATTCCCAGAATGCAATTACATCCTGTAATTTCTTTGATTTGTAGAAATTTCCATTTTTAATTCTTGCAATTAACTTATGTAAATTTTTACCCATTCCAAGGTCATAGTAGTAACGAATCCGAAGTAACCATGTACTTTCTGAGTCAGGCCATGCTTCTTCCATCATCCCTATAACATTTTCAGCAAAGTCGTAGTTGCCAACATTCATGTAGTTATTGGCTAATTTCACGTAGTCTTCAAGTTCATTTGCAAAGTTAATTCGTTCTGCTAGTAATTGGAAATATGTCTCTTCTTGAATCTTTAACATGCTTCCTTGTAAAATACCACTATTAAGATAACGTTCAAGTACATCAATGTACTCATCAAGTTTTTCTTTATTATGTGGATGACGTTTATAGTCTTCCGCACAATGTTGAAGTTTATCTTCATAATCTTTAGTGATTTGAATAGTTGCAGTTGTTGCATAATGCACAACCTCAACGTCATCATTCATACGTGCCTTATTAATCAATGAAGCGTAATCTTTTGAATCATCCATTAAAACGTCCATCATAACACTTCTTCTAAGACGTCTATCATCCATAATTAATGCATCCTCAAGTGGAATTGCATTTTCAGCATCTGCTTTTTTAAGAGATACTGCTTTAGAAATTGATGCTTCAACCATCGCTTCCGTATCTTTTGCTTTATTACCGCTAAGTTTATGTGTTAATTCGTAGTGCACTAGTAATGCCCCAATCATACCTGCAAAAGGTACAAACATAACAATCATAAGCATTAAACGGCTAACTTTTAATACATCTTTATAACTTAAAATAAAGAATATAACCATACAAATCATATGTACGATTAGCAAAATTAATGCTCCCATTTATTATTACTCTCCTATCTCATTCACAACCCTACACTCTAAGCCAGTGCGGCCAAGTCTATCTAAAACAATTGGTATAGTATTGTGATCAACTTGAGCTGCTAAAATATATACATTTCCATCAGCTCCAAGACCTACTATATCATTACTTCTTGAATTTTTTCCAAGAATTGAATCAATCTGTTCAATTGTTAAGTCATTTCGTTTAATTTGAATAAGTCTAAAATGTGTTAAATGTCTATCAACCATGTCACGCTGAATCTGTAATTGTTCAGCAAAATAATTAACTTTAAGGATAGATGTTTTATCTACGTACACTTCAGATCTATTAGCTTTTTGGTACTGCCATGCCTGTACTAAGAAGTTTTCAACTAAACCTCTTAAAATACGAATAAGGTTGGCGTAGTACGCACTCATATGAACATATGAAGTCTGATAAATAGCAATTAACATAACATATGAACCATTTTCTTTGACACCTGTCATATAAACTGGATAGCCAGGTTCAACTTTTTTGTTAATCCAAACCTCTGATTCATCAATTTCAGCCATGATATTTTTGTAGTCTGAAAGTTCAATTGATTTCTTAACTTTATTTCTAATACCTTGAGATGCAACCTCAAGTCTAGCAAATCTAGCTTCAGGATCTTGAATCGAGAAGATTGCTATACTCTTTGTACCAAGTACATCTTCCATAACTGGAATTGACTCAGCGTAAATTCTCTCAGGTACTGTATCACTTAATTTCTTAACAACATCAAAGATTCGTCCAAAACCATCTCGACTTTCAATTAAGTCTTGACGGTATTCGTTTTTATAAGACATTGCTTCATCATAAAGTTCAGTAACAAAAGAGTTTCTGTCATTTAAATTTTTGATTTCAGTTTTTGAAAATTCAATCTCTTCTTCACTTTTTTGTTTGACGTATCCGCATACGCCTGCAGCAACAAAAAGTAATAAGAAAGGCAACCAATTACTTGGCTCGTAAAGTAAAAGTTCCCATGATGTTCCTTCTTTAGTAAATGCAACAGCTAACGAAATTGTTTCGATTATTGCAGCTATAAAACCGAAAAAGCTTCCATACACTGTAGCAATAAGAACTACAAATAAAAGTCTAAAATCGACTAATCTAAATTGAGCTGAAACATTGTATAACTGGTTAAGACCTTCTACAATAATAGCTCCGATACCGATTTCAACACCATTTGCAATTGGATTATGAGATCTTATTTTTTCAAGAATAATATCATAAATTTTCTTCTTGTTTTGGCGACTAGATTCCCATAAAGAGACATAATTGTCAAAATTACGGATTAAGCCGTATTTTGCTGACCATTCGTACTCTTCGAGAGCTAAGTCATTGCCCAAATCCAATTCATCTTCTCTAGCGTTTTCATTAAACACTATATCCACATCTTTGAAATAATCCATCATTCTTACCTTATAGTCGTGGTAAGTTTGTTTTTTGTAAGGACGAAGATTGTAATAACTAATAGATTCATCTTCATGCCAATTATCAAATACTCGATAAATAAATGTGGTAAGATCTCTCATATCAATGAAATTAGGCACATTATTTTCTGCAAATGGTAACTCGATCTTTTCGTTTGCAGAGGCCTTTTCAAAATTCCTATGAGAAAAATCATTTGGATTGTCAGGTTGAATAATGTAAGGTGATCTAACAATTTTAATACTTAAGAACTCATTTTCAGCATAGTGGCGACAAATTTCTTCCGCTGATTTTTGCATTAATCCAGCAGTTTTGTCGTTAACTTTACAAGAATCTTGTGAAGTTATGTATACAAACTGTTCTACCTTATTCTTTCGACAATACTCCAAAATTAAATGGATCTTTTCAAGTTCATTTTGTGAAGTAGCTTGGTAATTAAGATAATCTGAAAAATAAATAATACTGCCAACACTATGTGCGTCAAAGATTTTCTTGAATTTCTTATCAGTAATATCAGTCGAATACCACTTAATGTGTCCTTTCTTTTTTTTAGTTGGACATTTTTCGCTGCAAACAACAACATGCTTATCGAGCAACATATTGCGAATGTCAAGCGCTTTTAAATACTGCACATTGCCAACTATCAATGTGTCCATTTGAATTGCTTCCATGCGATTTCCCCTATCTTTAATCGTAATCCATTATATTATACCATGATAATTTTATTTTGAATCACTAAATTTTTAAAAAAAATTGACATTTTTTGCAATTTTTTTGTGCTATTTGAGCAAAAGAAAGTGTTACTTCTTATTTTGTAATCATGTTTATTAGTATTTCGTGAAAAAATATGATAAAGTTATAGATATTCCACGGTGCCAATAAGGTTACCAAATTTGTCATAACGCGACATTTAAAAAATGGAGGAAAAATGAAATTACAATTACTTTATAGCCACGTTCGAAAGGCTCTTGATGATTATTCTATGATAAATGAAGGAGACAAAATTGCAGTAGGCATATCTGGCGGCAAAGATTCGCTTACACTTTTATATGCTTTAGCTGGACTTCGCCGTTTCTATCCTAAGCACTTTGAAATAGTTGCAATAACAGTAGATTTAGGATACGACGAAACAGATTTTACAGAAATCGTTGCCTTATGTAAAGAACTTAACGTTGAGTATAAACGCATTGAAACCCAAATCAAAGATATTTTATTTAAGGATGGCGAAGAAAACATTTCCTGCTCACTTTGTGCGCGATTAAGAAAAGGTGCCTTAAATGAGTATGCTGTACAATTAGGATATAATAAAGTGGCTTATGCCCACCATATGGATGATGTTATAGAAACCACTATGATGTCTCAAATTTTTGAAGGTCACTACTACTGCTTTCCACCTGTAACATATCTAGACAAAATGGATATTACAGTTATCAGACCTCTTATTTACGTAACAGAAGCCGAAGTAAAAGGTTTTAAAAACAAATATAATTTGCCAATAGTTGAGAATCCATGTCCAAAGGATGGCCACACCAAACGTGCGTACGTCAAAAATTTAATTGCTCAGATTCAAAAGGAAAATCCAAAAGCTAAACGTTGCCTTTTTAAAGCACTTTTATCTTCCACTGTAGAAGGCTGGAACACAGAACTTTTGTAGAAAAAGCAAAAAAATAATAATTAATATTCCCCTCTTGAAAAACATTAGTTCGTATGATATAATTTGATAGAACATGTATTCATTAATTAAGAATGTATGTAATATTATTTTGCGATTAAGGAGGAAAAAGTCGTGTCAGATCGCGCATATTATGAAGACATTAATATAAAAAATGAGGTAAAGTTGCGCCAGCTTATCAGTAAACTGCCACGTTACAGCAATCAGTTTTTTATTGGTATTGAGCCAACTACATCTTCTAGAACAAGAATTGCCTACGCTTATGACTTAGGTTGTTTTTTTGACTATATTCACGAACATATTCCTCAATTTCAGGAGATGGATATTGTTGATTATCCAGTTGAATTTTTAGATGATATTACTCCTTTAGAGATAGAAGCATATTTAAATTATTTAAAGTACTATATTAAAGACGGTGTTTCTCATACTAATGATTCACGAGGCGTTAAGCGTAAACTTGCTGCTCTTCGCTCCTTTTATAGATATTTCTTTAGAAAAGATATGATAGATAAGAATCCTACTGTAAAGGTATCTATGCCTAAGATTCATGATAAGAATATTGTTCGATTAGATGTTGATGAAGTAGTTCAATTGCTTGATCAAGTAGAGTCTGGAGATAGATTAACTGATCGCCAGAAAAAATATCATGAACGTACTAGAATTCGAGATTTAGCTATTTTAACTCTTCTGCTTGGTACAGGTATACGTGTTTCTGAGTGTGTTGGATTAGATATTCACGATATAGATTTTAAAAATAATGGTATTAAGATTCATCGAAAAGGTGGTACAGAAGTTATGGTATACTTTAGCGATGAAGTTAGAGAGGCTATAGATGATTATCTAGATGAGCGTAGAACTATAGAGGCAAAAGAAGGTAGTACAGAAGCTCTGTTCTTATCTATGCAGAACAAACGTATTAGCGTGCGAGCTGTAGAGAATTTAGTTAAAAAATATTCTAGACTAGTCACAGGAGTTAAAAATATTACACCTCATAAATTAAGGAGTACATACGGTACTAATCTTTATCGTGAAACAGGTGATATTTATCTTGTTGCAGATGTTCTAGGGCATCAAGATGTTAATACTACTAGACGTCACTACGCTGCTATTGATGAAGATAGACGTAAACTTGCTGCTAAGTTCGTACACTTACGTAGAGAAGATTAAGATACGTAGGAATTATTAAAACATATAGAAATGATTAAAATACATAAAAAAATAAAAGAGACTACCCTAGTCTTTATAACCAGGTAGTCTCTTAATTTTTTGGGTTGCTAAACTGTATCTGTTAAAATACATTAATCAAAATACTTTTATTAAGCTGCTTTTTCTTTCTTTTTCCAGAATTTGCTAACAAAAACACAAGCGAAAAAGCCACATGCTGCTAGAAATACTAAAATTTTTTTAATTTTTTTCATAAGGTTTATCCTCCTAATAATTTATTTTATTTTAATTGCTTTATTTAATTGCTTTATTTAATTGTTTTATTTAAATCAATTTATATTTTTAAATAAATATATATGATTTTGTAAATGCTATCGTTCTCTTATTACGCCTATCCCCTATATATATGTCGAATATTTCAAAGCAATTGCTTAACATATAAGTATTTTATTTTTAAATGCATTTTACATTATTTCAAATTACTTATGTGTTTCTACAGTGAATTTTTTCAAAGTAAAATCTTTGTCATCTTCTGTAATTCCTAATTGTTTTCTTAGGATAAGTAACTGCATATCTACTGTTTCGACTCCAGCTAAGTTAGGTAAAATAATTGATTTTTTGTTATCTTTTTCCATGATCAAGCCATATTGTGAGCAATCTAGTTCATCTATATTTTTCACATCTGTTGGATCATTTAAGATATCAATCTGGTACTCTATTTCACGTAACTCTGCAGATGTTATAGGCATAAAACGAACATCACGAGTTGCTGCACTTACAGCATTACCAATGATTTCGTCTGCAACAGTCTTTTGAATAGCACTTGTTGCACCAATACAACCACGAAGGTTGCCATTTTTATAAAGAGTTACAAATACAGGTCTTCTCTCATTTAAAAGTTCTGATGTTTCATCTAACACTTTATTTGGAAGAAGAATATCATTTGTCTGAATAAATGTTTCAACTGCCAGCTGTGCTAATTTTACGCACTGATCAGTTGGAAGTTTTTTGTCAGCTACTACTTTTTTAGCTGCTAAAAGTGTTTCAAATGTTTTAGCATTGTTTTCGGCTTCAGCACTGTTATCAACTTCAAGTTTTTTGCGAGTTGTTTTAACAAATTCAGTATCTGATAAAGAACCTACAGCATATCCTACATTAAATGGATCTTCAAAATTAATAAGGCTTTCTGTAAAGTCTACCTTTGAGCCATTAACGCCTTCTAGCATGGCATAAGCATTTGTAAAATCTTTATTGCTTGGATTTTCTGATAAATCGCAACTTGCAATGCAAACTACTTTTCTATCAAGTTCGTCTGCAGCTTGGGCAATTATTTCGCCCATTTTAGCATGTTCGCACTCTGGTAAATCTGATAATCCTACACTTACAAGATTACATTCTACATAACGTTTTGTAATGTAATAAAGTGGAATAATAGTTCCATAATCGATTTCTCTGAAATCAGATCTGGCTGTTCCACCACATGTATAATTTGTTCTTTCAGCGATTTCCCTGATTTTTTTTGAATATTTAATATCAAAATCAGCTGTAAAATCTATTTCTTTGGCACCATATTTTGAAAGGTTACCAGATAATCTAACCTTCGAGAAGGTTTGAATGTAGTCAGAATAACGTGGAGCTTTGTTTGAAATCACTACAATTGTGTCTGGTTTTAGCTCTGCTATTTTATCTACTACTTGTTTGTATGCTTCTATAGTTTTTTGTAATTTTACCTCGTCTCCGCGACCGATTTGTGGAATCATAATCGGAGGATGAGGTATGTAAAAAGTTCCTAAAATTGACATGGTTACACCTCTTTGTTGGTTTATTTAAAACATATGAGCAAATGTTCATATGTTCATATTATCTCTTATTTTTTTAAAATTAAATTAATCACGATAAACTACCTTACCATTACAAATAGTATATTTTACTTTACCGTATACTTTATTCCCTATAAATGGTGAATTAGATGCTTTTGAATGGAAGCTATCTTCTGATACTACCCACTGTTCATTTTCATCAAAAATAACAATATCTGCATTAGCACCTTTACTTAAATGTCCGCAATCTAAATTGTAGAATTTTGCTGGATTTAAAGCCATCTTCTCAATTAACTCTGATATTGTTAGATGATCCTTCTTAACAAGATTTGTAATACATAATGCAAGGGATGTTTCAAGACCTATCATTCCGCTAGGAGCTTCATGAATAGATTTAGTTTTTTCATCTTTGCTATGTGGAGCATGATCTGTTGCAATCATATCAATTGCACCACTTTTAAGGCCTTCGATTAATGCCACTCTATCTTCTTCTGTTCTAATAGGTGGATTAACCTTAGCAAATGTACCTTTTTCAAGCACTGCTTCTTCTGTTAAAGAAATATGCTGTGGAGTAACTTCCGCAAAAACATTTGCACCTAATTTTTTAGCTAAAGCTACCATAGCAACAGAAACACCACTACTTATATGCTGAATATCTATTTTGTTGCCAATTTCAAGAGCCAACATACAATCTCTAGCAACTAAAGTGTGCTCTGCAACAGCTGGTGCTCCAAGTACTCCGATTTTTTCAGAGATCTTACCCTGATTTACACCACTACTACCGATTAACTCAGGATCCTCCTCATGCAAACTAATAGGTAAATCCAGTTCTTTGGCTTTTTTAAATGCTTCAACTAATAAAGATTCTTCCTTAATTGGAACGCCATCATCTGTAAGTCCAATGGCACCGGCATCTTTTAGAGCCTTAAAATCTGTTAATTCTTTACCCTGCATTTTCTTTGTAACGTTTGCAGTATTAAGGACATTGATTGGCAACTCTTTTTCGCGGTTAATAAGGTCAGTCAATATTTCTGCACTGTCAATGGATGGCTTTGTGTTGGCCATACACACAACAGTTGTAAAACCGCCACATGCAGCAGCAGAAGAGCCTGTATGAATATCCTCTTTATAAGTAAGGCCTGGATCTCTAAAATGAACGTGAACATCTACCAAACCAGGAGCAACTATTTTACCATTAGCATCGATAACCTCAAATGTATCATGGCATTTGTCTTCGTCAATATGCTCAGCTACTTCAACTATCTTGCCATCCTTTACAAGAATATCCATTATTCCATCAATTTTGTTAAGTGGATCAATTACTCGACCGTTTTTTATTAAAATCATTTACATTACCTCCAACTGCATCAAGTAACCTAACATCAATTTTCTTTACACGAATATACTACTAATCTTTTATTAGGTTTTCATTAAAGTTTTGTTAGGTTTTTGTTAGTTTACTGTCAGCTCATCATTATTTTTTATCATATATATGGCATCTTTTGCCCATATTACCCATGATGCTGCAATAACAAATGCGATAATTCCGCATGTTACATGCACCGGGTACAATTTTACCATCTTTTGTGGAATTAAAAAAGCTAAAATTGTAATTGCTCCAGCTGGTGGCAAATAAATTTTGAACTTATCAATTGTAAATACTGTAACTAACATGGCCACTACAGCACTTACTGTAAGTGGCAAGCCTAGATTCATTGATAACCAAAATCTAAATCCTGCACCGCTTAATGCTGATATAATTACCAAAATAATTGTTTTTATTTTGCTTTGAATGCTTTGCATTGGTTTAGCCGATTTATTAGTCAACTCCGTAAAAGCGACTATAAGTGGTGGAGCTATACTAAATTTAAAATTCCACCTTAATGCCAAAATAAGGCATAGCATGAGAATAACCTCTCGCAAAAATAGGCCCAAAAATTCATCTACATTTAATCTATCCATTGGAATAAATGTTGTTTCAGAAACCACCTTGATTTTTTCTAGAAAAATTCTCACCAAAAGAATTGCACCTGTCAAACCTACTGCAGATAAAAGATATACTATAGAATCTGTTTCAAGCAGTACTGGCAAAGTAATTGCCGAAATTAATGGAGCAAAAGATGTTTTTGTAACTAATAAAATAATTTGTCCCACTGCATAAGCCAATAACATTTTAGTAATTATACTTCCAGTGACGAAAACGGAAATTCCTAATCCTAGCGCTGCGCACAAAAAAATAAGTAAGAAAATTAATTTCTTACTAGTTTTCCATGAAAAAGTAGGGGCCAAGATAGCCCCTACTGAAATTGCGGCGATCTCTGGGAAGATAATTTCTTTTTCATTAAAAAACTCTGACAAAAAAATCATTCCCCCAGCGATTAAAATTACCGCAATATATTTTATTATTTGTCGTTTTAAATCTCGTATGTTTCTTGTTGTTTCTATCATATACCTACCTAACTAAATAATTTATTTGCAATTGTTGCATGTGTCATTAATGCTAAATATACATCCATACATAATCATGATGACTTTCATAGTATCTTGCATAGTGACTTGCATAGTATCTTTCATAGTGTCTTTCATAGTATCTTGCATTATCTTGCATGGTGTCTTTGCATTACTGTCCCAAAAATGCATCCATTACACTTATTTTGCTGGCTCTTTCAAAAATCAATTTCTTCTGAGATACACAATATGCCATAAGTTGGTGTTGTTCGTCTTCTGAAAATCCCACGTTACGTACAACTTTAGCATCTGGCATAAGTATTTCTGCCTCTTTGGGAGCTATATCATTGTCCGTTTTAAATAAAACGTACACCTTTTTTTGTCCGTCCTGTTTAACTACTGGTGAAATAGACATATTAACATTTCCATCTTCCATTTGTGATTCTCCTTTTTAAACGCAAATAGCTTCGTAACATTAATTGCTAATAGTGACTTTGGTAGTTTACCATGAATCTAGCAGTTAATGCTAGCCCTTGCAAACAACTATAAATCTAGCAGTTAATGCTAGCCTTTGCAAACAACTATAAAACTAACAGTTAATAATGGCCTTTGTGATAAACCAATTATCCTGCTGAAGGAATGATGCAAAACCGCCATATTTTTCAGATATTTCTTGGATGTTACGAGTACCAATACCACTCTTAACAACTTTAGTACTAATTGGAATACCATCTTTTGAAAATTCTGTAGTTACTGCACAAGTATTCTTAATTAAAATCTTAAGTTTTTGACCGTCATATTGTAGAGTTACTCGAATACTACGTTCCTCTTCATCTACACGACGAACAGCCTCTGCAGCATTTTCAATAGCATTAGCGATAATCGATGTTAAATCAATAGCGTCAATAGCTAATTTATCTGGCACAATAGCTTTAACTTTTACATCACAATTTATTTTTTTAGCCTGAGAGATATAAACTGTAAGCAAACCATTAATAAGCTTATTATCGCAATAATTAGTATTTTTGACTTCCTCTAGTTTACCATCAATTTGATCAATGTACTCTAATGCACCTTTTATATCGTCATCTTTTAGGTAAGCCCTTATAACTCGGTTAAAATGTCTGATATCATGTTTGAGTTTACGCATGTTAGAATCATTTTCCTCATAAATAGTAAGTTGCTCTTCCATACGCTGTACACGCTCTTTTTGTCTAGCAGCAAGCTGTTGTTCAGCTTCTTTTCTGAAAGCTTGATAAGATGTCATCTTATATTGAACAGATGCGGCAATAAACATAATGCACAAATAATTAATTGGGAAAAGTGTAATATCATTATTTCCAAATTCTTGAAGATGATTCTTCAATGGAGACCACATAAATATAAAAGCTAGAATCCATCCACCTGAACTAGCAATGGTGCCATACAAAATTCCACCTATAAAATCGCATAAAAAAGGTATAATTAAAATCCACTGCCAAAATGAATTCATGCCAAAATCCATATTACGCTCTAGCCAAAATTGTGCAGCAAATAATATATAAGTTCCCGTAATGGTTATGAACATCACCACAATATGGTCCTTAATTTTCTTAAGTAATAAATCATTTAAGAAAAACCATGTACCTAGAAGTAAGCAAATAATAGCAATACCCCATAGTCCTCGTGTTATTGGTGAAATAACCAATGCAAAACTTATTAATGAAAAAATCTGAAGTATCATATTCATAGATGATAACTTCTGTCTTTGAATGTACGGATCTCTTTCCATCGCAATTAATTGACGGAATGAATACTTTCTTTCCATTTACACAAACTCCTAACCAATTAAATTATTATCAATCACAGAAACAAATGGTTTATCTGGATTGTCTGTTATATTATCTTCTTCCTCTTCTTTAATAAAGTAGTCTTTTTCGACTAGACTAATTAATTTTACCACGGTTTTAGCATTTTGTGGGACAGAAATTACACTAATACTTATTTTAAAAGGAATTATAACCTTTTCATACTTCCAGCCTTTTTCAAAAATACTTTTGATTTCTTCCACAATTCTTCTCTCTTTATAATCAGAATGTTTTTGTAAAACTATGGCAAAAGAACCATTGCTAAAATCATATGTAATTTCATCTTCTGCTATTGTCTCAAGTGTTTGAGCAATTTCAGAGATAATTTTGTTCATATTAGGTGTGCCATAATGAAGTCTATGCCTGTCAAAATCAGACATCTTTATAGCGATAACCCTATATTCTTTACCTATATTTAAATAAATATTATTATCCTCAGTAAAAGCATTCTTATTATAAACATGAGAAGACCAACTATAAACCTCAGACTCATCTTCTGTCACAAGTAAAATTCCATAGGCTGTACAAGCCTCTGTGAATAATTCAACTAGCATACTTGAAACAAAGAATTGTATAATCATTCCTAAAATCCCAAAAAATATCAAAGCAAAAATAGATACGCTTTTTCTTTTAGGAATTGTTTTCGAATATTTGATCAAATAATAAATTCCCTGCAAAATATATATTAAAGCAACTGTATATACTGCATACATCATAGGCTCCCGATGATAAACCTTATTAGCATCAATACTGAAAACGAAATGATAAATGCCGTTTACCGATAACAAACCTATTACAAAAACAATTGGAACCGTTACGCAGAAATTACGTAGACCAACTAAACTATCTTTTAAAACTACACCTGATAGCAAAATTATATAAACCACATATAAAAATGGTATCATACTATGGCTAAAATTATAAAAAGACGTCAACGTAGCTATAGCCAACCTCGACATATTCTTATTCATAAGTGCCATGGAACTAGATATATCAAATAATCCTGATAGTAAAGACATAACTAATAACAGGAAAAATATCTTATTGTAGTTGCGTTTCATATCTTTTCTCTGAAAAAGAATGTATAAAGAAAAGACGTTCAAAACTATTGCGCATAAATCCAAGTTAATATTATAATACACAACTCTCTTCCTCCAAAAATCTCAATTTACAGGGTATATTTTAACCAATTATCTATTTTTTTGCAACCTATTTAACACACTTTAATGTGACAAAATTGGCAATAATTAAAAAAAGATTTAATTTTATTTTTCCTTTATCCGTTGTTTTTTAACGGCTTTGTAAAAAGACTTGTCAAAAACAGCTTTCTATGAAATAGATATCATATTGACAAAATGGCTATTTTCTCGAATTTTATTCTATATTTTTATACTGCCTAAGGTCTAATCTCTTTTTTATTCTATTATTTTTTATTCTATTAACATTTCATCCTTCCCATAAAAAAGAGGAGCACCATGTAGGGTGCTCTACACGGTGCTCCTCGAGGAGTTTAGTTATGAAAATGTTTATTTAATAAAAAGGGAATAATTGGGAGAAGGAATTGCTCCTTCACAATGTTTATTCTACAAATAAAATATGGACAAAATATGACAAATCTCGAAAACAAATATAAAGTTTTCTAAAAAAAGTATAAACTTTACTTTTTAATAACGATATTGCATACTGCTCCACTAAATTGATATCTTCCTCCTTGGAAGTATATTCCCTGTAATGAAGAAGTTGAAGCATTTGATGTCATAACACTTCCATCATATAAAACTGAATTGCCATTTGAGATCTTAAGGGCAACTGTATTTGAAGAAGTATTTACAATAGCTTTTACGTGAACCCATTTTCCGCTAGGGATTTTGACTTTGTCCTTGCCATTTATTGTCCATGTATCTGAAGCTACTGTATCTAGCTTGAACAAATAGCCACTTGCAACTCCGTAATTTACATTTTTACTATTATAAGCTACGTTATCACATGTAACTACAAACTGACTTCCCTGGTTATTACCTGCTTTTAATCTCATATCAAATTCTAAGCTGTAATTTCCATTGATTTTACTAGTTGTATTAAAAATTCCATAAGCTCCTCGTGTGTTATTTTGTCCTGTAGCAAATTCTATTGCTTTTCTATTGTCTTTTTCAGTTACAAGTTTAAGGCCATTTTGTAAGTTAGGAGAAATCCAGTTACTTGAAAGTTTGCCAGCTTTTAAATCGCTATCAGCATTAAATGTGCTAAAGTTCTCCTCATATACTTTTTCACTAGGTAAAGGCATTACTTTTACCACGTAAGTATATGTTTTTCCTATACCTGTATTTCCTTCACCTTCATTTCCTGCGCCTTCATTTCCTGCATCTTCAATTCTAGCTGTTAAAGTAACGTCGACTGCTGCCGCCTCAGCCTCAGGAAGAGTAACTTTACCTGTTGCCGAATTAATTACGTTTTCATTAGATGAAGACCAAGTAATCTTAAGTCCCGCCTTAGTTGTCTTAGGTAAATCAATAGTAGGCGAAGAAGTAATCTTAGGAATGTTGATAACTTCCTTTCCAATAGTAACTTTAAAATCTTTGCTTATAGATTTGCCGTATAACTCTCCTGTTGCGGTAAGAATAACTTCTGTATCTTCAAGTTGAGGAATAGCCTTTCCTTTTACGGAATTATTCTCAGACTTAATTTCAAAAGCCTTAGAATTAGACTTCCATGTAAATTTAGAACCAAGATTGCCCTTTGTAGGTAAAACAATTTCTTTATCAGAATTTTCAAATTTTATCTCTGAAGGAATATTAATAGACTCTAAATCCTTATTAATTCTTTCATCGTTAGAATCCTTTACCTTTTTACCCCAAATACATCTGTTATTCTTTCCTGCTGCAGTAAAAACAACTCTCTCATTGCCGTTTTCATCAGTTTCATTATCAGAAGGACACGAAATTCCCTCTAAGCCTTCCTTAGCTTTAAAAGCAACACCTTTAAAAGTATTTCCATCAAAGGAAACATTAATCTGCTGTTTGCCATCTTTATCCTCTTTAGCAGACCATGTACCGTTAATAGCACCAGTTACAGTTCCATCAGCATTTAAAGTAATAACCTTAGACTCAACGAAGTTATCGTTATAGTTAACTGGATCCTTGTAAAATTGTAATCTGTGATAGATAAACTCGTAATCTCCTGCTATATCATCTTTAGAAAGTTTCATAGAATCAGCTGTTTCGCCATTGTAAGTATCAGGTGAAGTAACAAGCCAACCATCTTCATTTAAAAACATTTCATTAGATTTAATAATAAAGCCATCTTTTCCATAAGCCGAATTGTCACAACTCTTGCTGTGATAATGAACTAAAATCTTTCCGTCAGAAGTAACAATAGCAGAATTTCCACCATTTGCAGTAGATGGGTACTTGTCATCAGAGAACTTATATCCATCCATAATTCTCAACCCTTGATTAGTAGAATTCATATTTTTCATAGCCGAATTGCCAGCATAATCTACATAACCATGGTCAATGTACTCAGATCTAAATAGACGCATGTTATAACCACCAGTTGATCTTAGATTACCCTGAGACCAAAATAGGAAATAATATGCTCCTGTAGGTGACATGTTAGTATCAACTCTTAAAATGTAAGGACCTTCGCCGTTAGCATTAGCAATTTTTTTGCCATAATATGGATCCTCACCTTTGTTAGGATCAAAAGGATAATTGTCATTGCTTCTTAGACCAGTCTTAGGATCTAGTTTTAAAAGATGAAGACCACCATGACAAGTAAAAGAACCGTAAACCATATAAAGATTGCCATCCTTATCACGAACTGGTGAAGGATCGATACAATCAGGAAGCTTGTTTTTGTAATCTCCAGAAGTCTTAGTCATGTAGTAATTTTTCAAATTGCTAGGAAGCTCATCTACAGACTTAGCACCTAAAACATCAAGAACATTAGTGTAACCATTTCTCACATCGCTTTCTCTATAATCAGAGCAAACAATCATGCCCTTATAAGAAAAAGGTCCTTCAGGTTTTTTTGCAGTAGCAAGACAAATAGCAGCCTTGTAACCACCATTACAAACAGTTACATACATAAGGTAAGGATCATTGCCAGCCTCCTTAGCCTCTTTGCTATAAGTAATATCTGGAGCCCAAATCCCCTCTTTTGACTGAGGTCCAAACCAATCGTAGACCTCTTTAAACTCCTCTTTGTAGTTGTGAACAAATAAAGTATTTTCCTTTTCATAGGCCTTACTAGAATTGTTAATCTCAGTCCATGAAACAAGATCAGTAGACATAGCGTTAGCAATATGAGAACCATATGAATAGAATCTGCCAGACTCAGGATCTTCAAAAATAGAAGGATCATGAATTCCAAAATCTTTTTTCACAACACCCTTATCAGGGACCTTAAGCGTAACACTAATAGTCTCAGGCACACCGTCTACAGTAATATCGCATTTACCTTCAACGTAAGAATATGGATCAGTATTATTTCTATAATATTCTGAATCCCTAGCTGAAACTAAAGTTAGTAAATTAGTATCAGATAAAATAGAGAAAAATAGGACAAGACTTAAAAACAATCCAATACCGCCTTTAAAGCTGTCTTTTAAATCTCTATGTTTCAATTTGCAAATAAAAGCATATAGGCCAATAAGAGTCAAAGCTAAAGCCAAAGCTCCAAGTAAAAACAATGAAGTACTGTCATTTAAATCTTTAGTAAGAGGATTCTTAGAAACCTTATCAGCTTTTTTTAAGTTATTCTTATTATCATTCTTAGCTACACTAGTATTAGCTTTAGAACCTGCTGCCTTACCATTATTTCCGTCATTTTTGTTAAATTGATTTGATTGGCTGTTATTTGTATCATTGCTAGAAGCGGACTTTTCACTGCCATTATCATAGTCAGAATTTGTACTTCTAGAACCCTCAGCCTCAGTATCAGAGCTCTTTCCCTGGTTAGCCTTAGAATTTGTGTTAGAATCTCCACTAGCATCCTTTGAAGAATCTGATTTGGACTTACTAGAGTCGCCAGACTTATTATCGCCAGACTTATTACTAGAATCACTAGAAGATTTGTCTGCCTCATAATGTGGTAATTTACCCGTAGTAAAAGTCATCTCATTGTGGTCTAAAGCCGGCAGTGTAGAGATAACTCCCTCTGTTTTGCCACCACTAGACATCATAATGCCTTCAGGTAAAGTAAGTTTGTAAGTAATGTTTTGGAAATCATAGGATGAATTATTAGAGGCATTAATAGAAATGCTAGCCTCTTCTCCACTTGAATAATCTTTCTTATCGGTAGTAATCTTAACCGATAAACCCTCAGCTGCGTCATCATCTGCAAAAACCTGCGTAGGCGCATAAGCCACTTGACTAGCAAGAACCGTCGCCGTAGTAGCAAGAATCAACGCGCTTTTTTTTAATGAGCTGTTAAACGAGCTATTTTTCATATAACCTTTCCCCCTTCGGTTTTTATAAAACATAGTGCAATCAAATGAACTAATTGCACTATAACATCAAGATAAAGGCCCTTAAACTTTATCTTTTCATAAATTATTATAACTTTTTCTAAAAAAGCCTTCAATACTTTACAATTGATAAATAAAATCTAGGGGCATTTTTGTGAGTTTTCTACAAAAGCCTTAAGGGGGAATTGTGCATTAAGCTATGGGATTATTTTACTACACCTTTTTCTAATTCATTTGGTGTAAAAGCACCTGGCATTAACTCGCCAAGAGAAAATTCTTTATAGTCGTCTTCTGTATTAACTAATATAACTTTAAAGTTATTTAAATCACAAAATTCTACCATAACCTGTCTACACACACCACATGGGTATAGATAATCATCAGCATCGCCACAAATAGCAATAGCTTCAAAATCCTTATATCCTTCTGATATAGCTTTAAAGATTGCAGTTCTCTCTGCGCAGTTAGTAGCAGTTAAACCTGCATTTTCAATATTGCATCCTGTAAAAACGTGACCATCTTTTGTAAGAAGTGCAGCGCCTACTCTAAAATGAGAATATGGTGAATAAGAGTTTTCCTTTGCTAGTATAGATTGTTTACGTAAATTAGAATAATCCATTTATTTTGCCTCCTTTAATTAAGCCATTAATCTAGTTCTTCTAGCCATATTTATCTAGCGATATTCGACTAATTATTTACTAACTATAATTTTTAGTTATGCTCTTCTAGCTATTTTAATATATTATTGAGAATTTTACCATATATAAAAAATTAAATAATTTTACTTTCTTACTTTGTTGTGGTAAAATTGTATTCAAATAATCTAAAGTTATATAAAAAGAGGATACTATGAAAATAAAATTTAATAAAAGGAGGGCATTTCAATGGAACAAAATCCATTTTCAGATATTACGCCAACTATTAGGCATTATTCAGATCTAAGCCTTGAATCAGCAACTATTGACCCAAATCTTTATACAAAATATGACGTAAAAAGAGGCCTTCGTGATTTAAACGGTAAAGGTGTTTTAGTCGGTTTAACAGAGATATCCGACGTAAATGCTACCAAAATCGTAGATGGTAAAAGTGTACCAGCAGAAGGCTCATTATATTATAGGGGTTATAATGTATTTGATATCGTAAGACATCAATTAGATTCTAACCACTTTGGTTATGAAGAATGTGTATATTTACTTCTATTTGGAGAGTTGCCAACCCCACAACAACTTAATGATTTTGCATCTCTACTTGCAACCTATCGTAGACTGCCTACAAGTTTTGTAAGAGATATAATTATGAAGGCCCCAAGCCGTGATATGATGAATACCTTAGCGCGAAGCGTATTAACTTTATATTCATATGATGATAGGGCAAACGATATTTCTACTCCAAACGTATTAAGACAATGTTTGCAACTTATAAGTTTATTTCCACAGTTATGTGTGTATGGGTATCAAGCATATAATCATTATCATGAAGGTAATAGTTTATTTATACATTTACCACGAGAAGACTACTCTACAGCAGAGAATATCTTACATATGTTAAGACCTGATTCCCAATTTACACCATTAGAAGCAAAATTATTAGATATTGCTCTTATTTTACATATGGAGCACGGCGGAGGTAATAACTCTACTTTTACCACACACCTTGTATCATCATCAGGAACAGACACTTACTCTGCTATTGCTGCTGCCATCGGTTCCTTAAAAGGACCACGTCATGGTGGAGCTAATATAAAAGTAATGGAGATGTTCCAGGATTTAAAAGAACATGTAAGGGATTGGAAAGACGACGACGAAATATCAAATTATTTATCAGCTCTACTTAACAAGCGAGCATTTGATAAGCAAGGACTTATCTATGGTATGGGCCATGCGGTATATTCTCTATCAGATCCTAGAGCCGTAATACTAGAAGGCTTCGTAGAACGTTTGTCTAGAGAGAAACAAAGAACTGATGAATTTAGATTATATAAATCCGTTGCACGACTTGCACCACAGATTATTTCCCAAGAAAGAAAAATCTATAAAGGTGTATGTCCTAATGTGGATTTCTTTAGTGGTTTTGCATACGATATGCTTAATCTTCCACTTTCTCTATACACACCTATTTTTGCCATTGCTAGGGTTGCAGGTTGGAGTGCCCACCGTATGGAGGAATTAGCCTATAACGGAAAGATTATGAGACCAGCATATAAATACGCAGGACACCATAGAGATTATCCAGATATACATTAGAATTAATTTATAAAAAATTTAGGCTATATTAGAATTATATTAGAATTATATTAGGACTATACTAGGAACAATTTAAAATAAAAATAAAAAACATTATTTTTCCAAGAATTTAGTCAATACTCTTTATTTTTCCGAAATTATTTCGATATATTTTTTGTAAAAGTTATATACAAAAATATTATTGTTATAATTTGTCATTTTTACCAGATAAGGAGCGGTTTTTATGCATATTGAAGACATTAAAATTTTGATAAGCGACGACTCTGTGCTTGCTCGAAAACAGTTAAAAGACATAATCATGACAATTGGAAATCCTACGTTCATTGAGGCCGTTGATGGCCAGGATGCTATTGATAAATACAAAGAAACAGCTCCGGATTTAGTATTTCTTGACATTGTTATGCCTCGAAAAGATGGAACAATTGCAATAAAAGAAATTAAAGAATATGATCCACATGCTACAATTGTTATCGCCTCTTCTGTCGGAACTCAGGCGCAACTTAAGGTTGCAATTGAAGCTGGTGCTAAGGATTTTATTCAAAAACCTATAGATCGAAACCAGGTTATTGAAATTGTAGAAAAGTTCCTTGAAGGGAGATAAAGTATGTATAGTCAGTTTTTTGGAAATTTCCTGTTAATAAACAAGTACGTCACAAAAGAACAACTATTCGATGCAATGCAAAAACAGTCAAATGACCGAATCAAACTAGGTACTCTCGCTATTTCAGAGGGACTTATGACTGCTGAAGAGGTTGATGAAGTAATTATTCAACAAACTCACGAAGACAAAAAATTTGGTGAATTAGCTATTGAACAAGGGTTCTTAACTAATGATGAAGTGCTTCAACTTTTAAAGGCGCAAGTACCATCATTTTTACAGCTTGCCCAAACATTTGTAGACGAAGAGATTTTGACAAATCAGGATTTAGCAAATATCATTACAGAATATCGTTCTGAAAGTGAAATTTATGATTTAGATTTTACTAGTGACGACCAAAAAGATACTATCGAAAAATTATTTGATAACTTCTTTGTTATGTCAGAGACACCTCTTTCACATTATGGAAGGATGTATCTAGAGTTACTATTTAATAATTTTATTAGATTTATTGGAGAAGACTTCACTCCTCTTGATGGTAGTGCCATTACAGAATTTGCACCAGAAAAATGTGTATGCCAAAAAGTAATTGGTGATTACTCTGTAGTAACTTATATTGACATGGATGAAGATACAGCTGTAGAATTTGCATCACGATATGTTGGTGATCAGTTCAGCGAATACGATGAATATGTATCTGCTTCACTAGAAGATTTTATTAATCTACATAACGGAGTATTTATAGTAAACGTATCAAATGAAGATAATACAGATTTAGAACTTGATATTCCATATGGAGTAAAAGATCCACTTCTTATATTTGATAAAAAAGCTTATCTATTCCCTGTTATGTACTCATTTGGAGTAGTAAATATCATATTAGAAGTAATTAAAATCGAGACTGAAGACTCAGAAGTCTAAGAATATGTATAATTAAAATATGTATAATTGAAAAGAATCGGAAAATATCGCCCCCTAAGGATTTAATCTTTCTTAGGGGGCGATGTTTGTGTTTAGATAATATATTTAATTTATCACTTATTTATATTCTGCCTGCCACATGTTATCTGCTATAGCTTTTTTAATATCTTCATCAGAGAAGTCCTCTCTTGCCATATCGCCTTGGGCTACCTTATCAATTATAGCCTCTTTACATACGGCCTCTGCAATTTTCTTAGAGAAAGATACGATTTCCTGAATAGGTGGTAAAACTGCTGCCCCTTTTTCTGTAGGATCTACAAGTCCACCAATAGCGTGAGCTGCAGAAGAAATCATAGTCTCTGTAACAAGCTTAGCCTCAGATGTCATAACTCCAAGACCTAACCCAGGATAAACTAAAGCATTATTAGCCTGACCTATCTCATAATATGTTCCATTATATAGAACAGGCTCTGTAGGGATTCCTGTGGCCACTAGAGCCATTCCGTTAGTCCACTCTATTAAATCCTTAGCCTTGGCCTCTGCAAGCTCTGTAGGGTTACTTAAAGGGAAAATAATAGGGTGCTTAGCAAACTTATGCATCTCTTCTACGACTTCTTTTGTAAAAGCACCAGGCACAGTAGAAGTACCAACTAAAATAGTAGGATGAACTGCCTTAATAGCATCAAGTAAAGTCCTAGTCTCTACTCCATCGCCAAACTCACTGCGCTTTCTTGCAAAAGGTCTTTGCTCTAGAGTTAAATCATCCATGTCGTCAAATAAAATACCTTGTTTATCTACTAGGTAGAAATGGCTCTTAGCCTCCTGCTCTGACATACCCTGGTCTAGTAACTCAGTGTAAATTCTTTTTACGATACCACATCCAGCTGTACCTGCACCAAAGCACATGTACTTCTGGTCCTGTAATTTCTCACCTGAGATATTAAGGCCACCTAGAATACCAGCTAAAGTTACAATACCTGTACCTTCGATATCATCATTGAAAACAGCGTATTTGTGTTTGTATTTTTCAAGCAAATTGGCAGCATTATCTCTACCGAAATCCTCAAAGTGTAAATATAGATGTGGGAAAAGTGATTCAGCAGTCTCTACAAATTGGTCTACAAAATCATAGTACTCCTGTCCTTTTACTCTTTTTTGGTGAAGTCCAAGATAAAGTGGATCATTAATAAGACTCTCTCTACTTGTACCAGCGTCAATAACAACTGGAAGTACTTTCTTAGGATCAATACCTGCTGCTGCAGTATAAACCATTAATTTTCCAACAGCTATACTTACACCGTTTGTGCCCCAATCACCAATGCCAAGAATAGCCTCAGAATCAGTTACAACAATAAGCTCAATATCTCTACCTCTAGCGGCATTGACTAATGTATATTTTATCTGTTCTTTTTGGTCAATTCGTAAAAAAGCGGCATTTTGTGGAGTAATCAGATAATTAGAATAATTCTTAACGCTGTCTGCTACACCTGGATCATAAACGATAGGCATAAGCTCCTTTAAGTGTTTTGAAAATACTGCGAAAAACAAAGTTCTGTTTCTAGAAAAAATATTCATAAGATAGTGTCTCTTCTCTCGAAGATCATCTTTTTGACTAAGATTAAGGTAAACTTGCTGAACCTGCTGGTCAAGACTTTGCACAACTGGAGGAAGAATTCCTATTAAACCGTACTTTTCTCTCTCTTCTTTGGTAAAAGCAGTACCTTTGTTTAAAAATGGATCATTTAAAAGGTCGTAGCCTGTTTTTTCTTGTGTTTCTAACATCATACACGTATTCCTTTCATAATTGATTATATTTATATAAAAATTAAAATATCCCTCACGCCTATGATTTCTATGCATTGCCTATACATTACCTACACTTTGCCTATACTTTACATAAAGACGTGGGACATCTCCTCTGAAATGTATAGTTCACATTATAAACCTATGAGAACTAATGACGCAAGGGGTATGAAAAAAGCCTTCCCTACTTAATCACTCTAGTAGAGAAGGCTTAATATGTTATTTAATATGTTATTTATGTTATTTATTATGTTATTTAATAGTTAATATGTTTTATTAGTTATACAATATGTTTTTTATTTAATATAACATTTATTATTTCAAAAAGCTTCTAACTGTGTCTGGCATTTTGTCAACGTCACAAACAGTGTCATGTAAAACTTTTGCATTTCTAATCTCTTCAATAGCATTAGGGACTTTAACGTTAGCGATTTTGCTAAGTTCGTCTACAAGTTCAAAATCAGTCATGCTATGATATTTTTCTTTATCTATGGCGTCCATAACGCTTCTAGTAAACTTAAATGGACTTGCTGTAGAAGCAATAACTGTCTTAGTCTCTGTATCCTTAGTGTCTGCCTTGTACTTTTTATAAACACCTGCTGCAACAGCTGTATGAGTATCAATTACGTAACCTGTGCTATCATATAAATCTCTAATGACTTCACTTGTCTCAGCTTCTGTAGTATAGTTGCCATAAAAATCATCTAACTGACGTCTCATATCAGGTGTAATCTCGTATTTACCTGTTTCTCTAAGGTCTTTCATAAGTTTAGCGTTGACTTTAGCATCACGGCCTGAGATCTTATAGATAAGTCTCTCTAAGTTAGATGAAATAAGGATGTCCATAGAAGGTGAACTTGTAAGGACAAATTCTCTATTTTTATCATATGTACCAGTAGAGAAGAAATCATATAAGACTTTGTTCTCATTAGAAGCACAAACAAGTTTTGCAATAGGTACACCCATGTTTTTAGCGAAAAATGCAGCTAAAATATTACCAAAGTTACCTGTTGGAACTACTACGTTAATCTTCTCATCCTTTGCAATAACGCCGTTGGCATAAAGCTTAGCGTATGCATAAACATAATATACGACTTGAGGTACAAGTCTACCAATATTAATAGAGTTTGCTGAAGAGAACTGATATCCCTTAGCGTCTAACTCAGCTTTTAGCTCTTTATCTGCGAACATCTTCTTAACGCCTGTCTGAGCCTCATCAAAATTACCGTTGATTCCTACTACGAATGTGTTATCACCTTTTTGTGTAACCATCTGTTTTTCCTGGATAGGGCTAACGCCGTTTTTAGGATAAAATACTATGATTTTTGTGCCTTTTACATTGCTAAATCCAGCAAGGGCAGCTTTACCTGTATCCCCAGAAGTAGCCGTAAGAATTACTATATCGTTTTTAACGTTATTTTTTCTAGCAGATGTAATAAGTAAATGTGGCAAAATAGATAATGCCATATCTTTAAAAGCTATAGTAGAGCCATGGAAAAGCTCTAAAAAGTATGCTCCGTCTGCTTCTACTAAAGGTGCAATCTCTTTAGTGTCAAATTTATCATCGTATGCCTTATTAATACAGTCTTTTAATTCTTCTTCTGTAAAATCTGTAAAAAATTGTTTCATAACAGCATAGGCTGTTTCCTGATAAGACATATCTTTTAACTCATCTAATGTTACATCTAATGCTGGAATATGGTCTGGAACAAATAATCCACCATCATCTGCTAACCCTTTTAAAATTGCTTGTGATGCTGTTAATTTATCATCACCATTACGTGTACTTGAATAAAAAATATCCATTTTCTTTACCTCTCTTATTATGCTTTTTTCATAACTTCAATCCTAAATCTAAGATATTTGTATACATCTTCCATTATAGCCATTGTCATAATTTTGTGTCAATATAAAAATGACCTAGGAAACAAATGTCTCCTAGGCCAATATATAAGTTGTTAACGCTTTTCTTTTTCGTTTGATTATAGTAAATATAATCTGATAATTAATATACCCGTTTATATTGTTGCAATATATTTAAAATCATAACTATGACTCGAATGCTGTTTCCCTAAAACAGTATTCTTTATTTTTGTCGCTGCTAATTGTAAAAGTAAGATGTTTCCCTGACTCCTCATCTTTAACAAGAAGCTTAATATTCTTATCTAAGTCGATCTGCTTTTTAACTTCTTTGATATCTTTGATCATGTTAAAAACAGATAAAACATCTTCGAAATTAAGTAATCTATGTGTTAATACGAAATCCCATTTACTATCTTCACTTTTTTCTAACTTACCCTTGCTATCAATATCTGTCGACTGAGTCTTACTCTTTGCTTTTGTGGCAAATGAAGACTTCTTGATGCTATTAATCTTGTCATTAGTATACTTAGATGTTTCTAGCACAATTATAGCCCACCTTTCCTTAAATCATTCATAATTGTGTTTCGCAACTGTGTTATATTGTACAAAACTAATTATATAAATACAATGGCTTTTTTTCCTAAAAAGTGTTGTAATAAAAACATATATCTTTATGCAATAATGACATAGTTTTTTCTTAAAAAGTCATATTATATAAATTAAACAGAAACGAATCCGATATCCTTTGTAATTATTTTCTTATATTTTTTTATGGAATTTGTGATATCATAAAAGAAATAATAAAAGCTAACACTATAAAATGCTATACTAATACGGTGTTTACTGTAAACAACCATTCTTATAAGTATATATTAGATGGTGATGCAGATGACTATAATACCTGGAAAAATTCTTTCGTGGAAATCGGACAGGATGGTTCGGCTAATGAATTGATTAATTTAGACGGAAATCTAAGTATAAATCAATATGATTATATGAAGGTCGTAGAATATAATAACCAGTTTTACGGAGTTATACAGATTAACGACAGCAATGATTATGTTTATTCTTATATTTTTAAATTTAATGCTGATGGCTCTATAACTGAGGTGCTATATGATGAGATCCATGTAAAAGGTATTAATATAAAAAATGGTAAGCTTGCTTTTGATATCTATAAAAAAATCGATGTGTTTGGTTCTTATTCTGGTGCCCAGACTATTCTTGTAGATGAGGCTGGCTATTCAGCTGAAAATAATAGACCTGGCTTTTATGTATTTCTAGGCAATGGCGCTGGAATTAAAAAACCTCTTGTCCTAGCTCAGGGAATTCAGGCTGAGGTAGTAAGCGACTATAGTGCTACTTCTGGAGAAGTCACTAATCTAAAGGCTGGAGAGACTTTGTATCCGGTGGCAGCAGATATCCAACAACATATATACTATGCCAATATAAAGGATTCCTCTAAAGGTAGCAAAAAGACTTTAGTGGCTATACACTACGAGGATAAACGTACTGAGGATAATTTTGAATTGGATATAAATGGCGTACCGGAAACTGATGTGTTTAAAGAATTGTGGTATGCAGGATAGATGAAGTAAATAAAAGCTAGCAACAAACTTTGTTGCTAGCTTTAAGAACTCTTATTTACTACGATCGATAATTAAATCATGCCAATCCTCTGTAATTGGAAGGTTATAATCTGACTCAATAGATGAATAGAAATCACTCGTACGCATTTCTTTTATTACACTCTGGTCATTATGAATGGCATCTTCAGTATCATCATTAATCTCCTTAAGTCTAAACATCTGTCCATAGTAATAACACTCATGTATATCCTCAAATGATGAATACTGCTTCTGCAATACCGTATCCATATTGTATAAGAGCTGCATATAATCCTCAGCAGATAAATATCTTACATTATATGAAAGAGCAGCCACTCTTATTAATCTAAGATAATCATAGGCGGTCATTCCATCCTTTCCAAATCTAACATATGCACAGGCAGCACCCTTTACTCTGTAGAACTCATCTGTAGAAATATCATTTTTCTCAAAATAATCCTCGTCAATATTTACTGCATCCTCAAATGTAAAGCTATCTCCATAATCCCTTTCAATAGCCTCAATAGCCTTTTGAGTATCCTCGTCATTTTCAACATAAGATCTGAACTTTGCTCTATGCCCATAAGATAACATATTATCTATAGTCTCATGAGCAGTATCCATATCTGTGATGCCCCATGTATTTTCAAGGAAATCCTTAATGTCATTCCGAAGAGATGCCTGGAAATAATGACCACCAACAGCATATCGTTCACCATCCTCGGCATATGCATAAAACGACGTTACATCTGTTGAAAACTTGTATACTGATGAGTTTTTCTCAGAATCCTGAGACTCAAATCTGAGCATTTCATTGTCATTATAGTCCACTAAGAGCTGATCAATATTGGCATTTTTCTCTACCTTATAATCTGTTGAGCCACCAGTAATAAAATCACTTGTCACAAGCCATGCCATTCCTAAGAAGAAAAGACCAGCTACAAAACCAATTACAGCTGTAACAATTTTTTGTGTATACTTGCCTATATCCTTAGGCCCTGTCATATCTCCCTCTAAACAGAATGGTATTTTTTCAGGAGCCGCCCAAATGTATGTAGGTACACCATATCTAGCCTCATAATCCTGCTGCTTTGATTTGCCATTAGTGTTAAAAGGCTCGATTAGTCTTACGCAATCACCATCCTTATATGCAAAATATACATCCTCATCATTCTCACGAATATCAGCAGTAAAGAGTACTGCCTCGTAGCATCTGCCCGTCTTTAAAATCTCATTTACTATTGATTTTTCATCAATAGCTTTGAGTAGATAAGCTAGTATATATAATGTTCCAGGTATTAATAATGCCATGAAAATATTTATAACACCCACTCTTGCAGCAATCATGGCCACGAAAAATGCGATGTTCATAATCCATACAAAACCCATTCGGATTTTATCAAAGAAAATGTGTTTCTTAAAGAATTGTGTATAGTCTCCGTTAGCCTCTAAATCCTTATCCAATTTCATTCCTGCAAATGGACCATTTTCAATGATATAGTCTTCATTACATGTAAATGAATGTTCCTCTAGATTTAATAGCTCTGGAATATCCTTTTTAGAATCCTCTTCTATCTTTTCGTAAGTAATAAGCTTTGTTTTATCTAATGAGAAAGGAACCCTATAATTCTGCAAATATGCTATGAATACATCATAATTTTTAAATCCTCTATTAATATTGGTAGATAGCTTTAAAAGCTCATTATTCACATGAATCTGCATTTCCTCGATATCATATCCAACACCTCGGTTACTATAATGCTCCATTCCTGTATATACCCAATCAATATTTTTTACATTTAATACAATGGATTTTTTAAACCATCTTTTGATGATAATAGTGTCATTATTTATTGTTATAGTTTCAGAAACCTTTGTAGCTAAAAATCCCCATAACAAAACATTTAGTAAATCCATCACAAACATAAATACTCTGGTTCCCATTTCTTCCTCAGGATCCAAAGCATACGAAGATAAAGGTACACTTACGATTAACATAAAAAACAAAAATACAATTTCACTGAAAATAAATCCCTTTTGAGTCATCTTAAAATTACTATTTATAGCTCTGCCATTTGCATTCTTTTCAAAAGAACCAACTGCTCTTATCTGAACATTTCCATTTCTAATAGCATCCAAAAAATAGTTTTCATAGTCACCATTCATATGTATCAAATCTATGGTGGTCTCTTTTCCCTTTAAGTTATTAAGAGTAATAAATGAATTTGAACTAAAAAAGCAGTAATCTACATCCTCAAATCTAACCTTTTTGCTAAATAGTCCATATCTAACAGAAATATATTCTGGTGTAATGGTATAACGACGTTCTACGGCTGCAAAAAACAACCATAATACGGCCAAAAAAAATCCAACTATTATGCAAATTGGACCTAAGTCATCCGTGCCTGATAATACAAGCATTGCACCTAAAATAATAAATACAACTAGTACAAATAGATAAAAACCTCTAAGTCTATTATCAACAATTTTAACCTTGTCCCCTTTAATATGAGGCTCATACTTCCTTTTAAACATATTGCAACTCCTAAAATTTATTCGTTTATTAGCTTTTAACCCAGGTAGTATTTTACTACCCATTATATATATTTGCAACCATATTTCCAAATCAAATAGGCGGAATTTCTCTTAAATGAGAAATTCCGACCTCTCACACCACCGTGCGTACCGTTCGGTACACGGCGGTTCAATCAACTTAACAAGTAACACACCTTTCGGTGTAGTAATCTAACATAGAGATTAGTCCGTATGAGGCTAATCTCTTATTGCTTATAGCTTGGGATATATCATAAGAAAAAATTATTCTTTTGATTTTAAACTAGCAATGGTAGAATCATATTTATCAAGTGAGTTCTCATATCAGGAATTAGCTCTAAAGAATGGAATTAACAATTCTGCATTGATTGCTAAATGGGTCAATGATTTTCGAATATCTGGTCCTGATGCTTTGAGGCCACACAAGAAGGGGCGGAAGAAAAGCTACTAAAACAAGAAATCTATTATGGTGTTGTTTATTACAATTATGAAGAATTAAAATCAGAAATCGAGCGATATATAAAGTATTACAATGAACAAAGAATTAAAGAGAAACTAGGATGGATGAGTCCTGTTCAATACAGGCTCAGCCTCTTGGCTGCATAAAAACAGCGTAGCAGCCAAAAACTGCTACGCTTAAAAAGTCTAACTTTTGGGGGTCACCTCA
>FOPE01000021.1 GCA_900113385.1 Lachnospiraceae bacterium C7
AGCTCCTTTGATTATGTTTTTCTGGACAATTAACATTCTATCAAAGAAATGTCTCATGAGCTTTTTTATTTAGTTGTCCAACTTCATTTTACAATCGGTGACAACTAAATGAAAAATTACATACGACAGTTGTATTAGTAAGTCATGATATGGAATGCATAAATATGTGCCACAGAAAAATAGAGATGAAGGATGGAAAAAATATAAGTGAAAGTTAATTAAACTTTTCGTTTTATAAAGTAAGTACCCTATTTACTGAATGATTCAGAATTCGGTAAATAGGGTATTTTTTTATTATATTTGTTGACAAAACAAGTGAAATGTATATAATAAAAGTTAGATACAACTAACTCAAACATAACACAACACATAAAACTTACAACATGACTAAAAAAAGGCATAAAATAAGACAAACACAAATGAAAACAAGCCATTTACATGGATTTTAGAAAAATGTTTTATAAAAGGAGGCAAAATTGTGAAAAAAGAAAAGAAAAAATCTGCGCTATTTAGAATTTTAGATTATGCAGGAAATTACAAAATACTGACATATTTAGGTGTGATTTTATCAGCAATAGCAATGGCAATGGGAATGGTTCCATATGTTTACATATGGAAGATAGTTAATGAGCTGATTAAATGTGCACCTAATTTTGAAGAAGCAAACAATATTGTCAATTATGGATGGATTGCATTTGCTTTTTCAGCAGGACAAATAGTAATTTATTTCATTGGCTTAATGTGTACTCATTTAGCAGCATTTAAAACTGCGTCAAACATAAGAAAAATTGGCATGAAGAGGATTTTAAATGCACAATTAGGATTTTTTGAAGATAATGCATCTGGTTTATTAAAAAATAAACTTAATGCAGCAGCAAGTGATACAGAATCATTATTAGCCCATAGTTTGGCAGACATATCAGGTGCAGTTGTGATGTTTGTTTCATTAATCGTTTTGATTTTTGCATTTGATTGGAGAATGGGATGCGCTTGTTTGTTGGCGGTTATTATTTCCATTAGTACTCTCTTTTTAATGATGGGCGGAAAGAATGCTATTGTTTTAGCAGAATATAAAAAAGCTCAAGATAATATGAGTAAATCAGCAACAGAGTATGTTAGAGGCATTCCTGTTGTTAAGATTTTTCAACAAACTGTATATTCTTTTAGAAATTTTAAAAATGCAATTTTATGTTTTTAGTTCCAGTGGCAATGTTCATTGCCCCAAAAGAAATAGCATCAGGCAATGCAATAAGTTTTATGACTAACTTTGCTTTTTATGCTATATTTTCAGCAATTACTTCTACGGCATTGAATAAAATTATGTATACAATGGCATATTCTATGGAAGCAGAATCAGCAATTAACAGAATTGAACAGGTAATGGACGCACCACAAATTGTGGAAACGAAAAATCCTAAGATGCCTAAAGATAGTAGCATAGAGTTTAGAAATGTTTCATTTAGATATAGCGAAGATGAAAATTATGCAATTAAATCATTAACGAAAGAAAAAACAGTAGTAATGATTGCACATAGGTTGTCAACAGTTGTAGTTAATTTGATAGTTATGTCCGGAATTGCAGTTTTATATTATGTAATGGATGGATATATGAAAAACATAGAAAATGGTGCACCACTTCAAAAAGCATTGCCTATCATATTGAGTATTTTGCTTTTTGCAGTTTGTTCATTTATCACACATTTACAGCAATATATTGCAACATATGGTCTTGTATATGGAGATGTAAAAGATATTAGAATTGGCTTAGCAGAATCCCTAAGAAAACTTCCATTAGCTTTCTTTGGAAAAAAAGATTTATCAGATCTTACAGAAACTGTTATGAGTGACGTTAATAGAATGGAGCATGTGTGGTCCCATGTTTTGCCATATTTGTACGGCGCATATATTTCAACATTTATTATAGGAATTGGTATGATGATATGTGATTGGAGAATGGCTATTGCATGTTTATGGGGCGTTCCAGTGGCTTTTGGAATGATTTTTTTAACAAAGAAATTTACAAAGGCAACAGTCGCGAAAACAAAAAAAGTAGAAATTAAAGTTTCAGATGGTATGCAAGAAATAATAGAAAATGTCAGAGAAATCCATTCAATTAATGGCAAAGAAAAATTTTATAATAAGATATGTGCAGACATAGACGATTATGAAAAAAAATTAAGAGCAGGTGAATTTAGCATTGGAATATTTGTCAATATAGCAAGTGTTGTTATGAGATTAGGTGTTGCAACTACAATACTTCTTGGGGCAAACTTAATTGTTAAAGGACAAATTGATTTTATGATTTTCTTTGGATTTATTTTAGCAATTACTCGTATTTATACACCATTTGATCAATGTTTAGCTTTGTTATCTGAATTATTTTTATCAGAGGTTTCAGCAGAAAGATTAAGAAATATTTATGATGAAGTTCAAGCTAGTGGAGAAAATAAATTTGAACCACAGGGACATGATATTAAATTTGAAAATGTTTCTTTCTCATACGATGATGATGTGGTGCTTGATCATATCAGCTTTACAGCTAAAGAAGGTGAAGTGACGGCATTAGTTGGACCTTCTGGTTCAGGAAAAAGTACATGCGCGCGATTAGCAGCAAGATTGTGGGATGTTTCAGGAGGAATTATTGAAGTTGGTGGTGTAGACATTCTAAAAGTAGAACCAGAAACATTACACAGAGATTATTCAATGGTATTTCAAAATGTTTTGCTTTTTGATGACACAATAATGGAAAACATTCGAATTGGAAAACATGGCGCATCAGATGAAGAAGTTATGCAAGCCGCAAGATTAGCCAATTGCGATGAATTTGTAAAAAATATGAAGGATGGTTATAACACTATCATTGGGGAAAATGGAGAAAAACTATCTGGAGGAGAAAGACAAAGAATTTCGATTGCTAGGGCTATTTTAAAAGATGCACCAATTGTATTTTTAGATGAAGCAACTGCCTCTCTTGATGTTGAAAATGAATCTAAAGTACAAGAAGCTCTTTCAAGATTGCTAAAAGGTAAAACAGTTCTTGTAATTGCACATCGAATGAGAACTGTAGAAGCAGCGGATAAAATAATTGTTTTAAAAAATGGCAAAATTGTGGAAGAAGGTAAGCCATCTGAACTTATGAAGGATGAACATGGTGAATTTAATAAAATGTTAAATCTTCAAAGGAATCAAGCTCAATGGAGCGTGTAGGAAAATAACAGCTTTGAAACAAGCCTAGGCAGCAGAACTTCCAGAAGGATATAAAAACACAAAAAAGTGTGGTATTGACTAATAAATTATGTTGGTGTTACCATGTATTTGGGTATTAAAAAAATCGTAAATCTTAGGGTTTACGATTTTTTTTACTCATCTCGAGGAAGATTCGAGAGAAATTTAAATATAATTTCATGATTACACAACATAAAGGAATTGAGAGAATAGAAAATGAGAGTAGCAATTGTAGATGACAGTTTATCAGAACTAAATGATTTATCAAAATATCTAAGGACTTTTTCCCAGGAAACAAAAGAAAGTATGACTGTAGATAAGTATGAGGATGGTAATGTATTTTTAAAAAATTATAGTAATCAATATGACTTGGTTTTGTTAGACATTGATATGCCAAAAATTAGTGGAATTGATGTAGCAAGGAAGCTAAGAGAGATGAATGAAGATGTGGTATTAATGTTTGTAACAGCTATGACACAATATGCTTTAGCAGGATTTGAAGTTGATGCAATCGATTATGTTATTAAGCCAGTTTCATATCCAGATTTTGCATTGAAACTCAAAAAGGCAAAACGTTATATAGAAATGAACAGAAATGATACACCACTTTTGTTGCAGACCAAAGAAGGTATAATAAACATAAGTGTAAAGGATGTTTTATATGTTGAGTCAGCGTTACATTATTGCATTTATCATACATCAGATAAAGAATACAAGGTACGTGAAAATATTTCTAGTGCAGAACAAAAATTAGCACCTTATCATTTCGCAAGATGTAATGCAGGTTACTTAGTCGCTCTAAAACACGTAGAATCAATAGTAAAGGATGAAGTTTATGTAGGTGATTATGTATTAAAGATTAGCCGAGGAAAAAAGACAAAATTTATTGAACAATTTACTAGAGTTTTAGGGGGATTATAATGTACGGTATTACAGCATTTGAAATTTTTGAAGAATTTAGGTTTATAGTGGAAATGTTAGTAGCGGAATTGTTGTTTTTAATTCCGTTTGCTCCAATGAAAAAAAGATTTGTAGAGAAAGTAGTGTTTTTATTTGCAACATATTTACTTATTGCATTAGGTTATTTTGGATGGATAAGGCTATATACTACTATAGGAAAACATGTTGTGATTATCGGAATGTGGTATATAGTTCTTACAATAAGTACTTACTTTTTTTGTAAAATATTATTTGATATACAAGTTGTAGATTGCCTATATGTGATTGTATCAGCATTTTGTAGTCAACACATAGTATATGTTTTGATTCATGAGTGGGTAGAATCATATATGGATGATTATTTTAAAACACGACTATTATTATATATTGGAATGAGTATTGTAGGATGTTCATTTATATATTGGATAATTTATATGCTTTTTGCAAGAAAACTTAAATGTTGTGATGGAAAATTGTATGTAGACAACTTTTTTATGAGAACATTTTATGTGATGATATTAATAATTACAGTAACGTCAACATTTTCTGCTCAACATTTATTTAGAATAGGTGAGGAAGTAAGAGGATTTGGAGTCTTATGGGGAATAATGACTTGTGTTTTTGTACTTGGAATTCAATATGCAAATTTTAAATCTACAGTTGCTATGAAAGAGCAGGCTATTATTTCTAGAATGCTTAAGGATTCTGCAAGACATTATGAGATTTCAAGAGAGTTAATTGATTTAGTTAACAGAAATGCACATGATATGAAACATAAACTTAAAGCTCTTAGAAAATCTACAGAAGAAGAAAGAGATAAATTTATAGAAAATCAAATGTCGAATATAGAGAATTATCAAAAACTTGTTTTTTGTGATAACGAAGTCCTAAATACAATCTTAGCTGAGAAAAGTTTGTATTGCACATCAAAATCTATTGTTTTTTCTTGCTCGGTAAAACAGGTAGATTTAGACTTTATCGAAGTCACCGATTTGTACGCATTATTAGGCAATGCTATTGATAATGCTATAGAAAGTGTAGCAAAATTTAAAGAAGAAAATAAAAGAGTAATTGACTTAACTGTTTTTTCAAAAAGCGCTTTTACTATAGTTCAAATAGAAAATTATAGTGAAGAGACAAAAACTGTAAAAAACCGCTTGCCAGCTACAACTAAAGGTGGAGTAGGACATGGTTTTGGACTGAAAAGTATAAGATATATAGCAAAAAAATATGGGGGAAACATGTACTGGACTAATAAAAATGGGATTTTTTCTCTTCAAGTTACATTTCCGATACCAATTATGCCAAAATAAAAACCAGTAGTGCCAAAGCTATTTAAGTTAATATCCATTTTTTGTATCATTAACTTATATTAATGAAGGAGGGACAAAAATGGATAAAAAGCATGCATTAAGATGCACAATGGCAAGTGTAGTAGCAGTAGCAATGGTGGTATGCGTTATTATTGCAAACGTTTATACTACCAAGTATGCTAGTTTGATTTCTGTATTTCTAGGTGCAGATACTCAAAAAATAGTCAACAATGAAGGTAAGGATAAGGACAAATTTGCTTCCGATTTCAAAGATAAGAATCAAATGAAAAAACACCTTCAAAAAGTAGGCGCAGATATTGAGAGTGAAGGTGCTGTTTTATTAGAAAATAATGGTGGACTACCATTATCTAAAAAAAGTTCTATAACATTATTAGGACAGGATTCAGTAGATTTAGTCTATGGCGGAGGTGGATCTGGTTCAGTTGACGTCAAAAAAGCAGTTAGCTTATATAAAGCTCTAGATAAAAAAGGTTTTAAAACAAATGATACAGTGAAAAAGTTTTATGAATCTGGAGCTGGTTCTAAATATAGAAAGACAGTAGTAGATCAGTACGGAAAAGGTGAATTTTCAGTTAATGAAGTTCCACAATCAGAGTATACAGACGATGTTAAAGACAGTTTTAAGGATTATGATGATGCAGCAATAGTTGTAATAGGTAGAAGCGGAGGTGAAAGTGCAGATTTGACAAGGGACACACTTTCTACAGGAGCTAAATATTTACAATTAGATAAAAATGAATTAGATCTTATTAAAATGGCCAAAGATAACTTCAAAAAGGTAGTTGTATTATTAAACACACAAAATCCTGTTGAACTTGGTGAATTAAAAGATTTAAACGTTGATGCTGTTGCATGGGTTGGAGCATTAGGTGAAACTGGAGCAAATGGACTAGTTGATTTATTAGATGGTACAAAATCATTTAGTGGTAGATTAGTTGACACATATGCATATGATAGTCAATCAGCTCCTGCAATGGAAAATTTTGGCTCATACAAACTTACAAATTCTAAAGCCATGTTTGGAAATAACTATATGGTATATGGCGAAGGTATTTATGTAGGATACAAATATTATGAAACTAGATATGAAGACGTTGTAATGGGTAAGGAAAGTAAGGATAATTACGATTATTCTCAGACAGTTCAGTATCCTTTTGGATATGGTCTTTCATATACTGATTTCAAATATACTTCATATGAAGTAGACGAAAAAAGAAAAAATATTAAAGTAAACGTTGAAGTTGAAAATACAGGAAAAGTAGCAGGTAAAGAAGTAGTTCAGATTTACATGCAATCACCTTATACAGATTATGATAAAGAAAATCAAATCGAAAAATCTTCAGTTGAGTTAGTTGGTTATACAAAAACTAAAACTCTTAAACCAGGTGAAAAGCAAAAAGTGGAAATCAAGATTCCAAAGTCTGTAATGAAGACTTATGATGCATATAAAACAGGATCTTATGTATTAGATGCAGGAGATTATTATTTTGCAACTGGAAAAAATGCACATGATGCTTTAAACAATATTCTTGCCCAAAAAGGATATAGTAGTGCAAACGGCATGGATCAAGAAGGTGATTCAAATTTAGCACATAAAATAGAAATTTCACATATGAATACTGAAGAGTATTCAAAATCTGAAAAAACAGGTCAAAAGATTACAAACCAGTTTACAGATGGTGATATCAAAAAATATGATAACAATTACAAATATTTATCACGTTCTGATTGGGAAGGAACATGGCCAAAAACATATAACGATGGTAAATGGGATGCACCTTCAAAATTAGTAAAAGGTGAAGCTATAAAGACGGTTAAAGATACTGTAAAGAAAAAACCAGTACTTAATAAAGTAGACAGTAAAAAAGGCAAATTAACTGTAGCAATGATGCAAGATGTGGATTATGATGATCCACTTTGGGATACACTTATTGACCAAATGTCTTTAGAAGAAATTGATAAGTTAGTACGTGTTGGTGGATATAGTACAGTAGGTGCAGATTCTATTCAACTTCCAGCAACTACAGATAAAGATGGTACAGCAGGTATTTCAAGTACACTTGTAGGTGGTGAAAATGGAACAGCTTTTCCACCTGAAATAGTAATTGCTTCTACATTCAATGATGAATTAGCTAAGGAATTTGGTAAATGCATTGGTGAAGATAGCATAGATTTGAAGGTATCAGGTTGGTATGCTCCAGCAATGAATATTCATAGAACACCATATTCAGGAAGAAACTTTGAATATTATTCAGAAGATGGATATCTCTCAGGAAAGATGGGAGAAAAAACTGTAGAAGGTGCTCAATCAAAAGGAGCAATGGTTACAATTAAACATTTTGCATTAAATGACCAAGAAACAAACCGAATGGGTGTAAATATTTTCGCAAATGAGCAGTCAATTAGAGAATTATATCTAAAAGCTTTTGAGCCAGCAGTAGAACAAGCAAATGCTCATGGTGTTATGGCTAGTATGAATCGTATAGGCAATACATGGTCAGGTGGACACAAAGGCCTTATGACTAATGTTTTAAGAAAAGAGTGGGAATTTAAAGGATTTGTAGTTACAGATCAGGCATCTTACGCATCATTTGCTTATGAAGACCTAAGAGAAGGCATGGCAGCAGGAACTAACTTATGGTTGAATTCTGATGCAGAATTATGGAAATTAGAAGATTCAGATATGAATAATACGATTATTACTAATATGAAGAATTCAGCTAAAAATATTGTATACGCAATTTCAAGAAGTAATTCAATGAATGGATTATCTGAAAAAGCAAAAATTGTTCAGATAACACCTTGGTGGCAATATGCTTTATATGCAGGATACGTAGTAATCTTATTATTAGCATTTATGCCATTAGCCGTTATGATTTTCTCATATAAGAAAGTTGAGAAAATTAAATTGACTATTGCAGCATATGCAGTAGAAATTATATACAGTATTATTATTGCAATTAGTGGTGTAGTTATGATGATTGCAACACAAAATGATGACGACTTAAGCGCAGAATTTGTTCCATTAGGACAGAAGTTTACAGTTTCAGGTATAGTACTAGCATTAGCCGTTATAGTAGCTATTTACTTTGCAAAGAAATGGTCAAAAGAGAAATAATTATTTAAGGTATTTTTAACGAAAATTTAATACTTTTTTATTGCTATTTAACGATTAAAAGAATAACCACTATATTATTTCGTCACATTGACAAAGAAAATTAACAATATTTGGTTATTTGCCTATGGAAATTAAATTGGAAAATGAGTAATATAAAAGTATAGAAAAACACAAGAAATTGTGTAAAAAATAACATGAATGTTAGACTTAGGGAGGAATTAAGGAAATGGCAAGTTTATCATTAAAAAACGTATGCAAAGTATATTCAAACGGCTTTGAAGCTGTTAAGGATTTTAACCTTGAGGTAAAGGATCAGGAATTTATTATTTTCGTAGGACCATCAGGATGTGGTAAATCAACAACACTTAGAATGATCGCTGGACTTGAGGAAATTTCATCAGGAGAATTAAAAATCGATGGAAAACTCGTAAATGATGTAGAACCAAAAGATAGAGATATCGCAATGGTATTCCAGAACTACGCATTATACCCACATATGACAGTATTCGACAACATGGCATTTGGTCTTAAACTTAGAAAAGTTGACAAAGCTGAGATCAAAAAGAAAGTTGAAGAAGCTGCTAGAATTCTTGATCTAGAAAAATTATTAGATCGTAAACCAAAAGCTTTATCAGGTGGACAAAGACAACGTGTTGCTATGGGTCGTGCAATCGTTCGTAATCCAAAAGTATTCTTAATGGATGAGCCTCTTTCAAACCTTGATGCAAAACTTCGTGTACAGATGAGATCAGAAATCGCTGCATTACACAACAGATTAAATGCAACAATCATCTATGTAACACATGATCAGACAGAGGCTATGACACTTGGAACAAGAATCGTAGTATTAAAAGATGGTGTTGTTCAACAGGTAGATGCACCACAGAAATTATACAACGAGCCAGATAACTTATTTGTTGCTGGATTCATCGGATCACCACAGATGAACTTCATCGATGCTAAAGTTTCTAGAAACGGAAATACAGCAGTTCTTGATTTTGCTGGTAACAAAGTAGCTTTATCAGCAGAAAAATCTAAGAAAATCTTAGATGGTGGATACGAAGGCAAGACAGTTGTTATGGGTATCAGACCAGAAGATACATATGATGATGAAGAGTCATTAGAGAAATTTGCAGCATGCAACTACGAAGTTGATGTTACAGGATACGAATTATTAGGTGCTGAAGTATTATTATACTACACATTAAATGGAACAAATATGACAGCAAGAGTTGTATCTGATACAGCTGCTCGTATGGGTGACCATATCAAACTTGCAATTGATCCAGAAAAAGTTCATGTATTTGACAAAGAAACAGAATTGACAATTACTAACTAGTTCGGTACAATTAAATAGTTGTAAATTATTATTTCAAACTGGGTGTAATATTTTACACCCAGTTTTGTTTTGCACAGCATACAAAATAAGTGCATGTCATGCAAAACAAAACAAGCAAAAATTAGATATTTTGTTTTTTTGAAGGTATAAAGGAGTTTTTTATTATGTTCACAAATCAGAAATTACAACATACATTAGATGAGATAAAAGATATTTCTAAAAGAGATACTGCACTTTTTACACCAAAGGGTAAATTAGTAGCAAATACTATGAACCTAGATTCAGAAGTTGAAGAAATGGTTAATGAGTTTAGTCACTCTATGGCAGAAAGTCAGACAGCCAAGGATTATCAATTTTTCAAAATCATTGTAGAGGGTGAGACAGAATATATTTTAGTTATGACAGGAGCAGGCGAAGATACATATATGGTAGGACGTCTTGCGGTTTGTCAAATTAGAAATCTTGCAGCAAGTGCAGCAGGACAGTACGATCGTAATAATTTTATTCAAAATGTATTACTTGGAAATATGTTAATTGTAGATATTTTTAGTAAAGCTAGAAAGCTACATATAGAGCAAGATCCTAGAGTGGTTTTTGTGATTGATACAAAAGATAAAGGTATTGACGATGCTATGGAAATGGTCAAGAACTTATCTAATGTTAAGACAAAAGATTTTGTAACAAGTGTGGATGAGCACAATATTGTACTTGTTAAAGATGTTTCAGATATTAATGAGAAGCATATGGAAAAAGAGCTAAATAAAATAGCTTGTTTATTAGTTGACACATTGCAGATGGAGGCCATGATTAAGGTTCGCGTCGGATACGGTAATGTTGTATACCAAATTCCTGAGATTACAGAGTCTTATCAAGAAGCTAAGATGGCATTAGAAGTGGGACGTGTTTTCTCATTTACAGATAGTACTATTTCATATGCCAAACTTGGAATCGGAAGACTTATCCATCAATTACCAATGAGCTTATGCGATATGTTCATTAAAGAAGTATTTGGTGATGGAATTCCAGAAATTCTAGATGATGAAGAGTCTATGTCTACTATTATGAATTTCTTTGCAAATAATCTTAATATTTCAGAAACAGCAAGACAATTATATGTACATCGCAACACTTTAGTTTACAGATTAGAGCGAATTGAAAAAGCAATTGGCTTAGATATTAGAAAATTTGATGATGCTATGACATTTAAGATTGCTGTAATGGTTATAGCTCATATGAAAGATCAAAAAAGGAGTTAACAAAAGAGTATGGCAAAAAAACAATCATACGATGCAAGTAGTATCTCTGTTTTAGAAGGACTTGAAGCTGTTCGTAAACGTCCAGGAATGTATATAGGAAGTGTATCACGAAAAGGTTTAAATCACTTGATTTACGAGATAGTAGATAACTCTGTTGACGAACATTTAGCAGGAGCCTGCGATAAGATTTGGGTTACACTTGAAGCAGATGGTTCATGTACTGTAGAAGATAATGGTAGAGGTATTCCAGTTGGGATGCATGCTAAAGGTGTTTCTGCAGCTAGGGTAGTTTTTTCTACTTTGCATGCCGGTGGTAAATTTGATAATAACGCATACAAGACATCTGGTGGTCTACATGGTGTAGGTTCATCTGTTGTTAATGCATTATCAGCATATATGGACGTAGAAATTCGTAGAGATGGAAATATTCATCACGATAGATATGAAAAAGGACATCCAACAGTAGAGCTAGTAGATGGTTTGCTTCCTACAATTGGAAAAAGTAGAACCACAGGAACAAAGATTAATTTTTTACCAGATGGAACAATTTTTGAAAAAACCAAATTTAAAGCAGATGATGTAAAAAATAGAATGCATGAAACTGCTTATTTGAATCCAAGACTTACTATCATATACGAAGATAAACGTGGAGATGAAGTTGAACATATAGAATTTCATGAGCCAGAAGGTATTGTAGGTTTTGTTAAGGATTTAAATAAAAATGTTGAAGCACTTCATGATGTAGTTTACTACAAAGGCGAAAATGACGGTATAGTAGTTGAAGTAGCTTTCCAATATACAAATGAATTTCATGAGAATATTTTAGGATTTTGTAATAACATTTATAATGCAGAAGGTGGTACACATATTACAGGATTTAAGACAATGTTTACTACTGTTATTAATAACTATGCAAAAGAGTTAGGCATTTTAAAAGAAAAAGATCCTAATTTTACAGGAGCAGATATCCGTAATGGAATGACTGCAGTTGTATCAATTAAGCATCCAGATCCTAGATTTGAAGGACAGACAAAGACAAAGCTAGATAATCAAGATGCTTCAAAAGCTGCAAGTAAAGTTACTGGTGATGAAATCCAACTATTTTTTGACCGTAATTTAGATACATTAAAAAAAGTTATTTCATGTGCAGAAAGAGCAGCTAAAATTAGAAAAAGCGAAGAAAAGGCAAAGACTAATTTACTTACAAAACAAAAATTTTCTTTTGATTCAAACGGTAAGTTAGCAAATTGCGAGAGTAGAGATGCAGAAAAATGCGAAATCTTTATCGTAGAGGGAGATTCGGCCGGTGGTTCAGCTAAGATGGCTAGAAATCGACTTTACCAAGCTATTATGCCTATTCGAGGTAAAATTTTAAATGTAGAAAAAGCAAGCATTGATAAGGTTTTGGCAAATGCAGAGATTAAGACAATGATTAATGCGTTTGGTTGTGGATTCTCTGAAGGATATGGAAACGATTTTGATATTACAAAATTAAGATATGACAAGATTATTATAATGGCCGATGCCGACGTTGATGGAGCTCATATCGCCACTTTACTTTTGACATTATTTTATCGTTTTATGCCAGAACTTATTTTTGAAGGTCATGTTTATGTAGCTATGCCACCACTTTACAAGGTTATTCCAAAAAGAGGTAAAGAAGAATATCTATATGATGATGACGCTTTAGATAAATATAGAAAGAGCCATACTGGAAACTTCACTTTACAAAGATACAAAGGTTTAGGTGAAATGGATGCAGAACAGTTGTGGGAAACTACACTTGATCCAGAAAGTCGTATGCTTAAGAGAGTTGAAATAGAAGATGGAAAAATGGCTTCAGAAGTTACAGCTATGCTTATGGGTACTGACGTTCCACCTAGAAAAGCTTTTATTTATGAACATGCAAAAGATGCAGAGTTAGACATTTAGTGGAGGTTAAGATATGGATAATCCAAACATAATTCAGACAGAATATTCAGAATTAATGCAGAAATCTTACATCGATTATGCAATGAGTGTTATCGTTTCTAGAGCTCTGCCAGATGTAAGAGACGGACTTAAACCCGTTCAAAGACGTACTTTATATGATATGTACGAATTAGGCCTTAGATATGATAAGCCTTATAGAAAAAGTGCACGTATTGTTGGTGATACAATGGGTAAGTATCATCCACATGGTGATTCTTCTATATATGATGCTTTAGTTGTGATGGCTCAAGATTTCAAAAAAGGAATGCCACTTGTAGATGGACATGGTAACTTTGGTTCTATCGAAGGTGATGGAGCCGCTGCTATGCGTTATACAGAGGCTAGATTAGAGAAATTTACACAGGAAGTTTATCTATCGGATTTAGATAAAGACGTAGTAGATTTTGGACCAAACTTTGATGAAACTGAAAAAGAACCTATTGTTTTACCAGTTAAAGTACCTAATATTTTAATAAATGGTGCGGAAGGTATTGCAGTAGGTATGGCTACAAGCATTCCACCACATAATTTAGGCGAGGTTCTAGATGGTGTTATTGCTTATATGAAAAATCCAGATATTACTAATGAGCAGATGATGGAATATATTCCAGGACCTGATTTCCCAACAGGCGGAATTATAGCTAATCAAAAAGATTTATTAAATATTTACGAAAATGGTACTGGAAAGATCAAAATTCGTGGAAAAATCGAATTAGAAAAGGGCAAAGGAAACAGAGATCGTCTTGTAATTACAGAAATTCCATACACTATGATTGGTGCTAATATAGGTAAATTCTTAAATGATGTTTACTCATTAGTTGAATCAAAAAAGACTAATGATATTGTAGATATTACAAACCAATCATCAAAAGATGGAATCCGTATTGTTCTCGATTTAAAAAGAGGAGCAAATGTAGAGGCTCTTAAAAATCTTTTATATAAAAAGACAAAACTCGAAGATACATTTGGTGTAAATATGCTTGCAGTTGCAAATGGAAGACCAGAGACACTTAGCCTTGTTTCAATTATTAAGCATCACGTAGATTTTCAATATGAGGTTGCCACAAGAAAATATAAAAATCTTCTTTCAAAAGCTCTTGAAAAGAAAGAGGTCCAAGAAGGATTAATTAAAGCTTGCGACGTAATTGATTTAATTATTGAAATTTTACGTGGAAGTAAAAATATCAAAGATGCAAAAGCATGTTTAGTAAACGGTGATGTTTCTAAAATTAAATTTAAATCAGAAGTTTCAAAGATACAAGCTGGAGAACTTCACTTTACAGAGAAGCAGGCAACAGCTATCCTTGAAATGCGTTTATACAAACTTATAGGTTTAGAACTTGAGGCTTTAAAGAAAGAATATGAGTCTACTTTAGCTGACATTGCAACATATGAGGATATTTTAAACCACAGAGCTTCAATGGCTAAAGTTATTATTAAACAACTTAACTCTTATAAAAAGAATTTTGGCAAAGCACGTAAAACTGAAGTTGCTAACTTAAAAGAAGCTGTTGTAGTTGAGCAGAAAATTAAGACAAAAGATGTAGTATTTTTAATGGATCGTTTCGGATATGCTAAAACAGTTGATGTCTCAGTATACGAACGTAACAAAGAAGCAGCAGATGCAGAAAATAAAACTATTTTAACTGTTAAAAATACAGATAAGTTGTGTTTGTTTACTGAAGAAGGACAGATGCATTTAGTTAAAATACTAGATTTGCCGCATGGTAAGTTTAGGGATAAAGGTAGTCCAATTGATAATTTCAGTAATTTTGATGTAAAAGAAGAACACATTATTTTTATAGATAGTATACTTAATTTGAAAGATAGAAAACTTCTATTTGTTACTAGAAATTCAATGGCTAAAGTTGTTGAAGGAAGTCAATTTGATGTGTCTAAAAGAACAACAGCATCTACTAAATTAGCAGATGAAGATTCAATCCTTAGTATAAGTTACTATAATGAAACAGATACAATTGTTTTCCGCTCGAAAAAAGAGATGTTCTTACGTTTTAACGCAGATTCAATACCTGAGAAGAAAAAGGCAGCAATCGGTGTTCGTGGAATGAAATTAACAGATAATGATGAAATTAAAGAAATTTATTTCATTGGAGCAGAAGACGTTGAGAATCAAGAAGTTGAAGTACGTGGAAAGAAAATAGTACTTAATAGACTTCACGTTGCTAATAGAGATACAAAGGGTGTAAAGAAATAGAGGGGCGATCGTAAAATGTGGACATATGAAAAAGCAATAGAATTTACCAAAAATGCAGCAAAGAAAGGTTCGGTGTTAGGCTTAGAGAGTATACAGAATTTAATGGCAGAATTAAATCATGTAGAAAATGAGATTAGATGTGTGCATATTGCAGGCACTAATGGTAAAGGATCTACAGGAGCCTTTTTAGAAAGCATTTTAATTGAGGCTGGAATGAAAGTCGGAAGATTCAGTTCGCCAGCAGTATTTGATGCTTTTGAAGTATGGAAAATAAACGGTCAATCAATATCAAAAAAAGAATACACTACTATAATGTCACAGGTAAAAAAAGCCTGTGACATTGTGGTATCTAAAGGATTTTTAGAGCCAACAATTTTTGAAATAGAGACAGCAGCCGCTTTTTTGTATTTTTATCAAAATAAAGTAGATATAGCTTTGATTGAGGTAGGAATGGGTGGAGCTACTGACGCAACCAATGTAATTAATAGCCCTGTAGCTTCAGTAATAACATCTATTAGTATGGATCATATGGCATTTTTAGGGGATACATTATCTGAAATTGCAATGGTAAAAGCTGGGATTATAAAGAAGAATTGTCCAACATTTTCAGCAGTTCAAGATGCTGAGGTGGCAAATGTTCTTAAAAAGGTAACTAATGAGAAAAATAGCCAATTAGTTATGGTAAATCCTGAAGACATAGGTTACATATCTTTAAATATAAACGAAAATAAGTTGGAATTTTTTTATAAAAATAGGAAATATGTTATAACTTTGCTAGGAGAGTATCAGGCAAAAAATGCAACATTGGCAATAGAGACAGCAGAATATCTTTTGAAAAATATCAATATAATTCATATGACACCAGTTGAAGTGGAGGCAGTCATATTTAATGGATTGAAAAAAACGATTTGGCCAGGAAGATTTGAAATTATTAAAAAAGAGCCTTTTTTTATAATAGATGGCGCTCATAATTATGATGCAGCTATTCAATTAAGACACATTATTGAAAAAAATTTCCCAAAAGAGCAATTAAATTTCATAATAGGTGTTTTAAAAGACAAAGAATATGGTAAAATCATAGATGTAATGATTCCATTTGCAAATAGGATTATAACAGTTACAACACCAAACAATCCTAGAGCGCTAGATGGAGAAAAATTAAAAGAGGAAATAATAAAGCGTAATAAAAAGCTTGAGGTTTATGTTGCAAGTAGTTTAGAAGAGGCTGCAAAGTTAAGCATAGCATGGGCTAATGAAGATGGACACAAAACGATTGCGTTTGGTTCATTGTCATATTTAGGGGAGATGAAAACATATATTAAGAAGTTATAGTTGCAGTAATAGCATTAAATGCAGGATTGTTGCAAGGTTGTAATTTATTATGAGGTTTTCTGTAATGACATAATTAAGTGCGCGGAAAGGGATTAAACATGGACAACATTAGTATTAACAATTTAAAAATTTTTGCTACAACAGGACGTTTTTTTTACGTAAATGCCAAATTATATGAGGATGGCAAAAAAGTTGCAATTGATGATGGAACAGACAATGCAACAAATTATAATCAGGTGTGCGATTTGATTATAAGTGAATTTTCTAAGACAGATTTTGAATTCTTAGAGACTATTGCAGATCGAATTTGCAAAGAAATTCTAGTAAGATTTCCATTAATTCAAAAAGTTGAAGTAGAGGTGGCAGATGATGACACTTCAAAAGACTTATCTTATGATACAATTTCTGTACAAGTAGAAAGAAAAGTAAGTACAGTTTATGTATATTGTCAAGCAGATTTCGATGAAAATAAATCAGAAAATAAAGGGTTGTTTTTAGATACAGTTGATGAGATTGCAAAACATGATCTTATTAGAAATGTAACTCGCTCATCTATAAATGAGGTCGAATATGATGGAATTGTTCTTAATGCAGCCATTCGATTTGATACAATACTTGAGCCAGAGGATCTGTATTTTTATTTAAAATACATTGAAGATAATGCAGAACATAATAAGAAATTTGATATGAATCTTGAAATTATTTTCTTTGGAAATGAAGTATATGACAGTGATGAAATAGTTATTCCATATGTGGGAGTAGAGGATAAACTATATATTTTAAAGCCATTATATGAGATTAATCCAAATTTTCATCATCCAATTTCACGAGTAACAATTGGAGAACTGTATGAGGAAAAATTAGAACGAGTAAAAAGAAAATTTCTTAAAGAAGCAGAAAACAAAAAAAGAGAGCAAACTAATAATTCAACTAAAATAACTAATAATGTTAATTTGCCTGAAAGTGAGACTTCCGATGATTCTATAGAAAGTATACAAGAAGATGCCCAGGAAAATGTTCAAGAAAAGGCTTACGAAGGCGTACAAGAAGTTTCTCAGAAGGAAGCTATAAGCAAACCAAGGGTGGAAGTAGAATTTGAGTTTGATACAGATCTATTAGAAGAATCAGAAGATTTAGAAGATGATTCAACGGAAATAGCAACAGATTTAGATAAAGATTCAGAATCAGATAATGTTCAAGAAGATGAAGTAGAGTGGAGCTATTTAGAACCAGATTTAGAATTTGAATCAGATCTAGATCGAGCTTCATTTTCAGACACAGAAGTTGAAGCGGATTCGGATGCAGATTTAGATTCAGAATTAAACACAGAATCAACCATATACTCAGACAAAGCTTCAGATTTAGACAAAGCTTCAGAATCATACACAGGCATAACTTCAGAATCAGCACAATATTCAGAAGTAGACGTTGATTTTGATATGGATAATTATCAAGACGAAGAAGATTATCAAGATGAAGATGACAAATTAGTAGAAACAGATAATGAATACTTTGTTGATGAGAAATTTGATGTAGAACCTGGTGCCGCTGATTATTTTAGTTTCGAACCAGTAACAACTGGGGTGAAAAAGGCAGTCAAGAAAATCGATAACACAGAAAAAGTCGAGAATGAAAGCTTTGATAAAGAATTAGAAATCGAAGTTGAGAGAAAATTGCCACAAAAAAATAAACTAGAAAATAAAATATTAGAAGCAAAAAATATTTTATTCGCAAGTAAAAATTTAAAAGCCAATGAAACAATTCAAAGAATGGAAAAAGCTTCTAAGGACAGCTCAAAGCTTGTACTATTTGACTTAGATGGTACTTTAATAGATTCCTCTGAAGGTATTACTAAAAGTGCAAGATATGCATTAAATCACTTTGGAATTTGGGATACAAAATTAGATGATTTAAGATTTTTCATTGGACCACCTCTTAGAAATACATTTATGGAACACTATGGATTTTCGGAGGAAAAAACCAAGAAAGCAATTTCTATATTTAGAGAACGCTATACAAAAGTTGGAATGTTCGAGTGTAAATTATATAGCAATGTAGGTAAATGCTTACGTGAGTTGAAACGTAAAGGATATAAAATTGCATTAGCATCTTCAAAACCAGAAAGTTCATGTAGACAAATATTGGAATATTTTAATATATTTAACTATTTCGATGAGGTGGTAGGAGCATCAGCTGATGGTAGAATTAATACAAAAAGTGAAGTCCTTGATGAAGTATTTAGAAGATTTAGTGATATTCCAACTGAAAATATGTGCCTTATTGGTGACACAAATTATGATGTTACAGGTGCTGCCGAAAAAGATATTCCATGTATTGTTGTGTCATATGGTTTTGGCGATATAAATGAAATGAAAAAAAATAAAATTGCGGCAATTTGTAATGACACAATAGATATACCGGAGGTTTTGAGAAAAGTATGGAATTAAAAAAAGGTAAAGTATTAAACTCTACTTTAGGAGCACTAGTTTTATATCATGTAATATTTTATGCTTCAGTTATATTAATGAGAAATATAGTTGGTCTTGCAAAAGAAAAATACATGATTTGCCATACAGTAGGTGCCATCATAACAATTTTGTTTATGATGGTTGCCTATGGCAAAAATATTGTTTTTATAGAAAAAAAAGAAGACGGTAAAAGAAAAATAAAACAACTTTTGTTTTTATCTTTTAGTATCATAGTTATGGCAATTGGATTAAATGATTTGATAATGTCAACTGTATTGGTGAAGCAATCTGATGGATTTCAAAACACAAATGCTTCATTTTATGCAGGGGCTTTTGCAATTCAGATGGTTGGTAATGCAATTTTTACGCCTATAGCCGAAGAAATATTGTATAGAGGAATTGTTTTAAAAAATTTATCAAGTGTTATAGATACAAAAAAAGCGATAGTATTTACAGCCTTGATTTTTGGAGTATTGCACGGTAATATTGTTCAATTTATCTTTGCAACAATTCTAGGAATTGCTTTTGGAATAGCTGCTACATATGCCAAAGGGATATATTTGCCAATAATCTTACACATGATAATTAATTCAATTAGTTTAATAAGAACTAATTTTGGTATTGCAAATTTTCAGAACATTTCATCTACAATTCATATAATGGTGGCAACAGTATTACTTGTTGTAGGAGCGCTAGGTATTTTTATATCTTTAAAAATAAAAAAATAGAAGTAGAACATATAGAAGGAGAACATGATGAAATATAAGAATATAGTTTTTGATATGGGAAATGTTTTGTTGACTTATAATTCAGATAACGCAGCAAAACAATACACAGATGATGAAAAAATTATTAGAGAAATAAGAAATATAATTTTTGCATCAGCTGAGTGGGAACTACTTGATGGTGGCTTAATTACAGAAGAAAAAGCTATGGAAAAATGGTTGCCTAGATTTGAAAATGATAAACAAAGAGAGATTGCTAAAAAGAGTTTTGCAACTTGGGATAAGGTTTGTATGCAAACTGATGAGAGAATGGGAGATATAGTAAGAGAATTAAAGGCAAAAGGGAAAAATGTTTACGTCCTTTCAAATGCAAGTCTTCGACTTCCTAAAATGTACAAAGAAGTTATTCCAGCAGCAGATGAGTTTGATGGAATTTTCTTCTCAGCAACAGAAAAGTTATTGAAACCTCAAAAAGAGATCTACGAAAGGTTTTTTGAAAAATTCAATTTGAAACCAGAGGAATGTGTTTTTATTGATGATTTACAAGATAATATTGATGGCGCAGCATTAGCTGGAATGGATGGCTATTGTTTTAAGGATAGAGATGTGAGTAAATTAAGAAAATTTTTAGAATTAGAAGGCTAGGAGAAATCCTAGTCTTTTTTTATTACAGAATTTTTATAATAATATAAAATAAAAAGTAATATAAAATAAAAAAATAATATAAAGTAACAAAAAATGTTGTAGGTACAACATAAACGTTTTCTGATGCATGTTAAAGTATTACTATCAACAAACAAAACCTACGAGCAAGAACAACGGCATAAAATGATTTTGATTCAAAGTTTATGCCAAAATACTTGCTTGTTTAAATGGAAAGGAAGAATTGAAATGATAGAAAGACAAATGTTAATCGGGGAAATAATTGCTGTAAACCCAAGTTTAGTAGACGTATTAACTGCGTGCGGAATGCATTGTATTGGATGCCCAGCATCACAGATGGAATCAATTGAAGATGCATGTGCAGTACATGGCCTTGACGTAGATGACGTGTTAGCTAAATTAAATGAGGTAGGTTTATAATATGAGTTTAATGTTAGGACCAATTCATACTTGGTTATTTAGAAAAATTAAATTACAAAACGAATTAGTTGATAATATTATTGCAAAATCAATTGAATTAAAATACATTGAAGATGATTTTAAAGATATGATTGATAGACGCTATGGTGTTTTAGAAGATGGAGATTTAGCTGATATTTGTGATTCATCTAATATCCATGGTTGGTTGCAAAGCAGAATTACATTAGTAGAAAATAGACTAGCATTTACAGTTACTTTTATTACAGATGGAAATGAAGACCGAATAACAGATATTACAGGTGTTGCTTATGACTTTGGTAAGAGATATCCTAAAGAAAAACTAGAAAAAGTTGATGACGCTTATAAATTCTTAGGTGATGTTTTAGTAAATGGAATGCCATGTGATAGAGTTAATTCAGTTGTTTCAAGTGATGACAATAGTATTTTATGGGAGCAGACAGTTGATATTCATGGACCATATTGGGAATGCATTTCAGGCAATATGGAATTCTATGAAGCAATTAAAGAGGCACTTATTATTGGACTATTGGAAGAAACAGATTTTACGTTTGAAAAGGTAAATGATAATCTCTATGAATTAAGGAGAAAATAATATGTACGGAATCGAATTATTAGTAGAAGAGCATAATAATGTTTTATTTTTTACAGATATTTTAAGAAAAGTATCGGCTTTAATTGTTGAAGGAAAAGAAGTTGAAGTTGCTTTTTTAAGAGAATGTGTTGATTTTGGAAGGGATTATTCTGAGAATCAACATCATGGTAAAGAAGAAAAAATCTTGTTCCAGCACATGCTTGATAAACTTGGTCCAGTTGCTGAAAAGCTAATTAGAACTGGTATGTTAGTTGAGCATGACTTAGGTAGATATTACATGGCTAAGTTGTTAGAGGCTACAGACAAATATGAGACAGACAAATCAATGGAAGTTAAACTTGATATAATTTGTCACGCAACAGGCTATGCAGATCTTCTTAGAAGACATATTGATAAAGAGAATACTGTTGTATATACCTTTGCAGAGCGTATGTTATCTGATGAAGATAAAGAAATGATCAATAAAGAGACAGAAGAATTTGAAAAAGAAGCCTCAGAAAATAATATCCAAGTTAAATATACTACTTGGTTAAAAGAAGCTGCAAATAAATTATCCCTATAATTTATTTTATAATATAATACATAATACTTTTACTAACAATATATGTATACTCCCCCTGCAAGCATAGAAAATTGTATAAAAAACAGACACAACTTCAAAAAGTAGTGTCTGTTTTTTTGCGTTATTGAAAAAATAATAAGAAAAATGAAAAAATAATCAATGAAAATTGTTTGTAAAACAACATAAAAATACAAACAAAAAGAGAAGAAATCAGAAAACTACGTAGAAAATACAAAGAAGTCAAATAATTAGACAATACAACCCCAAAAAGGTATTTACAAAATAAAAAAAGGAGAGTATCATTTAAATTAATAAATTCATGAATTTAGTGTAATAAATTATAAGCGCACTTCAGATGCGCAAGAGAGAGGATAAGGCTATGAATGAACGTTTGAACGAAAGTAACAGAATAGCAGAAGGATTGTATGATCCTAGTTTCGAACATGATAACTGCGGTATTGGTGCAGTTGTTAATATCAAAGGTATTCCATCACATGGCACAGTTACAAATGCTCTTAAGATAGTTGAAAATCTTAAGCATAGAGCAGGTAAAGATGCAGATGGTAAGACAGGCGATGGAGTTGGTATCTTACTCCAAATTTCCCACAAGTTTTTTTCAAAAGTAGCAAAAGAAGTTGGAATTGAATTAGGAAAACCTAGAGAATATGGTGTAGGTATGTTTTTCTTTCCAGAGAATGAATTCCAAAGAATTCAAGCAAAGAAAATGTTTGAAGTTATTGTAGAAAAAGAAGGAATGAAGTTCTTAGGTTGGAGAGAAGTACCAATTGATTCTACGAAGATAGGCAAAAAAGCTTATGATTGTATGCCACATATTATGCAGGCATTTATTCAAAAACCAAAAGATGTAAAAGCTGGAATTGATTTTGACAGAAAATTGTATGTTGCAAGACGTGTTTTTGAACAGTCTAATGAAAATACCTATGTTGTTTCATTATCTAGCAGAACTATTGTTTACAAAGGTATGTTTTTAGTTGAACAGTTAAGAGAATTCTTTGTAGATTTACAGGATGTAGATTTTGAATCTGCTATTGCATTAGTTCATTCAAGATTCTCAACTAATACTAATCCAAGTTGGGAGAGAGCACATCCTAATAGATTTATTGTACACAACGGTGAGATTAATACTATTAAAGGTAATGCTGATAAAATGTCAGCTCGTGAAGAAACAATGGAAACAGAACATCTAAAAGGTGAATTCCAGAAAGTCCTTCCAGTAGTTAATACAGAAGGTTCAGATTCTGCAATGCTTGATAATACATTAGAGTTCCTTGTTATGAGCGGAATGGAATTACCACTTGCAGTTATGATTATGATTCCTGAACCATGGGATAATAATAAGATGATGTCTCAAAAGAAAAAAGACTTTTATCAGTATTATGCCACAATGATGGAGCCATGGGATGGACCAGCATCAATTTTATTCTCAGATGGCGACATTATGGGAGCAGTATTAGATAGAAATGGACTTCGTCCATCAAGATATTATGTTACAGATGATGATTATTTAATTCTATCATCTGAGGTAGGTGTTTTACCAGTTGATTCTAATAAAGTAGTTGCAAAAGATCGTTTAAGACCAGGAAAGATTCTTTTAGTAGATACTGTAGAAGGTAGAATAATTACAGATGATGAAATTAAAGAAAAATATGCATCAAGTCAGCCATTTGGAGAATGGTTAGATCGTAATTTAGTAAATTTAAAAGATATTAAAATTCCAAACGAAAGAGTAAAAAGTTATAAAAAAGAAGAACGTCAAAGAATGCAAAAAGCATTTGGATATACTTATGAATCATTAAAAGATGCAATTTTACCAATGGCTAGAGATGGCGCAGAAGGAACAGCAGCAATGGGTACAGATACTCCACTTGCAGCTATTTCAGGTAATAGAGAGCCATTATTTAATTACTTTAAACAGCTTTTTGCACAGGTTACAAACCCACCTATTGATTCGATTCGTGAAAAAGTAGTTACTTCTACTACAGTATATGTAGGTGCAGCAGGAAATATTTTAGAGCAAAAAGCAGAAAATTGTAAATTCTTAAAAATTGATAACCCTATTTTAACAAATACAGATTTAATGAAGATTAGATCTATGAAAATAGATGGATTTAAAGTAGAAACAATTCCAATTATTTATTATAAAAATACTAGCTTAGAGAAAGCAGTAGAGCGACTTTTCGTAGAAACAGATAGAGCATTCAAAGATGGAGCAAATATCATTATTTTATCTGATAGAGGCGTTGATGAAAACCATGTTGCAATTCCATCATTACTTGCAGTATCAGCATTACAGCAATATCTTGTAAATACAAAGAAAAGAACATCACTTTCTATTATTCTTGAGTCTGGTGAGCCAAGAGAAGTACATCATTTTGCAACACTTCTTGGATATGGCGCAACTGCAATTAATCCATATCTTGCCCAAGATACAGTAAAACAGTTAATTGATGATGGAATGCTTGATAAAGATTACTATGCAGCAGTTAATGATTACAATAATGTTATTGTATCTGGTATTGTAAAAATCGCTGCTAAAATGGGTATTTCAACATTACAATCATACATGGGTTCTAAGATCTTTGAGGCAATTGGAATCGACAAGAGTGTAATTGATAAATACTTTACAGGAACAGTAAGTCGTGTAGGTGGAATTAAAATAGAAGACATTGAAAACGATGTTGATGCACTTCACTCAGAAGCTTATGATCCATTAGGACTTGAAACAGATTTGACTCTTGATTCAAAAGGTAGACATAAGATGAGAAGTGGTGCAGATTCTCATTTATACAACCCACAGACAATTCATTTGTTACAGATGTCTACAAGAAAAGGCGACTATGAACTTTTTAAACAGTACACACATTTAGTAGATGAAGAAGAAAAAGATACAAATCTTCGTGGACTTATGGATTTTGTATATCCTAAAAAAGGTATTCCATTGAAGGAAGTAGAAAGCGTAGACAGTATTGTTACTCGTTTTAAAACAGGTGCTATGTCATATGGTTCTATTTCAAAAGAAGCGCATGAAACACTTGCAATTGCAATGAATAACTTAAAAGGTAAGTCAAACACTGGTGAAGGTGGAGAAGACAAAGATAGATTAGTGATTGGTAAAGATGGAAAAAATCGTTGCTCAGCTATCAAACAGGTTGCTTCAGGTCGTTTTGGTGTAACAAGTAGATATTTAACATCAGCAAAAGAAATCCAAATCAAAATGGCTCAAGGAGCTAAACCAGGTGAAGGTGGACATCTTCCAGGCAAAAAGGTATATCCTTGGATTGCAAAAACAAGACTTTCAACACCAGGCGTAGCGCTTATTTCACCACCACCTCATCACGATATTTACTCGATTGAGGATTTAGAGCAGTTAATTTATGATTTAAAAAATGCAAATGAAGATGCTAGGATTTCTGTAAAACTTGTTTCAGAAGCAGGTGTAGGAACAGTAGCTGCAGGTGTTGCTAAAGCAGGTGCGCAGGTAGTTCTTATTTCAGGATATGATGGTGGTACAGGAGCTGCTCCAAGTAGTTCAATTCACAATGCAGGTTTACCATGGGAGCTTGGTTTAGCAGAAGCTCACCAAACACTTATTATGAATGGCCTTCGTAATAAAGTTAGAATCGAAACAGATGGTAAATTAATGAGTGGTAGAGATGTTATTGTAGCTGCATGTTTAGGTGCTGAAGAGTATGGATTTGCAACAGCTCCACTTGTTACATTAGGTTGTGTAATGATGAGAGTATGCAACTTAGATACATGTCCAGCTGGAATTGCAACTCAGAATCCAGAGTTAAGAAAACGTTTTTCAGGTAAAGCAGAATATGTAGAAAACTTCATGCGCTTTATTGCAGAAGAAATGCGTGAATACATGGCAAAATTAGGATGTCGCACAGTGGATGAACTTGTTGGTAGAAGTGATTTGCTAAAAGTTCGTGAAGACTTAAATGATGCTGAAAAACATATTGATTTACGTAGAATTTTAGATAACCCATATGCTTCAAAGCAAGGAAATGTAATTTATGATCCAAAACATATTTATGATTTTGAATTAGAAAAAACTAAAGATAAGACAGTTATTTTAAATCAGCTAGAACTTGCCCTTAAAAATAAACAAAAACGTGAAATAGAGATTGATGTAACAAATACTGATCGTTCACTTGGTACAATTTTTGGCTCTAAAATCACAAAAATGTATGATGATACTCTCGAGGAGGATTCATATGTTATTAAATGTAAAGGTGCAGGCGGACAAAGTTTTGGTGCATTTATTCCAAAGGGATTGACACTTGAATTAACAGGTGACTCTAACGATTACTTCGGAAAAGGCTTATCAGGTGGTAAATTAGTTGTTTATCCACCAAGAGGAAGCAAATTTAAAGCAGAAGAAAACATTATTATTGGTAATGTTGCTTTATATGGTGCAACAAGTGGTAAAGCCTTTATCAGTGGTGTAGCTGGAGAACGCTTCTGTGTAAGAAACTCTGGTGCAACAGCTGTAGTAGAAGGCGTTGGTGATCACGGATGTGAATATATGACAGGCGGTCGTGTAGTTATTTTAGGTAAGACTGGAAAGAACTTTGCAGCAGGTATGTCTGGTGGTATCGTTTATGTATTAGATGAAAACAATGATTTATACATGCGTACAAACAAGACAATGGTATTTACTGAAAAAGTTACAAATAAATATGATGTTTTAGAATTAAAACAGATGATTGAAGAGCATGTAACTTTAACTAACTCTGAAAAAGGTAAAGAGATTTTAGATAAATTTAGAGAGTATTTACCAAAATTCAAGAAAATCGTACCTTATGATTATCACAAAATGCAGATGGCAATTGTTAAGATGGAGGAAAAAGGTTTGAATCCACAGCAAGCACAGATCGAAGCATTTTATTCAAGTATCAAATAGTGATGAGGAGGCAAAAAGAAAATGGGTAAGCCAACAGGATTTCTAGACTATGAAAGAGAAAGTGCTAAGGAAGTGGAACCACTAGAAAGAATAAAAAATTATGATGAATTTCACATTTTCCTTTCACAAGAAGAACAACAAAAACAAGGAGCACGCTGCATGGCATGTGGCGTCCCTTTTTGCCAAGCAGGAATGACTATTTCAGGAATGACATCAGGTTGTCCATTACACAACTTAGTTCCTGAATTCAACGATTTAGTGTATTCTGGTAACTGGCGTCAGGCATATAATAGATTAAGAAAAACAAATAACTTCCCAGAGTTTACATCAAGAGTATGTCCAGCTCTATGCGAAAAAGCTTGTACATGTGGACATTGGGGAGAACCAGTAACAGTTAGAGATAATGAACATGGTATTATTGAAAATGCATATGAAAAAGGATATGCAGTAGCAAAACCACCAAGAGTTCGTACAGGAAAGAAAGTAGCAATTATTGGTTCAGGTCCTTCAGGTCTTGCTGCAGCAGATCAACTTAACCAAAGAGGTCATAGTGTAACAGTATTTGAGCGTGATGACAGAATTGGCGGACTTTTAATGTATGGAATTCCAAACATGAAGCTAGACAAAAAGGTAATTGATAGAAAAGTTAATATAATGAAAGAAGAAGGAATTACCTTTAAAACAGGAGTAAATGTTGGAGTAGATGTAAAACCTAAGGATTTATTCAAGGAATATGATAGAGTAATTATGTGTTGTGGTTCTAAAAAACCAAGAGATATTAATGCAAAAGGTAGAGACGCAAAAGGAATTTACTACGCAGTTGATTATCTTTCAAAAAACACAAAAAGCCTTTTGGATTCGGGTTTAAAAGATGGAAATTACATTTCTGCTAAAGGCAAAAATGTAGTTATTATCGGTGGAGGAGATACTGGTAATGATTGTGTTGGTACTGCTATTAGGCAGGGAGCTAAAAGCGTGACTCAGCTTGAAATGATGCCAGCACCTCCAGTAGAAAGAGCAGAAGATAATCCATGGCCAGAATGGCCAAAAGTTCTTAAAACAGACTATGGCCAAGAAGAAGCAATTGCAATGTTTGGACATGATCCTCGTGTTTACGAGACAACAGTACAAGAATTCCACAAGGATAAAAACGGAAATGTTAATGAAATTACAACAATTAAATTACGTAAAGAAGTTAATCCTGAAACTGGAAGAGTTCAAATGGTAATTGTAGATGGTAGCGAGAAAAAAATAAAAGCTGATTTGGTTTTAATAGCAGCTGGATTTATAGGAACAGAAGATTATGTTGTTAAATCATTTAAAGTAAAAACAACTAATCGTGGAAACGTAGAAACTCAAGATGGCTCATATGCTACAAGTATTCCAAATCTTTATGTCGCTGGAGATAACAGAAGAGGTCAATCCCTTGTTGTTTGGGCAATTAGAGAAGGAAGAGAAGTTGCCAAAGAAGTTGATACAAGCTTAATGGGATATTCATATTTACAGTAAAAAATTGTATAAATTTTTAGTTCAAATTATAAAATTTCCATTTTTTTGCTCTTTGTGGTATACTTAGCAAATGAGTAAAAAATAAGGAGTATATTTTATATGTTTGAAAATAAAGAAGAGATTTATACAATAAAAGATGGATATACACATGCAGGAAAGTTTCATTCAGATGATGTATTTGCTACAGCATTTTTGAAGATTTTGAATCCTGATATAGAAATACATAGAACCTTTAGTGCCCCTGAAGAAACCACAGGTGTAGTATATGATATTGGTTTAGGCCAATTTGATCACCATCAAAAGGACAGAAGAGTTCGTGAAAATGGTGTTCCATATGCTGCCTTTGGTTTGTTATGGGAGGCATTAGGCACATTAGTGATGAGTGAAGAAGCTGCGATTAAGTTTGATGAAGATTTTATCCAAGGATTAGATTTGTCAGATAATACAGGTTGTGAACATGAAATCGCTTTTGCTATTGCGGATTTTAATCCTGCTTGGAATGAAGAAAAGGATCAAGATGAAGCATTTTTTGAAGCTGTTGAATTTGCAAAAGGAATGCTAGAAAGACGATTTAAAAAGATTGCTGCAGGAGAAGAAGCATACAGTATTGTAAAAGAAGAATTAGCAAGCCAAGATGAAGGAATTGAAGTGTTTGAATTACAGCATGATGTTCCTTGGAAAGGCGCTGTAAAAGATACAAATATTAAGTATGTTATTTACAAGTCAAATAGAGGCGGTTACAACGTACAGTGCGTTCCTTCAGATGAAGACAAAGATGTGTTAAAGAAGGCTTTACCAGAAGAGTGGAGAGGAAAAACACAGCAAGAATTAGAAGAAATAACTAAAGTTGAAGGCTTTAGATTTTGTCACAATTCAGGATTTTTATGTGCAACAGAGACCTTAGAAGGTGCAAGAAAAGTGGCAGATTTAGCGCTAAATTACTAAAGTGGAGGAACTAAAACATGAAAGTAAAAAAGAAATTATTTGTGATTATTTTTTGCTTTGCTATGCTTGTAGTGACAACATCAGTTTTTGCAGTTATTATCAATGATAATCATAGTGGTGAAGCAACAGTCAAGCTTGCAGATAGTGAGAATATATTAAAAGGAGAAGGCGTCTCCATCACTAATAATATAATTACCATTAATAGGGCTGGTACATATGAATTCGATGGTAATTTGTCAGATGGTCAATTAGTTGTTGACGTAAAAAGTGGTAATGTAGTTATAAAATTAAATAATGCTAATATTACATCAAAAAATGGATCAGCTTTATTGGTTAAGAATGCACATAAGGTGTCAGTGCATGTTGAAAAAAATACGACTAATACTCTTACATCAGGATGCAAGAATGATGGAATTAATTCAAAAGCCAAAAAAGTAAATACAATATCAAGTACTCAACCTATTTCTTTTTCAGGAACAGGTGATTTATTTGTTAATGGTTATAAAGGCGATGGAATTAGTTGTACTAATGGTTTGTTTTTTACAAAGTCTAATGTTGATATTACTTCCAATTATCGAGGAATATATACAGCAGACAATATAGATATGAGGGAAGGAAGCTATCATTTTAATACAAAAGAAGAATGCTTATATGTTAAAGGCTATGTAACAAGTAATGAAGCAACTATTAAAATGAATTCAAAGAAGACAGGAGTAGTTGTGGATGGAAGCGTTTCTTTTGCAAAATGTAAAATGACAGTAGAGGCATTGCAAAAGGGCATTAAAACAAATGCAGGTATTATTTTAACAGAGAATAATATTAAGATGACTTCAAATGACAGTGCATTAGAAGCAAAAGATACCATAAAAGACTCAGACAATAATTTAGTTGTTTCAAATTCGTTAAATGGATTTGTTGCAGGAAATATTATAAGTTCAGATAAATCATTAGGCATAACAGCTCAAAATAGTGCTTTTATTGCAAAAGATTCATCTAAAGATATATCCATTCAAAGTGGTAAAATGACGTTTAACGTTGGAGAGGCAGTGTTTAAAACACCTGGAAATGTTTTGATTGAAAATGGTGATATGTGCATAACTAATCAAGGCGATTTGAAAAAGATCCTTGAAAGTGAAACAGGCAAATTAATTATGGAAACAGGTAAGTTTTTTGCTGCAACTAAAGGCGATGTTGAAGGTGTCTTTAGTGATGAAACAAAAGTTGATTATGCAGTTGTTACGCTTCCTGAAGTTGTTCCAGTTGGAACTGAAATAAGCATATGTGATGTTAATAATAATGAATTATATAAATATACAGCTAATTCAGACACAAGTAGCTTAGTATATGCTGCGGATGACCTTCCTGATAAGGTAATTATTAAATATAATGATAAGGCTATAGAACAGCCCGTTACTGTACAGCAGTAATGGGTTGTTTTCTGCTTGCAAAAAAGTAATAAATTTATTATAATTTTATATCTGAGACAAAGAATAGACACAGAAAGTTGCTAGAATAATTTTCATGCGCGCAAAACATATAAATCGTGCATTAGGACTTTTCTGGAATTTAACGAGAAAAGAGGTAAAACTATGGCACAATATAGAGATGAAGACTTTAGATGTGAAGTACAGGAGATACATAGAGATTTGCTAGACAAGGTTAATAGCACTATGCCAGAAGAAAATACATTATATGATTTGGCTGAACTCTTTAAGATTTTTGGTGACTCAACTCGAATTAGAATATTATTTGTTTTATTTGAGGCAGAGGTATGTGTGTGTGATTTAGCAGAGGCTCTTAATATGACACAATCAGCTATTTCACATCAGCTTAGAATATTAAAACAAAGCAAACTTGTTAAAAGCAGAAGAGACGGTAAATCGATTTTTTATTCCCTTGCAGACGATCATGTATATTCAATAATTGGTCAAGGGTTAGATCATGTTTTAGAAGGAAAATAATTTAGTTTTGAAAGGATTTTTTTATGAACGACACTAAGATAATTTTTTTTGATATAGACGGTACAATTTGGGATAGTGAACATAAAATACCACAGAGTACAGTTGATACAATTAAACAGTTGAAAGCTAATGGCCATAAGACAGTGATTTGTAGTGGACGTGCAAAAGGCAATATTGTTGACTCTAATCTACTAGATCTTGGATTTGATGGAATTATAGCAGCATGTGGAAATCATATTGAGATGAATGGTAGAATTTTATATCAGAATATTTTGTCAAAGGATCTAGTAAAAAAATCCCTTGCTGTTATGAAAAAGGAACATATCCCAGTTGTTTTAGAGGGACCTATTTTTCATTGGTTAGATATTGAAAAATTTGAAAATAGAGATCCTTATGCCATTAGAATTAAAACATTGCTAGGAGATCGTGCAATGCCAATCCAAGGTCACGAAGGAGAATACATTATTAATAAATTCTCAGGTGATATTACAGACCAAACTGATTTAAAGGTTGTTGAGAATGAATTAGGTAAAGATTTTGATTTCTTAATTCATGAGGGAAATGTTATTGAATTTATTCCTAAAGGTACATCAAAGGCTACTGGAATTAAAAAAATGTGTGATATTTTAGATATTCCAAGAAGCAACACATATGCTATTGGTGATAGCGTTAATGATGTAGAAATGCTTAAGTATGCAGCAAATGGAATTGCAATGGGAAATTGTACTGAAGTTGCTAGAGAAGCAGCAGATTATGTAACAACTGATTTATGGGATGACGGAGTATATAATGCAATGAAGCATTTTGAGTTAGTATAATGCGATGAAGTGCTTTGAATAGTATAATGTAATGAAGTATTTTGAAATAATATAATTAAAATAATATTTTTGTATTAGATTTTTAACTTAAATCTTCTGTGACGACTTTTAGCCGTGCAGAAGATTTTTTTTTCTTAGAATTTTTTTCTTAGAATTTTTTTCGCATAGATTTTTTAAACCTAGAATTTTTTCGCTTAGAAATATTTTTGCTTAGAAATATGTAATTAGTGTATAAAAAATAGATACTAAAAGCAAAACACATGAAAAAAGGAGAAAAAAGGAGTAAAATCCCAAAAAATTAAAAAAATACAGTGAATTACGCAAAAATACAAAGTTGCAATTTGCACAATAACAATCTATTATAAAAACATAAATTAGCACTCGAGTTAAATGAGTGCTAATAATCAAAGACTATTATATAATTATTATATTGATTTAAGAGGAGGCTTTTTTTATGAAGTTAGTACCATTAACAGACAGAGTTGTATTAAAACAGGTAGAAGCAGCAGAAACAACTAAATCTGGCATTATTTTAACAAGTGCTGCACAGGAAAAACCACAAGAAGCAGAAGTTATTGCAGTTGGACCTGGCGGATTAGTAGATGGAAAAGAAGTTAAAATGCAGGTAAAAGAAGGTCAGAAAGTTATTTATTCTAAATATGCAGGTACTCAGATTAAACTTGATGGTGTTGAATATATTGTTGTAAGACAAAATGATATTTTAGCAATCGTAGAGGATTAATTTTTGTATAGTACTAATTTTTACAGAATAAACATAGACATGAATATAACATTTTAAGGAAAGAGGTAAATTAACATGGCAAAGAATATTAAATACGGTTCAGATGCAAGAACAGCACTTGGCGCAGGTGTAGATAAATTAGCAAATACAGTAAGAGTAACACTTGGACCAAAAGGAAGAAACGTAGTTTTAGATAAATCATTTGGAGCACCACTTATCACTAATGATGGTGTTACAATTGCAAAAGAAATCGAGCTTGAAGATCCATATGAAAACATGGGAGCTCAACTTGTAAAAGAAGTTGCAACAAAAACAAACGATGTTGCAGGTGATGGTACAACAACAGCCACAGTATTAACACAAGCAATGGTTCAAGAAGGAATGAAAAACCTTGAAGCAGGTGCTAATCCAATCGTTTTACGCCGTGGTATGAAAAAAGCAACAGATAAAGCTGTAGAAGCATTAAAAGAGATGAGCCAGAAAGTTAATGGTAAAGATCAAATTGCCAAAGTCGCAGCTATTTCAGCAGGCGATGAAGAAGTTGGTAATTTAGTTGCAGATGCAATGGAAAAAGTTACAAATGATGGTGTAATTACTATTGAAGAGTCAAAGACAATGCATACAGAATTAGATCTTGTTGAAGGTATGCAGTTTGATAGAGGATATTTATCAGCATATATGTGCACAGATATGGACAAGATGGAAGCTTCATTAGATGATCCATATATTTTAATCACAGACAAGAAAATCTCTAACATTCAGGAAATTCTTCCATTATTAGAGCAGATTGTTAAATCAGGTGCTAAATTATTAATTATCGCAGAAGATGTTGAAGGAGAAGCTTTAACAACATTAATCGTTAACAAATTACGTGGAACATTCAATGTAGTAGCGGTTAAAGCTCCAGGATATGGTGATAGAAGAAAAGCAATGTTAGAAGATATCGCTGTATTAACAGGTGGACAGGTTATCAGTTCAGATCTTGGCCTTGAACTTAAAGATGTTACAATGGAACAATTAGGACGTGCTAAATCTGTTAAAGTTCAGAAAGAAAACACAGTTATCGTTGACGGAGCAGGTGCTAAAGATGCTATTCAAGGTAGAATTGCACAGATTCGTTCTCAGATTGAAGAAACAACATCAGAATTTGATAAAGAAAAATTACAAGAAAGACTTGCTAAAATGGCAGGTGGAGTTGCAGTTATCCGCGTTGGTGCAGCAACAGAAACAGAAATGAAAGAAGGAAAACTTCGTTTAGAGGATGCTTTAAATGCAACAAGAGCTGCAGTAGAAGAAGGAATTATTTCAGGTGGTGGATCAGCTTATATCCATGCATCTAAAGAAGTTGCTAAACTTGTTGAATCACTTGAGGGCGATGAAAAGACAGGTGCTAAGGTAGTTCTTAAAGCTCTTGAGGCTCCATTATATTACATTGCTGCAAACGCAGGACTTGAAGGTGCTGTAATTATTAACAAAGTAAAAGAATCTGATAAAGGATTTGGATTTAATGCAGCAACAGAAGAATATGTTGATATGGTTAAATCAGGTATCCTTGATCCAGTTAAAGTTACAAGAAGTGCTTTACAGAACGCAACATCAGTAGCATCTACATTACTTACTACAGAATCAGCTGTAGCAAATATTAAAGAAGATGCACCAGCAGTTCCAGCAAATCCTGGAATGGGTGGAATGATGTAATAAAAGGTGTTTGATGGTTTATAAAATATTGTAAAATTTTAAAAATACAACAAAATATCAAAACATCGAAAATATCATAAAGATATTACAAAGAATTATCATAAAAAATATTATAAAAAGTATCAAAAAAACATAGCTAAAAGCCCCACTTATTGGAAAATATAGGTGGGGTGTTTTTTTGCAAAATTAATTATTAAATATATTGCCAAAATTATATGTTGTATGGTATAATTTTGTAGGTTTGGCATAGGTGTGTGTCAATGTTTTACTCATTTTTGTCACACACGAAGTCAGATTAATAACAAGTAAACACGCACAATGACGGTGAAACCGGTGCCTTAGGGTAGCTTTACCGAAAGATTTGTGCGGAAGAATTAAACCATGGAGGTATTAAAATGAGTGTTATTTCAATGAAACAATTATTAGAAGCAGGTGTACACTTTGGACACCAGACAAGAAGATGGAACCCTAAAATGGCTCCATACATTTACACAGAGCGTAATGGTATCTACATCATCGACTTACAGAAATCTGTAGGTAAAGTAGACGAAGCTTACGATGCTGTATCTGACATCGTTGCTCAGGGTGGAACAATCCTTTTCGTTGGTACAAAGAAACAGGCTCAGGATGCTATTAAAGCAGAAGCAGAGCGTTGTGGAATGTACTATGTAAACGAGAGATGGTTAGGTGGAATGCTTACAAACTTCAAGACAATCCAGAGCCGTATCGCTAGATTAAAACAGATCGAGACAATGTCTGAAGATGGAACATTCGACGTTCTTCCTAAGAAAGAAGTTGTAGAACTTAAAAAAGAATGGGATAAATTAGAGAAAAACCTTGGCGGAATCAAAGATATGAAGAGAATTCCAGACGCTATCTTCGTAGTAGATCCTAAGAAAGAAAGAATCTGCGTTAAAGAAGCTCAGTCTTTAGGAATTTCATTAATCGGTATCGCTGATACTAACTGTGATCCAGAAGAATTAGATTACGTTATCCCAGGTAACGACGATGCTATTAGAGCTGTTAAATTAATTGTTTCTAAAATGGCTGATGCTGTTATCGAAGCAAAACAGGGTATCGAAGAAGTAGACTCAGAAGCTGACGCAGAAGCAGAAGCTTAATTTGCATTATCCTTTTAAAACAAGAAGAGGAACTTTATCTTAGATAAGAGTATACGTAATGTATATTTGAATGGCATTCAATGGGGATATGTTTTACATAACTCATTGAATGTCAATCTATGATAATAAAAAAATTATACAATTGGAGGATGAAAATAATGGCTATTACAGCAGCTATGGTAAAACAATTGCGTGAATTAACAGGCGCAGGAATGATGGATTGTAAGAAAGCTTTAAATTCAACAGAAGGAAATATGGACGAAGCAGTTGAATTTTTAAGAAAAAACGGACAGGCAAAAGCAGAGAAAAAAGCTGGTAGAGTTGCAGCTGAAGGTCTTTGCGCAGTTAAAATCGAAGGTAACTCAGCAGCAGTTGTTGAAGTTAACTCTGAGACAGATTTCGTTGCTAAAAACGAAAAATTCCAGAACTTCGTAAACGCTGTTGCAGTTCAGGCTCTTAAATCTGATGCAAATGATTTAGATACATTAATGACAGAAAAATGGAATGAAGATGAAAGCAAGACTGTTCAAGAAGCTTTAGTTGAGCACATTGCTGTAATCGGTGAGAACTTAAAAATCAGAAGATTTGAAAAAGTTTCAGCTGAAAACGGATGCGTAGTTTCATATGTACACGGTGGCGGAAGAATCGCTTCTATCGTTGTTGCTGATACAGAAGTTGTTAACGATGAAGTTAAAGAAGCATTATCTAACATCGCTATGCAGGTTGCTGCTTTAAATCCTAAATTTGTTTCAAGAGAAGAAATCTCACCAGAGCACATCGCTCACGAGAAAGAAATTCTTCTTGCTCAGATTAAAAATGATCCTAAAGAATCTCAGAAACCTGAGAAAGTTATCAAAGGAATCATCGAAGGTCGTGTAAACAAAGAATTAAAAGAAGTTTGTTTAGTAGATCAAGTTTATGTTAAAGCTGAAGATGGTAAACAGACAGTTGCTAAATACTTAGATGAAGTATCAAAAGCAGTTGGATCAAAAGTTTCAATCAAGAAAATCGTTCGTTTCGAGACTGGTGAAGGAATCGAAAAGAAAGAAGAAGATTTCGCTGCAGAAGTTGCTGCTCAGTTGAATGCATAATATTTTTTACAGAACAGATTAAGTTCTGTGCAACCCCAAAGTTCGTTTGATTTTCAAGAACTTTGGGGCTTTGTATATAATAGAAAATTAAATATAGATATTATTGATTGATTTGAAGAAGAGTCTGACAACGCTGAATTTTTATGCTTTTTTCCATAATATTTGTTTACAATGTCATGAAATATGATAAAATATAAGCAGAGGATACTCTTAGGAGGGGGTTATGGAAGAAAAAACAGAAGACTTAGAGGAGATAAGGAATCGACGAAAACGTATTAACCGAATGAAGTCTATTATTGTAATGACAATTACGATTTGGATGGTGGTTTCTTTAATGGCCATTATATGCTTAAGTGTGGTTGTTGTTCGTCTTAATAACAAGATTAACGATATCTCTTCGACTAGAATGGAAAAGGTGGAGGATTCTAATAGGTTTTCTAAGGTACAGAGTATTAATGAGGGGAATAAACCAACTGCAAATAGTAGTACGATTGTTTCTAACATGGATTCTAAGGACAATCTAGCTAAGAAAAATGATACACATTATGTGTACCTTACATTTGATGGTGGCCCTGATGATAATACCAATGCTATTTTAGATAAGCTTAAAGAATATCAGGTTAAGGCCACTTTTTTCGTATCAGGAGCTGAAGATGAAAAATCAGCTGCCATATATCGTAGAATAGTCGAAGAAGGGCATACTCTAGGTATGCATTCATACTGTAATAAATATAGTCATATATATGGTTCCAAAAAAGCATTCGAACAAGATTATTTCCAATTACGCAACAAACTTTATGAAACAACTGGTGTTACTAGTAAATATTATAGATTCCCAGGGGGAAGCAATAATAAAGTGAGTAATGTGGATTTAACCACTTTTATCAGTTTTTTAAAAGAGCAAAATGTTACATATTTTGATTGGAACGTTTCCGCAGGTGATGAATCAGATGATTACACTAAAGATGATGTTATAAATAATGTCATTAGCGGCGTTTCAAAGTACAAGACGTCAGTAGTACTTTTACATGACGGTAATGATAAGTCAATGACGGTAGAAGCATTAGGCCCATTGCTAGAGCAACTTAATTCTATGGGGGCTAAAGTTTTACCGATTGATGATGATACAGACGTTATTCAATATGTTAGTGCTGATAGCGTTGAGTAAGAAAGGGATTAAATGGAGGTTTGAAAATGGGACTTTTTAAGGATTTTAAGGATGATTTTTCGCAGGCAGTTAATGAAATGACACCTGCAGAGGCAGAAAAAAAAGCAGGAGAAAAGGCTAAAACAATTGAACTTGATGTGGTTAATAAACCAGCTACAGAAAATACAACTGTAGAAAATGAATTGTCAAAGTTAGATGGCTTACTTGAAAAAGTAAACGATTCTAAAATGGCACAAAGTGTTCAGCAGAAGCCAGCTAGACCTGTTTCACAGCCAACACAAAATGCAGCTGATGTCTTTGTAAAAAGAGAGGAAAGAGCTGTTACAAATCATATTGAGGAATCTAGAATTATGGCAAATGCCACAAATGATTTTAATCAAATAAATCCATCAGAAGCATCAGAAGAAACATCAGTTATAACAGTAGGAACTACTCTTACAGGTGATATTCAAACAACAGGTTCGTTAGATATTCAAGGTGCTATTAATGGTAATGTAGCATGTAACGGTAAACTTAATGTTACAGGTATGATTACTGGTAATAGTAATAGTGCCGAATTCTTCTCAGATGCAGCTAAAATTGAAGGTGAAATCGTTAGTACTGGAACTGTTAAAATCGGAGCTGGTTCAGTTATCATTGGAAATATTTCCGCTACATCTGCAGTTATTGCAGGAGCAGTTAAAGGTGATATTGATGTAAAAGGACCAGTTGTTGTAGATACTTCAGCAGTTGTAATGGGTAATATTAAATCTCGTTCAGTACAGATTAACAATGGCGCTGTTATTGAAGGATTCTGTTCACAAGCATATGCAGAAATAGACGTTCAAGGCTTATTCACAGAGAACTAAAGAGGTATTTTATAAATGAAACGTATTTTATTAAAGTTAAGTGGCGAGGCACTTGCAGGTGACAAACACCACGGTTTTGATGAAGCTACAGTAACAGTAGTTGCAAAACAAATTAAAGAATTAGTAGACAAAGGAACTCAAATCGGTATTGTTATCGGTGGAGGAAATTTCTGGAGAGGAAGAAGTAGTGAGACTATTGATCGTACAAAGGCTGATCAAATCGGTATGCTTGCTACAGTTATGAACTGTATTTATGTATCTGAAATTTTAAGATCAGTTGGATTAAAGACAGCAGTTCTTACACCATTTGAATGTGGTTCAATGACAAAACTCTTCTCAAAAGATAGAGCTAATAAGTATTTTGAACATAACATGGTTGTTTTGTTCGCAGGTGGTACAGGTCATCCATATTTTTCAACTGATACTGCTACAGTTCTTCGTGCTATTGAAATTGAGGCAGAAGGAATTTATTTAGCAAAAGCCATTGATGGTGTATATGACAGTGATCCAAAGGTTAATCCTGAAGCTAAAAAGTTTGACGAAATTTCTATAGATGAAGTCATTGATAAGAAATTAGCTGTAATTGATTTAACAGCATCTATTATGTGCATGGAAAATAAAATGCCAATGTATGTATTTGGCTTAAATGAAGAAAATAGTATTGTGAATGCTGTAACAGGTAAATTTAATGGCACAAAAGTAACAGTTTCTTAGGAGGAAAAAATATGGACGCAAGATTAAATACATTTGATGAAAAAATGCAAAAATCTTTAAACAATTTAAAAGAAGAATATTCTTCAATTCGTGCAGGTAGAGCTAATCCACATGTACTTGATAAAATTCGTGTAGATTATTATGGTACTCCAACTGCATTACAACAAGTAGCAAACGTTTCTGTTCCAGAACCAAGAATGATTCAAATTCAGCCTTGGGAAGCTTCACTTGTTAAAGAAATTGAAAAAGCAATTTTAGTATCAGATTTAGGCTTAAACCCTACAAATGATGGTAAAGTTATCCGTTTAGTATTCCCTGAGTTAACAGAGGAAAGACGTAAAGACTTAGCTAAAGACATTAAGAAAAAAGGTGAAGGCGCTAAAGTAGCAATTAGAAATATCAGACGTGATGCTAAAGATACTTTCAAAAAACTTAGCAAAGAAGGCGACGTTTCTGAGGATGAAATCAAAGATCTTGAAGATAGCGTACAGAAATTAACTGATAGCTACATCAAAAAAGTTGATGAAGCAGTTGATGCTAAGGCAAAAGAAATTATGACTGTTTAATAATTGCACAATTTGTGATTTGACTAGTGGGGCATGGCATCAGTCGTGTCCCACTTTCTACGTAAGGAGAAAATATATGAGCACTTCAGAGGAAAATATGCAAAATTTAAAAATTCCAAACCATGTTGCTATTATTTTAGATGGTAATGGTAGATGGGCTAAAAAACAAGGAAAGCCAAGGACATATGGTCATACTGTTGGGGCAAAAAATGTAGAGACTATTTGTCAAGCAGCTGATGAAATAGGCATTAAATATTTAACTTTATATGCTTTTTCCACAGAGAATTGGAATAGACCAGAAAGTGAAGTTAAAGCTTTAATGAAGCTTTTAGAAAATTATCTTTCTACATGTATCAAAACAGCAAACAAAAATAATATGCGAGTGCGTGTTATTGGAGATAAAACAGGACTTTCCAAAAAATTCCAAACTAAAATTGCACAATTAGAAAAAGAATCAAGCGTTAATACAGGTCTTAACTTATCTATTGCTATTAATTATGGAAGTCGAGATGAAATCATTAGAGCAACAAAGAAAATGGTTATTGATGTTACAGAAAATAAAATTTCAGTAGATGATATTAGTGAAAAACTATTTTCTTCTTATTTAGATACAAATGATTTGCCTGATCCAGATTTGATGATTAGAACAAGTGGTGAAGAAAGATTGTCAAATTATTTATTGTGGCAGCTAGCATATAGTGAATTTTATTTTACAGACATCCCATGGCCTGATTTTAACAAAGAGGCTTTATTAGATGCTGTAAAAGATTACACTAAACGAGATAGAAGATTTGGTGCTGTTAAGTAAGGTGAAAAGTAAGGAGAACAAACATGTTTAAGACTAGATTATTAAGCGGAATTGTATTAGTTGCATTATCAATTGCATTAATTGTTTGTGGTGGAGATGTATTATTATTATCTACACTTGCAATTTCTTTAATTGGAATGTTTGAATTATATAGAGTATTTAAAATAGAAAAAAGTGTAGTTGCTATAATTGGCTACTTGGCAGCTATAGCACTATATGGAAATATTAGATTTAATTTTTTGAAAGAATCCATAGCACTAGTAATGATTTTTATGATTTTATTAATGTTTGCTTATGTGTTTACATATCCAAAATATAATGCAAATCAGATTAGTGTAGCATTTTTTGGAATGTTTTATGTGGCAGCTATGCTTTCTTATGTTTATAGAATTAGAACACTTAAAAATGGACTATATTTAGCATTTTTAGTATTTTTATGTTCTTGGGGATGTGATACATGTGCATATTGTTTTGGTAAATTATTTGGAAAACATAAAATGTCACCAAAGCTTAGTCCTAAGAAATCAATAGAAGGTGCTATAGGCGGAATTTTAGGTTCAGCATTACTTACAGCATTATATTTATGGATATTTAGCAAAAAAATGAATATGATGCCAGTAGAAATACTAGTACTAAGTATTATAGCAGCTGTAGCAGCATTTATTTCAATGATAGGCGATTTGACAGCTTCAGCTATTAAACGAAATTATGAAATTAAAGATTATGGAAAACTTATTCCAGGACATGGCGGAATCATGGATAGATTTGACAGTATGATTATTACAGCGCCAATTATATATTATTTAGCAGCATATACGCTTCAATAATTTATGTTTTTTTAATGACTTTTTTCTGGATTTTGTTGAAGTGCTAATTTAAACGATATATAATAATTAGTGCTACAAAGAAAGAAAAGAGGAAAAGTTTAATGAAAAAGATTGCTATTTTAGGATCCACAGGTTCCATTGGAAAGCAGACCCTTGAAGTAGTGGCTGAACAGGGCGACATTAAGGTGGTTGGTTTAGCTTGCAAAGGAAACATTAAATTATTAGAAGAACAAATTAGAAAATTTAAACCACGTAAGGTTTGTGTATATGATGAAAATAAAGCAAAAGATTTAAAAATCGCAATTAGTGATTTAGAAGTTGAGATTGTTACAGGAATGGACGGTCTTATAGAGATTGCTACCATGGAAGAGTCAGAGATAGTTGTAACTGCAGTTGTAGGAATGTTGGGAATTAGACCAACAATTCATGCAATAAAAGCACATAAAGATATTGCATTAGCCAATAAAGAGACATTAGTTACTGCAGGACATATTATTATGCCCCTTTCTAGAGAAATGGGGGTTAAGATTCTTCCAGTGGATAGCGAACATAGTGCTATTTTTCAATCACTTAATGGAGAACATTTCAATAAAATTAATAAAATTTTATTGACAGCATCAGGTGGTCCATTTAGGGGTAAAAAGCTAGATGAACTTCGTGAGATTAAAATCGAAGATGCCTTGAATCATCCTAACTGGTCAATGGGTAAAAAAGTTACGATAGATTCATCAACATTAGTAAATAAAGGTTTAGAGGTGATGGAAGCTAAATGGCTTTTTGGTGTGGATTTAGATCAAATTCAAGTGGTAGTGCATCCACAAAGTGTTATTCATTCAGCAGTTGAGTATGATGACGGAGCTGTTATAGCACAATTAGGAACACCAGATATGCGTTTGCCAATTCAATATGCATTGTATTATCCTTTAAGACGTAACTTATCAGGAAAGAGATTAGACTTATTTGAACTTCAGTCTTTAACTTTTGAAAAGCCTGATTTATCAACATTTAAAGGTTTAGATTTAGCATATCAAGCAGCGCGCAAAGGTGGCAATATGCCAACAGTATTTAATGCAGCAAATGAAAAAGCGGTTGCATTGTTCCTTGATAAGAAAATTAAATATTTGGAGATTATTGATATTATACAATCTTCTATGGAAAACTGTAAGTTTATAGAAAAACCAGATTTAGAGCAAATATTACAAACAGAAAAGGAAACCTATGAGTTTATAGGTGAAAGGTGGTAAAGTGAGCGTATTAATAGCAATAATTATATTTAGTGTAATTGTTTTATTTCATGAATTGGGACATTTTTTATTTGCAAAAGCAAATAATGTTAGAGTTAATGAATTTTCCTTGGGTTTAGGACCAACAATTTGGGGATTTAAAAAAGGCGAAACAAAATATTCCATTAAGGCATTGCCGTTTGGTGGGGCCTGCATGATGGAAGGTGAAGATGAAGAAAGTAATGATGGTAGAGCATTTAATAATGCATCAATTTTAGGAAGAATGAGCATTGTTTTTGCAGGCCCATTTTTCAATTTTATTATGGCCTTTGTTTTTGCAACAATTGTAATTATGGCAGTGGGTTACGATAAGCCAACAGTTATGGGAATCAGCGATAATTCAGCCGCTCAAGAGGCTAGTATTAAAGCTGGAGATGAAATTGTTGCAATGAACAATAAAAAAATTCATTTCTTCTCTGAGATAGGTGCATATAGTATTTTTCATCCAGGTGAAAAAGTAGATGTAACCTTTGTTAGAAATGGAAAAGAAAAACATGCTTCTCTTACTCCAAAATACAGTAAAGAGTATAAAACATACATGTATGGTTTTATGGGAGGCGACGTTGAGAAAAAGCCAACGTTAATTGATTCAGCTAAACATGGAGTGTATAAATTTAATTATTATATTTACACTACTTTTGAAAGCTTGAGATTAATGGTAACAGGTAAAGTCTCAGTAAATGATTTAAGTGGCCCGGTAGGAATTGTTAAGAGTATGGGTGATACCTACAATAGTGCCAAAACTACAAATGGATTGTTTGTAGCACTTATCTCATTATTAAATTATGCAACTATGCTTTCCGCAAACTTAGGAATTATGAACTTATTACCATTGCCAGCATTAGATGGTGGTAGATTATTGTTCCTTATTTTTGAAGCTATTTTAAAACCATTTAATAAAGAAATAGACAGAGAAAAAGAAGGCATGGTTAATTTAGCAGGAATACTTATATTACTATGCTTGATGGGTGTGGTAATGTTTAATGATATAAGAAAATTGATAATATAATTAGATTTTTGGAGGCAATATGTCTAGAAATACAACAAAGATTGTTAAAATTGGAGATAAAGTCATTGGTGGTGGCAATCCAATTATGATTCAATCTATGACAAATACTAAAACAGAGGATGTTGAAGCAACTGTTGCTCAGATTAATCGTTTAGCAGCTGCAGGTTGTGATATTATTAGAGTTGCTGTTCCTACAAAGGAAGCAGCTTATGCAATTAAAGAGATAAAAAAACAAATTAATATTCCTCTTGTGGCAGATATTCATTTTGACTATAGATTAGCAATACTTGCAATGGAAAATGGAGCTGATAAAATTCGTATTAATCCAGGAAATATTGGAAGTGATGAAAGAGTCAAAGCTGTAGTTGACGTTGCAAAAGAAAGAAATATACCAATTCGAGTAGGTGTTAACTCTGGTTCTTTAGAGAAACACATCATTGAAAAATATAATGGTGTAACAGCTGAGGGACTAGTTGAAAGTGCTTTAGAAAAAGCAAAATTAATTGAAGATATGGGATATGATAATCTAGTAATTAGTATTAAGTCTTCAGATGTGCTTATGAGTGTTAAAGCACACGAACTTATTGCAGATAAAACTGATCACCCACTTCATGTAGGAATTACCGAAGCAGGAACTTTACTTCGTGGAAACATTAAATCATCAATAGGATTAGGTTTAATATTAAATCAAGGAATTGGTGATACTATTAGAGTTTCTTTAACAGGTGATCCGGAACAAGAAATTAAAACAGCAAAGCTTGTTTTAAAAACACTAGGATTAAGACAAGGTGGCATTGAAGTTGTATCTTGTCCAACATGTGGTAGAACACAGATTAATTTAATCAAACTTGCTAATGAAGTGGAAGATCTTGTTGCTAATTACGATCTTGACATCAAAGTGGCAGTTATGGGCTGTGTCGTTAATGGACCGGGAGAAGCTAAAGAAGCAGATCTTGGTGTTGCAGGTGGTGCTGGAGTAGGTCTTTTGATAAAGAAAGGCGAAGTATATAAAAAAGTTCCAGAAGAACAATTACTTGCAGAGTTAAAAAATGAATTAGATCACTGGGGAGAATAAACATTGAAAAAGTTTTTTGAAGTGTTTCCAACCTTGAAAATCGAAGATGGCAGCGTTCATCAATTAATGGAGAATGCTGATGTAACTAGAGTAAGTGCGAATCATGACAGAAGTCATATTCGCATTTATTTACATGCAGAAAGATTGATTTTCAAGTCAAATATACATAAGATTGAAAATGAAATAAAAAAACAATTATTTCCTAGAAATGACATACGAATTAATATAATAGAAAAATTTACATTATCTAGTCAATATACACCCAAAAAACTTTTAGAGGTGTATAGAGATAGTCTTTTAGGGGAACTAGAAGAGCATAGCGTAATGGAATACAATCTTTTACGTAAAGCTAAAATGGAATTTACAGATGATACTCATCTTAATTTAACTTTAGATAATACTATAATTGCAAAGACACGTTCAGATGAAATAGTAGAATTCCTTGAAAAAGTAATTTGTGAAAGATGTGGCTGTGATTTGTGTATTAAGGTACTTTACGAGGAACCAGAAGAAAGTAAATACCGTAAAAATAGTGAAGAACAAGTTAGACAAAAAGTAGCTCACATTATGGAACGTACAAGAGGCGCTCTTGAACAAGAAGCTGATGATCCATACGAAGATGGTCAGGATGAAAAAGACCGTTTGAAATCAATAGATAAAGTCTTAGGTCAAATGGAAAAAGGTGGCAGTAAAAAAGACAAAAATAACGATTCTAGTAAAGGTGGTAAATCTGCAAAAGCAGGAAACACTCACAATGATGGCAAGTCCAAAAAGTCCGATTTCAAAAAAGGTGACTTTAAGAAATTTGATAGAGGCTTTAAAAAATCCAATAATCCAGATGTAGTATATGGAAGAGACTTTGAAGAAGAAGCAATAGCTATTGCTAAAATACAAGAGCCAATTGGTGATGTAGTAATTCGTGGACAGGTTCTTTCAGTTGACACAAGAGAAATCCGTAATGAAAGAACTATTATTATGTTTAATGTTACAGATTTTACAGATACAATTTGTGCAAAGATTTTTGCAAGAAACGAGCAAGTCGAAGAAATTACAGCGTGGGTTAAAAATGGCAACTTCGTAAAAGTAAAAGGAACAGCAATTTTAGATAAATATGATGGTGATATTACAATCAATTCAATATCAGGTATAAAAAAAATGGCTGATTTTACAACTACCCGCATGGATACAGCACCAGAGAAAAGAGTAGAATTACACTGCCATACTAAGATGAGTGATATGGATGGTGTTACTGATGTAAAAGATTTAGTAAAACGTGCAATGAAATGGGGACACAAGGCTTTAGCAATTACTGATCATGGTGATGTGCAGGCTTTCCCAGATGCTAATCATGCAGTTGAAGGAATAGATACTGATTTTAAAGTTATTTATGGAGTAGAAGCATATTTAGTAGATGATACAAAAGACATTATTACAAATTCAAAAAATCAATCACTAAAGGAAACTTACGTTGTTTTTGATTTAGAAACAACAGGTTTTAGTCCAGAAAATAATAAAATCATAGAAATTGGTGCAGTAAAAGTCGAGGAAGGTAAAATAGTCGATAAATTTTCAACTTTTGTAAATCCAGAGACACCAATTCCGTTTAGAATTGAACAATTAACATCAATAAATGATGGAATGGTTATAGATGCACCAACTATAGATGCTATTTTGCCTCAGTTTATGGAGTTTTGCAAAGGTGCTATAATGGTTGCACATAATGCAGATTTTGACATGAGTTTTATTAAACGTAATTGCAAATTGTTAGGTATTGAATGTGATCCAACGATTATTGATACTGTTTCTTTGGCGCGTATTTTATTGCCACAGTTAAATAGATTTAAGCTTGATACAGTAGCTAAAGCTTTAGGAATTTCGCTGGATAATCATCATAGAGCTGTAGATGATGCAGGATGTACAGCAGAGATATTTGTTAAATTTATTGAAATGTTAGGAGAACGTGATATTTATACTCTTGATGAAGTAAATAAATTAGGTGTAGCCACTGACGAGACTATAATGAAAATGCCAACATATCATGCAATTATTTTGGCTACATGTGACCAAGGTCGTACTAATCTCTATAAGTTAGTATCAATGGCTCACGTAAAATATTATAGGAAGCGACCAAGAATTCCAAAGAGCCAATTTATTAAATATAGAGATGGGCTACTAATAGGATCAGCTTGTGAAGCTGGTGAATTATTCAAAGCTATTGAAGGTGGACGACCAGAAGAAGAGATTGCTAGATTGGCTGAATTTTATGATTATTTTGAAGTACAACCAATAGGCAATAATGCCTTTATGTTGAAAAGCGATAAATCTCCAGCAGAGACAGAAGAAGATTTACGTGATTATAATCGTAAAATCGTTAAATTAGGTGAAGAGTTTAATAAATTAGTAGTTGCAACATGTGACGTGCATTTTATGGATCCAGAAGATGAGATCTATAGACGAATTATCATGGCTGGTAAAGGTTTTAAAGATGCAGATGATCAGCCACCATTGTATTTACATACAACACAAGAAATGTTAGATGAGTTTGAATATTTAGGTAGCGAAAAAGCAGAAGAAATCGTTATAACTAATACAAACAAAATCGCTGATATGTGTGAAAAAATATCACCAGTTAGACCAGATAAATGTCCTCCAGTTATTGAAAATTCAGATCAAATGCTTAGGGATATTTGTTACAATAAAGCTCATAACATGTACGGTGAAGATTTGCCACCAATTGTAAAAGAAAGGTTAGATCGAGAACTTAATTCCATTATATCGAATGGATATGCCGTTATGTATATTATTGCACAAAAATTAGTGTGGAAATCTAATGAAGATGGATATTTAGTAGGATCCCGTGGATCTGTAGGAAGTTCTTTTGTTGCTACAATGTCAGGTGTAACAGAAGTTAATCCTCTTCATGCCCACTATTTATGTCCAAAATGTAAATACAGTGATTTTGATTCAGATCTTGTAAAATCCTATGCAGGCCGAGCTGGGTGTGATATGCCAGATAAAATTTGTCCAGTATGTGGAACACCACTAGGAAAAGAAGGATTTGATATTCCTTTCGAAACTTTCCTTGGATTTAAAGGTAACAAAGAGCCAGATATCGATCTTAATTTCTCGGGAGAATATCAAAGTAAGGCTCATAAGTATACAGAGATTATCTTCGGAGAAGGCCAAACTTTTAAAGCCGGAACAATTGGAACTTTAGCTGATAAAACAGCTTTCGGTTATGTTAAAAATTATTACGAGGAACGAGATCAACACAAGAGAAACTGCGAAATTGATAGAATTGTTAAAGGATGTGTAGGAGTAAGACGTACAACAGGACAACATCCCGGAGGAATCGTAGTATTACCAATGGGTGAGCAAATTTATACTTTTACACCGGTACAGCATCCAGCTAATGATATGACTGTTGATATTACAACAACACATTTTGATTATCACTCAATTGATCATAACTTATTAAAACTAGATATTCTCGGTCATGATGATCCTACCATGATTCGTATGCTTCAAGATTTAACTGGACTTGATCCTACAACAATTCCGCTTGATGATAAAGTGGTTATGTCATTGTTTCAAGACACATCAGCCCTTGGGGTTACACCAGACCAATTACGTGGATGCGATTTGGGAGCATTGGGTATTCCAGAGTTTGGTACAGATTTTGCCATGGGCATGCTTAGGGATACTAAACCTCAAGAGTTTTCAGACTTAATACGAATTTCAGGATTGTCTCATGGTACTGACGTATGGTTAGGAAATGCTCAAACCTTAATTCAAGAAGGTACAGCAACAATTTCAACTGCTATTTGTACTCGAGATGATATTATGACATATTTAATTCAAAAAGGATTAGACTCAGAAGAATCATTTAAAATAATGGAAGCAGTTCGTAAAGGTAGAGTAGCTGGTAAAAAATGTGCAGAGTGGGATGAATGGAAGCAAGATATGATAGATCATGGCGTTCCAGATTGGTATATGTGGTCTTGTGAAAAAATTAAGTACATGTTCCCTAAAGCCCATGCAGCAGCTTATGTAATGATGGCTTGGAGAATTGCATATTGTAAAGTTTACTATCCTTTAGCATATTATGCAGCATATTTTTCAATTAGAGCAACAGCCTTTAACTATGAGATTATGTGTATGGGCCAAGAAAAATTAGAAGCAAATATGGATAAACTAGAGCAGAATGAAAACTTGAGTAAAAAAGAACAAGATATGTATAAAGATATGAAAATAGTTCAAGAGATGTATGCTCGTGGTTTTGAATTCGCGCCAATTGATGTGTATAAAGCAAAACCAAATAGATTTCAAATTGTAGACGGTAAGCTTATGCCATCTTTTAATAGTATAGAGGGCTTAGGTGATAATGCAGCAATTAATATAGCAGAAGCATCAAAAAATGGCCCTTATCTTTCAAAGGATGATTTCAAAGAAAGAACTAAAGCTCCACAAAAAGTTTGTGATACTATGGCAGAACTTGGATTGCTTGGTGACATACCAGAGTCTAATCAGTTGTCATTGTTTGATTTTGCAGGTGGTGCCTTTTAATACAAAATGCTAGGAAATAAATTCCTAGCATTTTTTTATTTTAAGCGCCAGCTTTGATTTCTAGAGGATTAATTCTTTCAGGTGCATTAATTGGTGCATAGTAAGCTTGTTTTGTAGAATAGTCAAAAAAGAAAACATAGTTTGATGTTATATTGATATTAGTGAAGATACCTACTTTTACTTGAACGGGATCTTCATCTTTATTTAAATTTTTATAGCAAAGGCCTGGCTTTTTAGAATCATTTTTTTGGTAAAATACCATATTTTTTGAAACATTATAACAGTCAACTCTATCATTTATAATTGTTTTAGCTTTAGTATCAGCAGTTGTCATTGAAAGAGAATAATTCTTGTTTACATTCATGTAAAAAATGCGTCCGGATTTGTCAACCAAAGGTTTATAACAATTGCAATTGTAGTATAAATCAGAAGTATCTGTACCAGTGTTAAATTTATATAGTTTACCTTGTTCATCTGTATTGTTGTAGTAAAAAGCATCTTCCTTAGAAGCACATGTGAAAATATAAGTCGGTAGAACCTGTTGCTTTTCTTCGCCGTCAATTCTTACTTTATATAAAGTTGTAGCACTTTCCGTGTCATAGTGCAAATAGTAAATATAGTTTCCAAGCAAGGAGGCATAAATACATGGCTTTTCATCTAAAATTAAAGTATCACCTTTCCCATCTTTTCTAATACGACATAAACTATTGTTATTGTATGAGAAAAAAGAATAGTCATTATTTGAACTAGTATTATTGCGAACATAATATATATAATTATCATCTACATTAATATACATTACACAATCATCATTTATTTTTTGGGCTTTCGTTAAATCAGAACTCATTTTATAAAGTTTATTGCCATCACTTGGATTTGCAAAATAGATTGTGTCATTAAATTCGCAGAAAAGTCCAGCATTATAAAGATTGCCACCACTATTTCCATTTACATAATTAGTGTTCATTATTGTTTTTTCTAAATTACGCTTATTAATTACCATAATTGCCACTACTATTACAATAACTGCAACGATAATGATAGGAATAATTATTTTTAACAATTTAATAACTTTTTTCATATATATTAACCTGTTATGAAGTGACCTTTGTCAAGTGTAAATTGCAAAAATCACCACATTTCCTTTCTTTTAAATTTTAACACTGGGTACAGAGGTAGAAC
>FOPE01000024.1 GCA_900113385.1 Lachnospiraceae bacterium C7
GGGGAATCAAGCAGAAGAAACTGACTTTGTCAGATTTTATCTGCTAAAAATAACTAATCAACACTGGATACAGAGGTAGAGCCTTGGAGCATTCTAAGGTCCGAATTATTTGCAATCAACCTCTGTTGACATTATATTATATATATTTTGATTCACGCTAGGAGACGGCAAGATTCACGGCGGACCATTGACCTGTTGGTAATCAATCCACGTATAACAGAGTGGCCAAGGCCGGGGACTGTTAGTCTGAGGTTCTACCTCTGTACCCAGTGTTAAAATTTAAAAGAAAGGAAATGTGGTGATTTTTGCAATTTACACTTGACAAAGGTCACTTCATAACAGGTACTTATATATGGAAATGCGTAATTCTTTTGAAAGTTCAATAACAGATGATACTATTATGTTCAAAGAAAGAAAACGTTTACTTTTCTTAGGATTACCTTGGACATTTACTAAATATACTATCACACCTTCACTTTTAACAGTTAATACTGGTTTTTTTAATACTTGTGAAAATGATTGTTATTTATATAAAGTTCAAGATGTTGAACTTCAAACATCTTTACTTGAAAGACTCGTTGGGTTAGCAACTGTTGTGTGTTATACGGGAGATGTAACTGATCCTCTTCTTAAACTTACACACATTAGACATGCAAGAGATGTCAAAAACTATTTAATTCGCGCTTCTGAACAAGCAAGACTTAAACGCCGAACTTTAAATACCGTTGATATTGGTGCTCATGATCCAATTAATGATGACTTCAATTAAATATCATATATAAAAAAGCTAGGTTATACTTTTATCAGTACAACCTAGCTTTTTTGTTCGCTACTTATTCCATTGGATGTGCATCTTTGTAATCTTTAATCAATTTATAAACTGATTCTGGAATGTCTGAATCGTTTTCTACAAACTGATACTCTCTTTTTTCTTCTTCAGACATTGTACAAGTAAAAAATCTGTGGCCATTTTCGCCCTTATTATCTTCTAAATCTAACAAAACTTTAATGCTACGTTTCTTATTTAATTCTTTTCTAAATTTTTCCTCTTCTTTAACCACATTCAAAATATGAGTAATACCTTCTTCTTCCCTTGTTACTTCAGACATCTGAATAACTAAGTATTCCCATCTTTGGTTAATAAGTCTTTTCAAAAAATAAATGTCGCTTGCGCTTTGTACACCCATCTCCATAAGCCCTTCCTTTCTACATACAATTATTTTAACACAATAAGTATGTACGATGTATATTTTTGTAAAATATTTGCGAACAAAATTATTTTTTTATAAGCTCCTTCAATTATTTCATCGGAAAAATACTATATTTTATGAATATAAATTTTATATTTTTTTTAGATTTTATATACTAAATATTGTATTTTTTTATAATTTATCCTTAATTGACTCGAATGCTTTCTAAAACTCTCTCACATTTTTTGTTCTTTTTTTTGTGCATATCACAAGTAAATTTTGTCCATACTCCTGAGTAAATAATATTTCTAAGAATCTCCTTATGTTGTTTAATAGGCAATCTTTCTAAAGATTTTGCGCACTCTGACATCATACTTTGCATAAGTGCAACGCATAAAGAATCAAAACATGCTATGTCATCTGACTCTTTTTTTACTTGTTTAAGAGGGTTATAATTATGTTTTTTCATGTCGCTTTCATAATCTTCATAAGCATCCATAATATATACGAATTTTCCCATATATAACCCTAAAGTCTTTAATTCATCATACAATTCATCTTCTTGCCATGCAAAAATTTCCCCTAGCATCTCTCCTGTTACTTGAGACACTAAATCAACATTTTGTACTGAATTTTTTTCGTATTCTGATAACTGCAACAAACTTTTTTCTATAACTTTTATTTGGCGTGGATATTTTTTTACTAAGCGCATATAGTCTTTTTTAAACATATTGCTTAAAATTTTCCTGCTAAGATTTTTATCGTCTTTCCAGTCATCTAAAAAGCTATGATAATTTAAAATCAAATTCATATCTGCCACATATTCTGAGAATTTACTACAATTTACTTTTTTTAATGCAATGTTCTCATCTACTTTTGGTTGATATAAACCATCAAGTAACAACACTAGAAAAGTCATATCATAGTTCAATAAGATATGACCTTTCCACTTATATTTTTCTTTTAAAGTCTGACATAAGCCTTTGTAATAGCTTAAATATATTGCCTTATTTTCCTGTGACAAGCTATCTGAATTCACATTGATGTATCCGAACATATATAACCAACTTTCCAAAGTGTATCTAACGAATCTACTTCTAAAATAAATTTGATATTGCCTAAAACTGACCATACCATATTTTTATTGTATCTTCTAAAGATGTGCATAGTCAACAATAGAGGAAATTTTTAACAAAAATTTAATAAAAGCTATTTTTCTTTAATATTTGGTCCTAGAACAAATATTGTTGGATTTTTTAATAATTCTTCTATGATATCTCGACACTGATTAATTTTATCAACTGTTAGATCTAATACCTCGTGACGCTGATTAATCCTATATTCTTCTGTAATATATTTTAAATAATCATAATCACATCTATCCGCTATATCTTTAGCATCTTGTAATGGATCTAATAATGCTAAACTGCTAATAATATAATCATCTATTATCTCCTGCGGACACTCTCTCATTTTATCAAAAAACTTTGGAATTTCTTTAATTACATTTATAGTTTCCTCTGGATTTGGATCTCTATAGGAATAAAAAGCTATATTTCCATCGTTAGTAAAAATCGCTCCACCATCGTAAGCTCCGTTTTTTACTCGGACTTCATTCCATAAATATTCAAGAGTCAAAATATTTTCAAGGACAAGAAATTTCCCTGTATATTTTTGTCCCACTTGAAATAAGTTTCCCGCAACAGCCACGTAAGAAACTGTACCTGGAATATCTATCTCATTCTGTTGACCTTCATATTCTTTAAATGGGTTTTCAGTTAATTTGTTTTCAGCCAATTTTCTAAAATCCACCAGGTCCTTAGTTTGATTTTTTTGTGGTTTCATATCTTTTATGATTTGTTCTAATTCTAGTGAATTAACTAGCTCTTCCTTGGTATTAAATTCATCGGCAATAACACTTAGCAACATTTTATCGCTATTTACGTTGTTTACTATATAATCTTCATACTTTTCTTTTAACATAGGAAGCATATTTTTTTCATCATCTAATATTTCTAATAGAGTACTATATGCTTCAATACCATCAATGCATTCATCTGCTGCATTTTCTGCTGAATAGGATGCTGTAGCACGTTTTTTTGCATACTTGTGTCCTGAAGTATAGATATCCGCCTTAAAATCTTTTTCTAGTTGAGTATATATAACACTGATTTTATCTAAGTCTGAATACTGTGTATTAAATAAAATCTCTTTTACAAGTTTAATTGCCATTTTTAAATTCTTTTTCAAACAGCTAAATCGACACATATAGCAAACTGTTGTTACGTCAGTTTCCCCATAATGGCCTATATTTACGACATCCACGAAGAATGTACCTAAGTATGTTTTTATTTCCCTTTGTAAGGTTGTTACATCATAATTTTTAGTAGGTAGTTCTCCAATTAGACTTGGTAAAAAAGATAAATAAGATAAATCCTTAAAGTCCTTTACCTGAACTGGAAAATACATTGTCATATGGATAATATGATTATTGTTTAGCTTATACCATCTTACTTTTGTTTTATCTATATCAAAAGTTATTGTAGGGATTTTTTCTAAATCTCTAGGGATTTTTTTCACATCTAACTTTGGAATACATTTAAGAGTTTCTTCATCATTTGGTTTACTTTGCCAAGCTTCTAACTCTTTATTTAATCTAACAATCTCTCTTCTGTTTTCAAGTGTTAGGTCCTTTGTTAGTTCCTTTACAACCTCTTTTTCCTTTTGATTTAGTTTTTTTTCATAGTCAGCAGTTGGTAAAACTTTTAAAGTATTAAACCTAGAAAAATCAAACATTTCTTTCAAAATTTTCTCGTATCCACCGTTTTTTATAAGTTCTCTCATATAGGCAAATGTATCAGAATATTCTAAGTAAAGTTCTGGCGCTCCCTCATAAAGCGCTGAATCTAATAAATTATTAAGAACCATAAGCGCTTTTGGCTCACATTTGTCTAAAAATCTAAATTCATACTGATTAATTAAAGCATTTAGTTTTTTCTCGTCTAAACCCTTATCTATAATTTCATCAATAGTTTCTATGATTTCTTTTTTTATTATATTTATTTTTGATGAATCACATTGATTTATTTTTATTAAAAGTGCTGGCTGCTGCTGATTGCCATCAACTCCTACATTTACACTTAAAGCAAGATTTTTATCTAAAAGTCGTTTTGAAAGTGGTGAATCATTTGTAGCACCTAAATAACCACCTAAAATATTCATTGCTACAATACGATTTTTATCGTTAAAATCCCCCATTATTCTTCCAAATACAACATAGTCCTCATTTTCACCTTGTGGAGAATCATCTTCAATTCCATAATAAGCAATTCTTTCTAACCCAGCCTTAGGTTCTTGCTTTTTCATATCCATTCTAAAGATTCTAGGGTTGTCAGCTGTTCTATTTTTTTTACTTGTAAAACCATTAGTTTCTTCATTAATAAGACCTAAAACCTTTTCTATATCTACTGCTCCTTCTACAAAAAACAGGGCATTATCTGGAGTATAAAATCTCTTATGGTACTCTAAAAATTTTTCATAGGACAATTTAGGAATTTCCCTTGGATCTCCTCCCGAAACAAATCTTTGGTAATTATCTGGATAAAGTAATCTTGCAATTTCGTTGGCAATTATGGTATTTCTCGAACTATCGTCACCTTTCATCTCGTTTAAAACAACGCCATTTACTGTTGGTTCTTGGTTTTCATCCCACATTTCAAAATGCCAACCTTCTTGATAGAAAATATTTGGATTTTTATAAATCAATGGATGAAATACTGAATTTAAATACAACTCCATTAAATTAAAAAAATCTTGCTCATTCTTACTTGAAACTGGAAAAACAGTTTTATCCATATATGTTAATGCGTTTAAATAAGTGTTCATGGAACTTTTTAAGAATTCCACAAATGGTTCCTTTATTGGGAATTTTTCTGATCCATTAAGTAATGAATGCTCTAAAATATGAAAAACTCCTGTATCATCTTCTGGAATCGTTTTGAAAGCAATTGAAAAAAGCTTATTTTCTTCCTGAGTATCAAGCCACATTACAGTTGCACCTGTAATGTGGTTATCTAACTCATATAAATAAGCCTTTTCATCTTTTAAAAATTTTTTTCTTGTAACAACAAAATTATTTATAATGTCATTAGTTTTGAATTTAGCCATTTTATTTTTTCCTTATTCATATAAAAGTTTTGATAAGATTTCCTTGATTTCATCATAACTTGATGCTCCAACCATGTGTTTTCTTACTTCTCCATCTTTGAAAAAATATACATCTGGAATACCATTTACGTTGAATTCTTCTGCTGTTTTAACACATTCATCAGTATCCATTTTTAAAATATTTACAAATGGAAATTCGTCATCTAAATCTTCTAAAACTTTTTCTAACATTTTACAAGGACCACAATTTACCCCGTAAAAATCAACAAGGACTACTCCTTCCTTAACATTTTCTTTAAAATTTTCATCTGTGCCATGTATAAACATAATATACCTCCAAAATTTTTTATTTTATAAAAAGACAAAATTTACTTTATCTTCAATATATTCAAATACGTCTTTAGTATCTAATAAATCCACATCTACATCTTCCTCTTCTTCAGCAAACAAATCGTAGTCCTGTGAATTTCCGCCATTAATAGCTAAAATGCATAACAAAAATGATACTTCGTATTCAATCTCTTGATGAAATAATTCCTCTACTTCCTCAAAAGTAGAAACTTCCCAAAAGTCTTCTAATTGTTGAGATGTAAGCTCATCATACTTTACATTTTCTTCCTCTTCTAAAATTTCTTTAGTTTCCTGGAATCTCAATTCATACAATTCTTTAAGCTCTTCTTCATCAAGTTTAAAGGTACTATCTTCTATAACTTTATCTAGCACTTCTTTAAGTATAGTATACAATACATTTTGCTTTTCAGATTGATAAAATTCATCTTTAATTTTTCTTTCGTATTCTTTGAGAGTTTCTAGGCCCTTAAAGTTTTCATCTGTCTTTGCTATATCTTTTACCATTTCATCTGTAGCCTGTGGAAAAATGGTTCTTTGTCCTTGCAAAATTTCAACTTTCACTGCTGTCTTGCGAACTTTTTGGGTTTCGTCTTTTATTAAAACTTCTACCTCAAATTTTTCTCCTACCTTGTGTCCTAAAAGCATCTTTTCAAAATCTTCATCAAAAAGATTGCCTCCTACTGTAACCATGGTACCTTTTTTGTTGAATTTTGGAGCATCGCTTTCTAATTTCAAAAATAAGACGTCTCCTTTTTCAACAAATTCAACTTTTTCTTTTTTCTTGTATTTTCTAGAAATTCTGTGTAATGCTCTTTCTAGAACTTCTTTTTCAAAAACAATTTTTTGTGTTTTTTCAAATTCTACTTCTTTGTAATCCTTTAAGCTAATTAATTTTGACTTCATATTTTTTCCTTTCTCGCCTTATAAATTGGCACTTTTGGTAATTTTTGTATTTATCTAGTTTCTTCCTATTCTAACCACATTATCTGCTCGCTCTACAAGTTTTTTGTCATGGGTAATATAAACCATAGTTTTTCCTTTCATAAACTTAAATAGTGCTTCTAGAACACTTTCTTTCGTGCGAACATCTAAATTGCAAGTTGCTTCATCTAAAAGTAAATAGTCTGGATCTAATAGTAAAGCTCGTATTATACAAATAGTCTGTTTTTGACCTGCTGACAAGAAGTTTCCATTTTCTCCTACTATAGTGTCATATTTTTCTGGGAGATTATTAATACATTCTTGTGCATTAATCATTTTTACTACTTTTTCTACTTCATCTATTTCTACATTTCTGTCAAGACCGTACACTATATTTTCAAATACAGTTCCGTTAAAAAGCATTGGATCCTGGATTATATAGCACATGCTTTTTCTCCATTCACCTAAATTAAACTGACTAATAGACTCATTTCCAAACAAAATTTTTCCTGAAGTAGGTTCATAAAATCTTTCTATCAATTTAAACAATGTACTTTTTCCTGCACCATTTCGACCTACAATTGCTGTAATTTTTCCTTTTGGTATAATAAATGATACATTTTCTAAAACTTTTTTCTCGTCCTGGTTATAAGAAAAATCAACATTTTCAAAAAATATATCTGCATCTTTTACATCCATAGTCTTCGCTTGATTATACTCCTCTTCTTCACCTTTCATAAATCTAGCTGCGTAGAATAACTGGCCATTATAATACATTATAGATGTGTATAAACTTGTAAGGGACATTATAGATTGATATGAAATCAAAATATATGACTGAAATGCAGCTAATTCTGCCATATGAATATCTCCACTTCTTACAATTGGCACACCTAATGCAAAAACTAAAATAGTGATTATTGTCTGAGCTGAGCCACTAATTCCGCTATCTATAAAAATCAAAATTGCCTGATATATGTCAGCTTTATACATTCTATCTATTGCTCTTTTTCCGATTCTTGCTTCATTTTTCTCACCATGTAACTGCTTAATTTGCAATGCAAATGATAGATGTTCTGCAAAATATGCTGTTAATTCTGATTGAGCTCCACTGTTTTTTCTTTGTCTTAAAAACTGTAATTTTCCAGATAACCATGTAGCAAATAATACAAAAATAATAACTGCTGGCAAAATGTACGCTAGCTTCATATCAACTTTTGTCATGTCTGAAAATGTCATTCCTACTGTTGCTACACCACTGAAAAATCCCACAATTGCAGCAATTACTCCATCGGCGCTCTCTGTATCTGTAGTTATCCAAGACACCATTTGAGAGGCATTTTTTTCATAGGTTTTTGTCTTTAATCGAACAGCTTTGCCTATCATTTTATCTTGCATATTTCTTGTCATTATTGATTTTGCATAAAATGTTGGAATATTTGCAAGCATTCCTACTACTGTTGCAAGTAATGTCATTCCAAGATATTCATATACTATTCCAAAATTGCTAATATCTCCTGTCTCAATAGCAGCTTGAGATGGTACAAGTAAAAGTGCAACCTTTGTAGATACTATGCCCATTATAAATTCTAGTACATACAAGTGCCATGGAATTTTTACGTTTTTTAGTAGGGAAAACAATCTTTTAACTGCCCCTTTTTGTTCCTTAGATAAATCCATAACTTATACCTCCCCTCCTAAACATCCTAGTGCAAATTTATTTCTTTTTATTATTTCTTCTTTATTTCCCGAATCAATAATTCTTCCTTTATCTATAACCACTACATCATCTGTAGCATGAATCGTTCTACTATCGTGGGAAATTAAAATAACACATTTGCTATTAATCTTTCCAACTTTCTTTATCATTTCGATAATCTCCTCTGCAGTCTCCATATCCATTGCAGCTAAAGGCTCATCAAAAATAATGTATGGTGTGTTAGATAAAATAGCTCTTATAATAGCAATCTTCTTTCTTTGACCACCAGAAAAATTATTTCCATATTCTTGAATTTTTGTATCTAATCCATTAGAAAATTCGCTAATAAATTCATTAAAGAATCTTTCCATATTACATTCTTTAATTTTTTCTTGAACTTTTGTATCTAAGATTTCTTTATCCATATTTTCATATTCTTCTAATCCATACGTGATATTTTCCCTAATATTTCCGGAAAAGATCATTGGATTTTGAGAAATTATAGTAAATTTATTTCTGAAACTATCTAATGTAAACTCTTTGTTTTCTTTATCTCCTATGAGAATTTTTCCATTTGTGGGGGTATAAAGTCTAATCAAAATATTCATAAGCGTAGTTTTACCAGATCCACATTTCCCTATAATTGCAGTAACTTTATCTTTATCAATTCTTAAATTAATATCATCAAAAATATTATCGCTAGCATTTTCATACTTGAAGGAAACATGTTGAAATAAAATATCTTCTGCTTCTGTTATTTCGCATTTAACGCCTTTTTCATCTTCCTCCTCAGAATACATAATTTCTGCCAATTGTGCTGCATTACCTTGTATAATTTTCAAGTTAGTCCAAAAGCTAGTTATCTGAGAAATTGAATCCATAAACAAGCTAGAAAACATAAAAAATGCAATCCATTCTTTTTTACTTATTTCTCCATTATTTACAAACATTGCTCCCACGATTGTAATAATTGCTCCTTCAAACATTGCTACAAATGTTTCCGAAAAGTCCCATAGTTGGCCTAACCAACTAGATTTAATATTCATATGATAAATTTGTCTTGTTAATTTTTTCCCTTTTTCTAATTCAATATTTTCTTTAGCAAAAGCTTTTGCTAAAGGTATGTGTGTTATAAGTTCAGCCAATTTTTCTGTAAGATCTGCACCTAAGTCTGACTGCTTCATGCTTACAATAAAGTTTAATTTACCAAAAATCCACGTCATTAAAATATAAACTGGAAACATAATCAAAAGTAAACCTGCTAACTTCAAATGATATGTAGAAACTTCTCCTAGAATCGCAATAACAGAATAAGCTTGTGTAATAAATGGAATCAACACCATCATAATTGTTGAATCAATTACTACAGCATTAGAAACAATTCTGTATACAGCTTCCCTTGGTTCTTCGCCTTCATAATAACTCATTGGTAATCTAAGAATTTTGTTATGCAGTGCAGTTCTCATATTTCTATTAGTTCTTGCACTTGTAACATTACCTATAAATGAAGTTATATTGTTACCTACTAGATTTACAAGCATAATTAAAATTAATTTAAATAGTAGCGACTCCTTAACATTTCCAGAAAACAACTCAGCTGTACAGTCTGTTTCACTAATTCCCATATTTATAAAACCTAGACTTAATAATAAATAAACTATCAGAAATATCCAGGGGATTTTGCATTTTCTAAACAGCCTGAAATATTTCTTCCATACTCCCTTTTTTCCATAATTTTCTTTTGCCATCTTCATTTCTCCTCTACTACTTTAACGTTATAAATTAGTTTACTATATGATAGCAAAAATGCAAAAAAACACAATAGATTTTGTCTATTGTGTTAATATTTTTGATTATTATGTTAAGAGTTCTGTATACTTGTTGATTTTTCTGTATATTTATTAACTCTATATTTTATTTTTCTATACTTTATTTCTATTTTTTGCTAAATCTTATTTCTATACATTTTTTCAAGTTTTTTTTCTAATTCATCTTTTTTATTCCTAGAAACAGGGATTAATTCCTTACAATCTTCTAATTTAAGGATATATCTTTGGTTACCCTCGTCAATAATATTTTCTATCTTTTTTAAGGATACAATAAAAGATTGATGACACATAAAAAAGCCGTATTTCTCTAACATATCTAGCAATTCTTTCATGGAATAGTTGCTAATTCTTTCTTCTTTTCCTTTATACATTAGATAATTTTTTCTATTACGTCTTTCTATATAATCAATATCTTTTACATTTATTATTTCATAGCCTTTTTTCATTCTAAACATAATCTGAGCATCTTCTTCTATATCATCTATTTTTTCTTCAAGTTGCTCTATTGTTCTTTTCAATTTTTTTTCATTTATTGGCTTAGTCAAGAAGTTAACTGGATTAAAATCATAACCATCTATAGCATAAGAGGCATGACCTGTTAAAAAAACTAACTGCATCTGACTATCTGTGTCTATTATTTTTTGAGCAATTTCAAAACCATTATCTTGCCCTAATTCTATATCTAAAAAAATACCATCATATTTATAAAGATTTTCAAATAAATCCTCTGGCTTTGTAAAATAATCTAAAAACTCAACTTGCGGGTATCTAAGAATTGCCCCACGAGCTGCTTTAATTGAATTAATATCATCATCTAAAATAGCAAGTCTCATATGTTGTTTCCTTCCTAAATATCTACACTTTTGGGAATATTTACTACAAATCGAATGTTATCCTTTGAAAATTCTGGATATATTCTTCCGCCATAAACTTCAATCAATCTTTTTACCATAGCAAGGCCAATTCCTTGATGATTTTTCTTGGTAGTAAAGCCTTCATCAAAACAGCGTAAAATATCATTTTTATTTCCTTCAAAATAATTCTCTACTACTATTATAGCATTAGTTCCTCTTTTAAATATACTGACATGTATCCCGCATCTTTTTGATTTATCTGACTTTAATGCATCTATGGCATTTTGAATTAGATTTCCGATTATTTTATTACATTCAAAACTTGTACAAAGTACCTCGTTTAAATCATATGTAATATCGTAAAAAATGTCAGATCCTTTTTGCCTTGCTTCTTTTCTCATATTTAAAAGCATGGCCCCTACAACTGCATCACTTATTGGCATAATATCATTTACATCATTGGCCTCTTTAACCATTTCTCTTACGTATTCTCCACATTTTTCATACTCATGATTCTCTACTAGCCCTAAGATTGCCTGAAGATGAAAATTAAAGTCATGTCTTTGCGCTCTAATAGTATTCATATAATCTTTAGACTGACTTTGCCACAGAAGCATTTCTTCTTGACTATTTTTTAAGGTTTCGTATTGTATGTATTTTACCAAAAACATATACTCGAAACAAAATATTGTCATAATTGCACCTTGCATTATTATAGCATATACCCAAAAACCGCTATAATAAGTACATCCTATTGAACATACCAAAAAGAGCAACGCCGCTAAAAATAGCGTTGCTCCTAATGTACAATATATTTCCTTTTTCCTAGTGAAATTAATGGGAATTATTTTTTCTATTGCAAGTTTTTTGTAATAAAAAAATGTAGTAACAACTAGCAACATTCCAGCTAATTCAATTATTAATATTACTTTTTTATAGATAAATATTCCACAACCTAAGCCTATAAAACTTGTTAGAAACAGTAAACATTTTATGGTTTTTTTATCTTTTTTCCATTTAATATTAACTAAAAAAATGCTAAAACCACCTGAGCCTATTAAAAAAATAATATTTAATAGGCATGCTATTGTGGTATTATTTGTGGTATTACTTGTTGCATTATTTATTAAATCATAATTTAATATCCTGTCTAAAACTACACTCAACATTATTTTTTCCATTCCCTATTCTATAAACATTCCATACTAACTACTATATAAATCTACTATATAAGTGTCCTATATATAATACTTCTATCTTTGAAATTTCTATATATAAGATTTCTATATATAAGTCTCCAATAATAATTAATCTAATTTACTATGAAGCAATTCATTAACCTTTTGTGGTGCTGCTTTTCCTTTCATTGCTTTCATCGTTTGTCCAACTAAAAATCCTAAGGCTTTCCCTTTACCGCCTTTATAATCCTCAACTGATTGTGGATTCTCAGCTAAAATTCTATCAATTACCTCTGATAACTCATTTTCATCACTTATAACTCCTAAATCATGAGCTTTTACATACTCTTCAGGATCTATATCCTCTTTAAATAATACTTCAAAAACTTCTTTTGCAACAACTATGTTAATGACGCCTTTATCTACCATTTTCACTAATTTTGCAAAATGTTCTGGAGAAAATGGAATTTTAGTTCCATCCATGTCTTTTTCTTTTAGTAATCTAAACATTTCTCCTAATATAAAGTTTGATACCATTTTTGTATTATCGCATAGCTTACTTGTTTCCTCAAATAATTCTGCAACCTGACGAGTTTCTGTAAGAATCTCTGCATCATATTTTGGAATTTCATATTCTGTTTCGTAACGAACTAATTTTTCTTCTCTAAGCTCTGGCTGGCTGTCTTTTATTTTTTTAATCCATTCTTCAGAAATACTTACTGGTGGCAAATCTGGATCTGGGAAATATCTATAATCTTTTGCATCTTCTTTTGAACGCATTGAAGATGAAGATTCCTTATTATCATCCCATCTTCTTGTTTCTTGAATAACATCTTTTCCCATTTCTAATAACTCGATTTGTCGTGCTCTTTCTCCTTCAATTGCGTGAGTAATAGCCTTAAAAGAGTTTAAGTTTTTCATTTCTGTACGAGTTCCGAATTCTTTTTTGCCAACTTCTCTAACTGAAATATTTACATCGGCACGCATAGAACCTTCATTTAACTTACAGTCTGAAGCGCCTAAATATTGAATTGTATGTCTTAATTTTTCCAAATATGCAATTACCTCATCTGCACTTCTCATATCTGGTTCTGAAACGATTTCAATTAGTGGAACTCCTGATCTATTATAATCTACAATAGAAATATCTTCCCATTCATCGTGAACTAATTTTCCAGCATCTTCTTCCATATGAATTTCATGGATTCCAATTTCTTTTTTTACATCTCCAACTTCTATTTCTACTTTTCCGTTTCTACATATTGGTAGATATAACTGTGAAATTTGATAGTCCTGTGGGTTATCTGGGTAAAAATAATTTTTTCTGTCAAACTTACAAAGTCTTGTAATATCACAATTTGTTGCAAGTCCCACTGCCATTGCAAATTCTACTACTTTTTTATTTAAAATAGGAAGAGCTCCTGGCATACCTGTACATATTGGGCAAGTATGTGAGTTAATTGCTCCACCAAATTCTGTTTTACATCCGCAAAAAATCTTTGTCTTTGTTGCTAATTCTACATGGACCTCTAGTCCAATGACTGTTTCGTATTCTCTACTCACCTTACACTCTTCCTTTCTGTATGTATTTTTCTTCAGTAGCCTGTTCAAAGGTATATCCAGCTCTAATTACATCTTTTTCCTTAAAACAATTTCCTATAATTTGTAAACCAATTGGTAATCCATTCTTTCCAAAACCGCATGGAAGGGACATAGCTGGAAGACCTGCAAGGTTAATCGATACTGTATAAATATCCCCTAAATACATTTTCAAAGGATCTGTTAAACTTTTTCCTATTTCAGGTGCTGTTGTTGGTGCGACTGGCCCTAATAAAACATCATATTTTTCAAAGGCTTTATCAAAAGCTTCTTTAATAAGTCTTTTTACTTTAAGCGCCTTTAAATAGTATGCATCATAATATCCAGAACTTAATACAAAGGAACCTAACATTATTCTTCGTTTAACTTCTTCTCCAAATCCTTCAGATCTCGTCTTTTTGTACATTTCATGTAGGTTTTCGTATTCCTTAGTTCTATATCCGTATTTTACACCATCAAATCTAGCAAGGTTAGAACTTGCTTCTGCCGAAGCCACTACATAATAGGCGGGAATTGCATAATCTACTAAGTCTAAATCAAATTCCTCTATAATTGCACCTTCTTTTTCTAGAACCTTAGCTGCTGCTAAAATGGCCCCTTTAACATCTTCGTCAATACCTTCTTTTAGGTAATCTCTAGGAATTCCCACCTTTAAGCCTTTTACGTCTCTTGTCAATGCACTGGTAAAATCGTACTGCTTTCTTGCCATTGAGGTTGAATCAAATTTATCATAAGAGGCAATAGTTTCTAGAAGTGCCGCACAATCTCTTACATCTTTTGCAACTGGTCCAATTTGATCTAGTGAAGCTCCATAAGCTATAAGTCCATATCTAGAAACGGTTCCGTATGTTGGCTTAATTCCTGTAACTCCACAGTATGAACTTGGTTGTCTAATTGATCCACCTGTATCTGAACCTAAAGCACATAGTACTTCTCTTGCTGCTACTGCTGCACATGATCCACCTGATGAACCGCCTGGAACATGATCTAAATTCCATGGATTTCTAGTGATTTTATATGCAGAAGTTTCTGTAGTAGATCCCATGGCAAACTCATCCATATTTGTTTTTCCTACTACAATTCCACCAGCTGTTTTTAAATTTTGAACTGCTGTTGCATCAAAAGTTGGTACAAAATTGTATAAAATTTTTGATGCACAAGTTGTTTTTATTCCTTTTGTATTAATATTATCTTTAATAGCAATCGGAACACCTGCAAGAGGTCCTTGAAGTTTCCCATCTTCTAATAAAGCTTGAATTTTTTTGGCTTCTTCTACTGCCTCTTCTTTTGCAACAGTTAAAAAACCACCGACCTGCTTATCTTTTTCCTCTATTGTTTTAAGTGTTTCCTCTACAACCTCAGTAACACTTACTTGCTTTTCTTTAATCATTTGGCCTACGCTATAGGCTGTTTTATCCATTAAACTCATAGTATTTTCCTGCCCTTCAATTTATCCTTCAATTGTTCTTTAATCTACAATCTATCTTTCAATTATCCTTCAATTGTTTTTGGAACTTTAAATCCACCATCTTTTTTCACTGGTGCATTTGCTAATGTGTCTTCTTTTCCGTCATCATTTGTAACTTCATCTTCTCTAAACACATTTTGAATTGGGAAAATATGAGTCATTGGTTCTAAGCCTTCCGTATCAAGTTCGTTTAATTTATCTATATAATCTAACATTTCACCAATGTCTTTTTTTGCTTTTTCCTTTTGTGTATCATCTATCTCTAATTGAGCTAAAATTCCTACATACTCAATAGTTTCGTCTGAGATTTCATGTTTTTGTCCCATTTTATCCTCCAATGCTGTTTTTATATTTTGTTTGTTTTATTTGCTTTGTCTATTACTTATTTGCTTTGTTTATTGTTTATTATTGTTTATTTATTTGTCCTTTTACTATTACAATCTTCTATTACTATTTTTAATTATGGAATCAAACGGCTCTGATCTCTTGGAAACAATGTAGCTTGTCTAATATTGTCTAAGCCTACAAGTTCCATTGTTAATCTCTCTAAGCCAATTCCAAGACCGCCATGTGGTGGCATTCCATATTTAAACACTGCCAAATAATCTTCCATGCCTTCTACTTCTATTTTTCTTTTTTCAATTTTTTCCAAAAGCATGTCATAATCATGAATTCTTTGACCACCTGTTGTTATTTCTAACCCTTTATATAATAAATCAAAACTTAATGTTACACTAGGATCTTTTGGGTCATCCATAGCATAAAATGGTCTTTTCTTTGATGGATAATGAGTTATAAACACAAAATCTGATCCTGTTTTTTCTTTGTAATACTTTCCTATTAATTTTTCTTCTTCTGGTTCTAAATCATAAGGATTTTTGATTTTTCTGTTGTATTCTTTTGCTACCTGCTCTTTTGCTTCTTTAAAAGTCACCTCAGGAATCTGTGTGATTTCTGGTAACTCCACACCTAATATCTTAAGTTCTTTTGCATATTTATCTTTTAAAAGCTTAAAAGTATATTTTAAAAATCCTGTTTCTACTTCCATTATATCTCTAAAATCTTTTATATATCCCATTTCAAAATCAAGGGATGTATATTCATTTAAGTGACGTTTTGTGTTATGCTTTTCTGCTCTAAACACTGGCGCCGTTTCAAAAACTCTATCAAAAACACCTACCATCATTTGCTTGTAAAACTGTGGACTTTGTTGCAAAACTGCTGGTCTGTGAAAATATTCTAATTTAAATAAGTTTGCTCCACCTTCTGCACTTTTTGCTCCAACCTTTGGAGTGTGAATTTCTGTAAAACCTTCGTCATACAAATAATCTCTAAAGCCTCTTGCAATTCCTTCTTGTATTTTAAAAATTGCTCTTTCTTTAACGTTTCTAAGCGCAATAGCTCTGTTATCAAGATTTGCCTCTAAAGATGTGTTTAATTTCCATCTTGAAATTTGAAGTGGCATAGGTTTCTTTGGTGTAGAAAAAATTTCTATACTTTTTAACCTAATTTCAAATCCATGTGGGGCTCTTTCTTCTGCTTTAGCTGTTCCTAATACTTGAACTGTCTGTCCTTCTTTTAATTTTGGGATTTCAATTTCTTGATCTGTTTTTTCATAGACACATTGAAATAATCCTTCTTTTTTTCTAAGAATTACAAAAACAACATCTCCCATATCTCTTATGGTGTGAATTGCACCATAAATAGTTATCTGTTTTTGCTCTTTTACTTCAATGTCTTTTGATAAAATTACTTCTAAATCTTGTTCCTTTTTTGTTAATCCTGTTATAAACTCCATGATTGTACGCTCCTTTTTTGCTACATTTTGTAGTTACTATAGGTGCGGGACGGAAAACTTTTTTACTTTAACTTTTATTGATAAAGTAAAAAATAATTGTTAATACTGTTTGTTAATACGTTAATACATGATTTTTTATTAATCCTGTTTCATTAAAAAAGCCCCTCTAGCAATCTTATCGATCACTAGAGGGGCGAGAATTCTTGTTTCCCGCGGTACCACCCGCTTTGAAAAATATTAAAGATAATCTATTTTTCCACTCAAAGTACGTAACGTGCACAATTCGAACAAACCTACTTAGCTAACTAGTATATACGCTTTGTTCAGTTCATCAGCTCCGGCAGTGTTCCCACAAGTTTCTCTTTCAAACAACGCTCTCAGTCGGTGACGTTGTATTCCTGTCGACGTCTAAAACTTGGAGTCTCCTTCAACGCTTTTTTCTTTATCTTGTTTCTTTTATATCACAACACTTTTTAACTTGTCAACACTTTTTTTGTTTTTTTTATTTTTTTCAATTAAAAAGTTAAGTTTTTACAAACCGTTCCGATATATTAATTAGAAACAAAAGTAGGATTTAAATCCTACGAAATCTTTCAGTTATAGGACTAAGAGGTTATTGTTTCTTAAACAATTGCTAATTTTCCTTATTTTGAAAGTTTTCCTTAATACCTTTCTCCTAAAACCCTTTTGAGAGAGAGCCCTTTGACCCAGGGCTCTTTTTCATGTTTACTTTTATTTGGATTTCAGTGTTTTGGGACACAGTATCTCTTTCAATTATCTTTATTGGCAACCTTATATCCTTGTCTACAGACAATTTCCCATCTAATATTTTCATAATCTCTTCTACACTTTTAATTCCCTTCAAAGTGATTTCTTGATGGACGGTTGTAAGCCTTGGTCTAATCATGCTTGCCATATTTACATCATCAAATCCTGCTATAGAAACATCTTGTGGAATTTTATAACCTGCATCTAAAAAGATGTTCATACTCTCAATAGCTAACATATCTGATGTAAAAAATAACGCACTACAATTGCCAAAATCATTTTTTGCAATTTCTAAAATTTGTTTTTTTCTTTCCCTATCATCTAGACTTAGTTTAAATACCCTTTTTTGTGCACTTACACAATTTGCATTAGGTATAACTTTGGCTTCTTCTAAGGCCCCTAGATAGCCTCTTTTTCTTGCCTCGTTAATATAAACTATATCTTTTTCTTTGTCGCTTTGACTAAGTTCAACAAATCCAATCCGTTTGTGGCCCTTTGACAGTAAATATTTGGTCATTTCGTAACCACCTTCTAGGTCACGAAGTCCTATATTCACATATCTCTCATCTGTTTTCTTGAAGCAAGTATCAATAGTCACGATTGGCACGTCTAATCTTGCTTTTAGAGTGTAATACATATCTCTTTCTGCACCAAGCAAAATTATTCCTTCTACATTCCACGCTAATGCCATCTTGATGCATTTTTGTGAATCAGTAGTGGTACATAACATGACATAATATCCATACTTTGCTACTTCTTGCTCTATAGATTCCATAACAGAACCACAGAATGGATTGTGAATGGTTCCGTCGTCATAAGCTATTACAACTGCAATAATCTTAGATCCACATTTTCCTAAGAGCCTTGCTCCCATATTAGAAACGTAGTTGGATCTTTTTAGTTCTTCATTCACACGAGCACATGTTGCTGCCGAAACTTTATTAGTGCGTCCATGAATCACATTTGCAACAGTTGTTGGACTAACTCCAACTTTTTCAGCTACTTCCCTTAAAGTAATCATAATTACTATAGTCCTTTCTAGTGATAGATAGTTTCGGCCCTTATTTTATTCTATTTTCTTCTCCCCAACATTTTCAAGTTTTTGCCCCGCCTACAATTTGCTTAGAGACGTAGGTCATATCGCCTGAGATATACTAGTTTCCTCCTTCCCCATTTACCTTTTTAGGAAAAACACTCTAAAGCAGTTGATAAATTATACACTCCCACTCTTCCACCAACTTTTTTAGTTTCTGTTTTTCTTTTACTTCTCCAATTGTTTTCCAATTGAGATTTATTAACTCTTAAATTGCAACTTTTTAGATGGCAATGTAACTTGAGCTTGAAACTCTTAATAATTAAACTTCGTCTTCGAAGGTTGCAAATGAAAAAACTTTCAAACAACATAAATAGCTCAAAAAAGATGCCGGATTAACTTCAATTGACTCTATTAGTTCTTCAAAGCAAAAGGTGCAATATGAGTATCAAAATAATGCCTTTGCTTAGTCATTGAATTTTTCCAACTTCCTTGTATAGTAAAATTGTCATTCCGTGACTCACAATTCTGTGACTTGCGCATAAAAAACAGCTAGCTAAAAGCATGGAATATATAAAAAGCATTCTAGTAAGTAATTCCTTTTTATAATTCTACAATCTAGCTATGCAATAAAAATAATGTGTAATTATCTATTTTTTTATCTCATTAATCAATTTAAGAATTTTAACCTCATAAAAAACCGCTATAATAACAACTAAAGCCACAACTACTAAGCTGTAAATAGCGTCCATTTGATATCCGAAAGCATCAGATACGCATGGGACTAAAAGACTCGCTGTAAAAACCACTTTAACAAGTCTTATAAGTCTTATAGAATATTTTCTAATTTTACCAATGCAAACCTCTGGGTCTAATGCATTAAGTCTTTCTGGATAGCATGAAAGCATACTTAATCCTGTATATACTAAAATAGCTACCAATAAATTCAGTATAAGTGTCAATGGATTTACTCTGTAATAATATCCATAATATATTTGCAATCCACAATATGCAATTCCTAATATTGCACATATTATCTCAATTGTAACTGCCGCCACAGTCATATCTCTTTTTCTCATATTTTTTCCTCTTCGTACCAATTTTTTCATGTTGCTCAAATAATCTAGTTACATTTAATTGCACAACAATATAATAACATAAAAACATAAAAAAGTGCGCACAATTTACCGATTATTTAATTTGGTATCTTCATTTTCTTAATAATTATGTTATAATTATCTAGTTAATACAGTTGATACATGATTATTTTAAATTTTTTAAAATAAAAGGAGCAAATATGGAAAATTTAATTTTACCTAGGGATTATGAACCACAACTTGACTTACACGATACTCAATTAGCTATTAAAACTGTAAAGGATTTCTTCCAAGGAATGCTTGCACAGCGTTTAAATCTTACTCGTGTATCTGCACCACTTTTTGTTGATAAGGCTTCAGGTCTTAACGATAACTTAAACGGTGTAGAGCGTCCTGTTGGTTTTGATATTAAAGCAGAAGACAACAGAGAGGCTGAAGTTGTTCAGTCCCTTGCTAAATGGAAACGTTTTGCATTGAAAAAATATTGTTTTTCTCACGGCGAAGGAATCTACACTGATATGAATGCTATTCGTCGAGATGAAGATCTTGATAACATCCACTCTGTTTTCGTTGATCAGTGGGATTGGGAAAAAGTTATTTCAAAAGAAGAAAGAAATATTGATTTCTTAAAAGATACTGTTAGAACAGTTTATAAATGTCTTAGAAAGACAGAATTATTCATGTCAATTCAGTATGATTATATTGACTTAATTTTACCTAAAAACATTTTCTTTATTACTACTCAGGAACTTGCTGATATGTTCCCTGATAACACACCAAAGGAAAGAGAATACTACATCACTAAAGCTAAAGGTGCTGTTTGTTTACTCCAAATCGGTGACAAATTAGAAAATGGTGAACCACATGATGGACGTGCTCCAGACTATGATGATTGGTCTCTTAATGCTGATATCCTAGTTTATTACCCAGTTCTTGACATTGCTCTTGAGCTTTCATCTATGGGTATCCGTGTTGATAAGACTGCACTTGAATCACAGCTTAAAAAAGCAAAATGTGAGGATCGTGCTAAATTACCATTCCACAAAGCTGTTCTTAACAATGAGCTTCCACTTACTATTGGTGGCGGAATTGGTCAATCTCGTATGTGTATGTTTTTCCTCAGAAAAGCTCACATCGGAGAGGTTCAAAGTTCTCTTTGGCCTGAAGAGATGCTTAAACAATGTAAAGCAGCCGGCATGCAAATTTTATAATTAATTTATAATATCAGGTATTAAAAAAACTAGCTCCTTAACTAATATGTAGGGAGCTAGTTTTTATTTTGTTTACTTGTATCATTTATATTTGTTTGTATTTATTTGTCTATATTTATTTATCTTGTATTTATACTTATGCTTCTTCAAGATTTTCTACTTCATCTAACCAAATTCTTGAACATGCATCAGATGGCATTCTTAAATCACCTCGTGGTGAAACTGCTACTGAACCAACTTTTGGTCCATCTGGTAAACATGAACGTTTAAATTGCTGTGCAAAGAATCTTCTGTAGAATGATTTCAACCATTTTTTAATAAAAATGCTGTCATATTTTCCTCTAAAAGCAATTAAAGCTAATCTATATACTTTTTCTGGTCTAAATCCGCATCTCAAAATGTTATACATGAAGAAATCATGCAATTCATATGGTCCTACAAGGTCTTCTGTCTTTTGAGAAATTTGTCCTTCTTCTGGTGGTAATAACTCTGGAGAAACTGGAGTATCTAAAATATCTAATAAAGTATATTTTAATCCTTCATCTCCACAAGTATCTGCATAATATCTTACAAGATATCTTACTAATGTCTTAGGAATTGAGGCATTTACGGCATACATTGACATATGATCTCCATTGTATGTTGCCCATCCTAAAGCAAGCTCTGATAAATCACCTGTACCTATTACTAAACCACCAATTTTATTAGCTACATCCATAAGAATCTGAGTTCTTTCTCTAGCCTGTCCATTCTCATATGTAACATCATGTACACTTGGATCTTGTCCTATATCTCTAAAATGTACATTGACAGAATCTACAATACTAATTTCTCTAAACTCTGCTCCTAATTTTTGGATTAAGTTAACAGCGTTATCATATGTTCTATCAGTTGTACCAAAACCAGGCATTGTGATTGCTACGATATTTTTTCTAGGAAGTCCTAATAAATCAAAAGCTTTAACAGATACAAGTAAAGCAAGTGTTGAATCAAGTCCACCTGAAATACCTACAACAACTGATTTACATCTGGTGTGCTCAAGTCTTTTCTTAAGTCCCATTGCCTGAATGTGTAAGATTTCTTCGCATCGTTTATCTCTAAATGCTTGATTACTTGGAACAAATGGCATTGGATCAACATATCGTGTAATAGATGTATTACTTTTTTGTAAATGGAAGCTTACAACCTTATGAGTGTTATTAACCTCAAATGTTGACATTCTTCTTCTTTCTTCTTCAAGTTTTTCTACATCTATCTCTGTATATATTGTTTCATTTTCAAAACGTTTTGCTTCTTTTAATACGCTTCCATTTTCTGCAATAATATTGTGAGCTGAATATACAACATCACCTGTAGACTCACCGTCACCAGCAGAGGCATAAATATAGCCACAAATAAGTCTAGCTGATTGTCCACTAATCAATTGCTGTCTGTACATGTCTTTACCTGTAATTTCATCTGAAGCTGAAAGGTTAGCAATAATTGTAGCACCTGACATTGCATGAGCTATACTTGGTGGATTTGGTGTCCATACATCTTCACAAATTTCAGCTGATACCTTAATTTTAGGCATTTCTAAACATTGTAAGATGATGTCTGTAGAAACAGGTACATCCTCGCCATTTTTAAATTTAATTACTTCATTTACATTTTTTCCACTTGCAAAGTATCTGCCTTCGTAAAATTCATTATATGTTGGCAAGTATACTTTTGGAATAAGTGCAAGCAAATCGCCTCTAGAAATAGCAGCTGCCATATTGTACAATTTACCATTAACTTCATAAGGCACACCAACAAAAAATAATGCATCAAGTGTCTCACTTTTTCTAACTATCTTAGATAACTCTTCTTTTGCTTCTTCTAATAAATAATCCTGTAAAAATAAATCTCCACAAGTATATCCTGTTATACAAAGTTCTGGAAAAGCAATTACTTTTGCACCATTTTCAGTGGTTTCTTCCATTAAATCTCTAATTAATTGTCCATTATATTTTGTGTCTGCAACCTTAATTTTAGGAGTAACAGCCGCAACTTTTACAAATCCGTTTCTCACGCTTTTCTAATCTCCTTTAATTCCTCTACACTAAACTTGTATGCTGAATTACAAAATTGACATTTTACTTCTATTTCTTCACCATCATTAATGATGCTATCTAAATCTTTCTTGCTAATTGTTGCAATAGCTTTTGCTACTTTGTCTTTTGAACAATCGCAGTAAAATCTAGTATCCATTGTATCTGTAATTTCAACATCAAAATCACATAAGATTTCTTTTAAGATTTCTTCAGGAGACAAGCCTCTTTCCATCATCTTTGTTACTGAATCAATATTTTTAATTCTTTCTTCTAATTTCTCAACTACTTCATCGCTAGTAAATGGCATTAACTGGATGATAAATCCGCCTGCATCCTTTACAGAGCCGTCTTTATCTACTAACACACCTAAACCTACTGCTGAAGGCACCTGCTCAGATGTTGCAAAGTAGTATGTTAAATCTTCTGCAATCTCACCTGTCTGTAACTGGCACTGTCCAACATATGGCTCTTTTAAGCCCATATCCTTAATAACACTTAAAACACCAAGGTCTAAAGCTCCACCAACATTAAGTTTTCCATCTTCTCTAGGTGGTAAATCTACATTTGGATTAAGTACGCAACCTTTTACATTTCCCTTAGAGTCTGCAGTAACTGTAAGTCCTCTAATCTCGCCTGAACACTGAATCTGTAATGTTAATAAATCTTTCTCGCCTTTTAACATACTTCCCATCATTGCTCCGCCTGATAAAAGTCTACCTAAAGCAGCTGTAGCGATTGGTGATGTATTGTGATCCTTTCTTGCTTCTTCTACTAAATCTGTTGATCTAATGGCAAATGCTCTAATGCTTGCATCAGCAGCAGTTGCACGAACTATATAATCTGACATTTATTTTCCTCCTTAAACTTACAAATACTATTGCTAATTAGCTTTTCTAACAGTAAATGTTACTATTTCGCTATCTTCTTGAACTGGTTTGTCTGAATACTCTTCACTAAGTTTAACAATTTCAAAACCAGCCTCTTTTAGCATTTCTTCAATTTCAGAAATTGAATATGCTTTTTGAAAATGTTCTTCTTCAAACTTATCAAATCTTCCATCCTCTCCTTTAATAAAAAGAGTAAGGTAGTATTCATTAATTTTTTCATCTAAGTCATAATAATTGTCCCAAATGAAACTTGATTCTTCTTGGTTCTCGGCAAATGTATTATCAGCCATTACCTTTTCATATTTATACTCAGTATTTATGTCAAAGATAAAAACACCATCTTTTTCTAAGTACTGATTTACTTTTTTAAAAACTTGGAAAAGTTCGTCTTTTTCTAAAATGTAATTAAGACTATTACATGCACAACATACTGCATTTACCTTCCCACAAAGTTCTAACTCTCGCATATCTTGCATCAAATAAAGTATATTTTCATTTGTGCTATTCCTAGCGATTTCAAGCATATCCATAGAGTAATCTACACCTATCGTATCAAATCCTTGATTAGCTAATGCGTCTGCTATCTTACCAGTTCCACATCCTAAATCAAGTATGGTACCTTCTTTAATACCATTTTGGTGTAAGCACGCCTTAATATACTCAATCCATTTAGAATAAGGAACGTTATCCATGAACAAATCATATACTTGGGCAAAACTTGTATAAGCTTCCATAAATATGCCTCCTAACTGTCCTTTATAGTACCAATTTTTTTGTATAAAATCAAGATATCACATAGTATCTAGAAATTTTAATATCTGAATGCCGTATAATCTAGGCACCGTAAATTTTAATATCTGAACGCCATATAATCTTAATAGCATAAAATTAAAAAGAAGTGGCGGTAATATTATACATATATACTGTCACTTCTTTTTATTACATTTGAATAAGATAAATAGCAATTACAGATACTACAATCTGAATAATTGCAAATCTCATTACAACTTGTGTATTTGACCAACTAATCTTCTTTCTCGCATGATCATGAAGAGGAGTTGTGATATTTTTCATAATATTAACTTTTGTTGCTCTAATGATTGAAACTTTAACAAGTCCAATACCACCATCTACAATAAGAACTAATGCAAGTAATAAATACATAAATGGACTCTGAGATTTTAAAATTGCAATGGCAATAAATAATCCCATAGCTCTTGAACCTGCATCTCCCATTAATAAAAGACTTGGTGTAGAGTTAAACCAAAGATATGCAAGTAATGCAACGATAAACATTACTATTACTACCTTGAAATCATCTGATGAACCCATAACCGTATCTAAAGCATAAATAGATGCTAATGTAATAACTGTAAGAGTAGCTGATAATCCATCTACACCATCTGAACAGTTAGTTACGTTAATAGAAGCCCACACTAAAATAACTGTTAAAATTGCGAATACAACTGGATGTAATTTAATAGTTGTATCAAAGATTGCAAAAGTAACATCGCTTCCATTAAATACAATGTATGAAATAGCTACAATGATTGCTACTGCAAAATCAAGCAAACCTTTCAATAGCTCGCCCCATGGTTTCTCAGCTGCATCATCAAAATATCCTGTAAACATCTCAATTACAACAAGTGCAAGATAAATTGCTATCTCAACGCTTAAATGTGTCACTAATAATGCACCAATTACAAACGTAAACACAAAAATGATTCCTGCGCCACGTGGCTTTCCAGCTGATTTTGCTCCATCTACTGCAAATGCTCTACCTTGATCGTGAGGTAAAAACTCTTTTAACTTTGCTGTTGCAATAAATGTAGCAAAAAAAGTGAAGATTACACCAATAATGGTAACTAGTGTATTATTTAAATTCATAAAATTTAACATTTCTTCCTCCTAGTATTACCGACTCTAATTATTTCTTGTATACATACTTGTCTATTATATTATTTATAAAAAAAATTGTAAAGTATTACATTAACAAATCCTTAGAATCAGTAAAGTTCATTTCATCTTCTACTACTTCCATATTCTCTTCTGAATGTTCAACTTCTTTAGAGAAAAGTTTTGCATTATCTATACGATTTACATTTGTATAAATCTCACCATTTTTATTAAATGTGTATGCATCCATATCCAAAATAAATCTTGAGCAATAAACTGCAACTTTAGCTTTTGAAAAAACATTATTGTCATATACACTATTCATAAAATATCTAAAAATAAAGTATACCATTAAATTTTCATAATCATTTTCTCTAAAACTATCGCTAGCTACAAATGCATCTAACATATTTGTATATACTTCTTCGTCTGAATATGCTTTATACATATCTTCTTTAAAAGTAATCCATTCCTCATTGATAGTCTCTAAACTATTAAAAATATCATAACGAATCTTAAAGTTCTCAAATGATGCTTTTTTATCTTTCCACAATTTTGCTTCTGTATCGATTTTTAATACATCCTCTGCAACTTTGTCGATTTTTTTAACATCAAATTCTCCTGCATTAAATGCTTCCTGTGCTTTTGATGCATACTCTAAAAATTCAACAATTCTTACCTTTAATTTTTTGTCACGATTTTCAATGATTTCTATTAATTTATTTTGAACCTCTTCTAAAAATGCTATTTCTTCTCTTTCTTGGTCGTCTTCTGCTAAATCGTACTGTATCTCTGGTTTTTCATAATCTACAATAGCAATTGGCTCATTCTTGTTGAAAATAATTCTACCTACTTCTTCACATGCAAGACTTAAACATTTCTGCAATACGGTACCATACTCTATACCAAATCTAGGGTACTCTGTACATATCTCGCTAAGAGATTCTTCTCCCATTTTAATACAAATATCACATAAATTTGCTGAATTTAAAAATGGACATCTACCATTTTTTTTAAGTTTAAAAATAGCTGTTCCATCTTCAGCTTCACCAAGACCAGCTCTAAGTCTGTCACCAATTTCATTGTCAAGGCTCATATAGTAATTCTTTGTATCTTCATCTACATCTATTTCCCAACCTCTACAACAAACATCTCTACAGTTGCTTGCTATACATTTGAATTCATCATAATAATCTGGCACTCGTAAAATCATATAAATACCTCTTTGTCTTTCTATTTACTCTTCTAACTTCTCATAATCAGGATCTTTTGTCCCTTTAAAATGATTATATCCAATATAACCTATGCACCAAATACCACCATTTACAGTTGTGGACAATAAAATTTTAGCTGAGCTAATTAAAAAAATCGATACAGTAAGTTTTCTTAAGTACAATAATCTAACAATCTTTATTATCTGCGCTATTAACATAAGATATAATCCTATGTAAAAAGCTACAACATACCCCATTACAAAGGAAAAATACTTTAAGAATTTATTTAATTGTCCATTTAAGTTATTATTTTTCTTTTCTGGCACCTTAAACACCTCCTTAAAAATCTACACAAAAAAATAAATCCATAACACAGATACATTACATTATATATGATATGTATCTGCGCAACAGATTTAAAAATTCATTATTCCATTGCAAGAACAATTTCGCCCTTTTCAAGTGTATTCTTTATGTCTATTACTCTTTGGTTGCTAGATCCTCTGAACTTAAGTGTAATATCTTTTAGTTCTTGTACAAAAGGACCATCCACTAAAATATCAATTAAATTAATTAACTCATCAGTGTCATTTGTATGTTTCCTGCCACCTGGTTGCAAGTCCTCATCAAAAACATATCCTGTATATGCCCAAATATCTTTATCAGGATACTTTTCTTTCACTTTACGTATAAAAGGTAACAAGTCCTTTTGGTTCTCCTCTTCAAATGGATCACCACCAAGTAAGGTAAGCCCTTTAATGTAATCAGGCTCTAATGATTTTAATATCTCCTGCTGTAATGCTTCATCAAAAGGTTTTCCATATCCAAAATCCCAAGTTTCTGGTTGGAAGCAACCTTCACAATGGTTTCGGCAACCGGAGACGAATAATACGCTCCGGCAGCCTAATCCATTAGCAATGTCGCAGTATTTTACTGCTGCATAATTCATATATTAGTCTACTTTCTCTACCTTTACAAGGTTTGTAGTACCAGAAACACCAAGTGGAACACCTGCTGTTACTACTACTGTATCTCCAGTAGAAAGCATTCCTGAAGCTTTTCCTTCAGCAATTGCGTGATTGAATAAATCATCTAAATCTTCTTGTTCCTGAAGTAATACAGGCTGTACACCCCAGCAAAGATTTAACTGACGGTATACTCTCTTTGTAAGACATCCACCCATGATTGGTGCAAGTGGACGATATTTAGATACTTCATATACTGTACGTCCTGATTTTGTTACTGTAAGGATAGCCTGTGCAGCTAAATCAGCAGATAATGTACATGTAGCATGTGAGATAGCACCTGTGATATCTTTATCAAGTGTTTCTTTTCTCTTCTTTAATCTTTCAACGTAGTTGATATCTTTCTCTGTACGCTCAGCGATCTTAGCCATTGTCTTAACAGCTTCAACTGGGTAATCACCATTAGCTGTTTCACCAGAAAGCATAACTGCGCCTGTACCATCATAGATAGCGTTAGCAACGTCGGCTGCCTCAGCACGAGTTGGTCTTGGGTTTCTGATCATTGAATCAAGCATCTGTGTAGCTGTGATAACGATTTTACCAGCTGCTACTACTTTCTTGATGATCATTTTCTGGATTACTGGAACATCTTCAAGAGGGATTTCAACACCCATGTCACCACGAGCTACCATGATACCATCTGAAACTTTGATGATTTCGTCGATATTCTTAACACCTTGCATGTTCTCAATCTTAGAAATAATCTTAATTTCTGTACCATTTTTCTCCTCTAAGATTTTTCTGATATCCATAACGTCCTGTGCAGTACGTACGAATGAAGCAGCGATGAAGTCATATCCGTTATCTACAGCGAATACGATATCGTCATGATCTTTAGGGCTGATAAATTCCATAGATAAGTCAACGTCAGGTACGTTAACACCTTTTTTATTACCAACTTTTCCACCGTTTTCAACTACACAGTGAATTTCTGTTCCTTCAACGCTTTCAACAGTCATTTCAATTAAACCGTCATCGATAAGGATGTGGTTTCCTGCTTTAACGTCTGATGGTAAATCTTTGTATGTGATAGAAACTCTATCCTGAGTACCAACAACTTCTGTTGTTGTAAGAGTGAATTTCTGTCCTTTTTCAAGAACGATTCCACCGTTTTCGAATTCGCCTAAACGAATTTCTGGTCCTTTAGTATCAAGTAAAGCTGCAACAGGTTTACCTAATTCTTCACGAACCTTTTTTAATCTTTCTAAACGGCCTTTCTGCTCGTCATGCTCACCATGTGAGAAGTTGAAACGTGCAACGTTCATACCAGCTTCGATAAGCTGACGTAATGTTTCTTCATCATTGGCTGCTGGTCCCAATGTACATACGATTTTGGTTTTGCGATAATACATAAAATCCTCCTGAATATCTTGTCACTATGTGACTAAATTGTATCTATATTGACGTTACATATAAAATGTAACTCTAGCTACCATAATTAGTATCGTGAAAAAGTACCTTATTTTTTACATTTTTGTACGATTTTTATACTTTTTTAATGATTTGTCTGTTAATTTTTTGGCATGAATGTCAAATTTTTAACTAATTGTTATAAAAAAAATATTTATTTTTTAATAAGTGTACCCATTCCACCTGAAATAGTCTCTTCATCCTTGTTAAGTTTAGTAATAAGGACTGATTTAATTGCAGAATCTCCAATGAAATCAATAGCAGCTTCTATCTTAGGCTTCATTGTGCCTTCTTCAAACTGACCTTGTTCTAGGAATTCTTCTGCTTCTGATGTAGTCATCATATCAAGAGCCTTTTCATCTTCTCTACCATAGTTGTAACAAACTTTATCAACTCCTGTCAAGAAGACAAGTCTATCAGCATCTAATAATTGTGCTAATTTACCGGCTGCTAAATCTTTTTCAATAATTGCGCTGGCGCCTTGTAATTTGTATCCCTGTGCGAAAACTGGGATACCGCCACCACCACAAGCAATAACTACTTGATCGACATCTGACAATGCTTTGATAGCATCAATCTCAACGATATCTATTGGCTTAGGTGCTGCTACAATTCTTCTATAGCCACCTTCAACCTCTGTTACATGATTACCCTTATGTTCTTCCTCTTCTGCTTCTTCCTTTGTCATAACACGTCCGATTATCTTAGTTGGACGATATAAAGCCTCATCATATGGACTTACCTCAACTTGAGTCAAAACAGTTGATACAGTTCTATAAATACCTCTGCTAAGAAGTTCTGTACGAATTGCATTCTGTAAATCATAGCCTATGTAACCTTGACTCATAGCAGAACATACTGCCATAGGTGTCTTAGAATATTCTGGATACAATCTACAAAACTCGTTCATAGCTGTATGAATCATTCCAACCTGTGGTCCATTACTATGTGTTATTACTACTTGATAATCATCTCTAATAAAATCAGCAACTGCTTTTGCTGTTTTTTTAATTGCTTCTTTCTGCTTTGGCAATGTTGTACCTAATGCCTCATGACCAAGAGCAATTACAATTTTCTTCTTTTTCATATGACAAAGCCTCCTCATAACTATAACTTATACGTTACTATTATGATTTAATTATTATAATTTGTCAATGAATCTGTAAGTTTTTTACGTACCATATGATACACTATTTTTTTAAAAAAATCCATTTTTTTATATATAATTTCGTAACTTTTTTTTGATGATTTTTCGTCATTTTTAACTAATGACGAAAAAAAGCCTTTTTTTATAGTTAAAATGACGAATTTTATTCAAAAAAGGGATTCCGAGCTAATCAGAATCCCTCTTATCAAAATATTTAAAAATGTTCAATAATTTTCACAATTAATAGTATTATCAGATAATTTAGTATGTGTAATGGCTTTTGAATAGTCACTTTACAAAATTATCTCAATTAATTTTCTGTGTATCTAACTTTTCCCATCTCTTTAGTAGCGACTTCTTCTACTGCGCTATCTAATAAGACCTTCCTTGAGAAGAAATTATACACTGTGACTATAAGTCCTGCATAAATCTTAGCATGAATGTAAGAAATATGAAACTTCTCTACAACAAACCACATCAATAGTAAGTTGAGACCTAACCCTAAAATACTTAAGGCTACAAATATAGTTACTTCTAATAACTTATGCATGTCTTCCTTTCCTTGAAAAACAAACTGCATACTTAATAAATAATTAATTACTACAGAAACAGTAAACGATACTGCACTAGAATAAAGATATTCCATGTTTAAAAGCTCTGTTAAAGCAATCATAAGTCCATAATCAATGGCAAAGCATGATGTTCCAACGATACTAAATTTAAACATCTGTAAAATTAATCGTTTTACTCTTATCATATAAATAAGCTCCTTACCCTCTAATATTTGCTATTTAATTTTAAGATTGTTTTAATATTTTTTAATAAAATCTTAAGCAAATAATTATAATAGTTAAATTTTACTTACTTTTTTCTTAAGTTTAACAAAAACGATTATATGCTTTATGTTTCAAAATTTCAAGCAAATATGCTCGCTTTGGGAGTTTGGTATACAAATATTTTTTTACTCCCTAGCGAGCATATATATTTTTTACAATTTTTTGTTTTATTTTTTTAGTTTTTTTATGCAATAATACTATTGATTTTTCTTACCTAATGTCACTTCAATTTCTTGTTCTTCATATTTTCCATTGTTAGCACGTGCCACTTTTATCTTAACTTTATCTCCAGCTTTACAATATGCAATTTTACTTTTTAGCGAAACCATAGATTCAATCTTCTTTCCTTCAAATTCTGTAATGATATCGCCTTGCATTATTCCTGATTGTGCTGCTGAACCGCCCTCTTCGGCTTTTACTACATATACACCTTCTGGCATGCCATATACTGAAGCTACATCACTATCAACATCTCGTCCTGCAATTCCAAGATAAGCTTGCTGAGATTCATCTACTTTTTCTCTTGTAATCAATTCATCTACTATAGGTTTTGCATCCTCCATAGGAATTGCATAACCCATACCTTCTACTGATGTATCTGTGTATTTTATTGAATTAATTCCTACAACTTCGCCTTTTTCATTTAATAAGGCGCCACCACTGTTACCTGGGTTAATTGCAGCATCTGTTTGAATCAAATTACTACTTGTCGATACACCTGATGTGCCTGATTCTCCTTGTACAACTGCTGAACGTCCTAATGCTGATACTACACCAGTTGTTACAGACTGTCCATAACCTAAAGCATTTCCGATTGCAATTGTTTGTTCTCCTACACTTAATTTCTTAGAATCACCAATTTTTGCGACCTTGATTTTCTTCATAGTTGCTTCTTTTATATCAGATATTTTAACTTTTACTACGGCCAAATCATACGATTCGTCTGTACCCTTAACTTCTGCTTTTACAATTTCGTCATCGCAGAACTGAACTTTTAATTCACTTGAATTTTCAACTACGTGATTATTTGTAGCAATATATATATACTGATCGTCTTGTTTTACAATAATTCCTGAGCCTGCACTTTGCTGTTGTTCACTTTTACGTCCAAATAAAGAATCATAACTTACATCCTCGGTATTTGTTATTGCAACAATTGATGGCATAACATTTTCAACTACTTCTGACACATCTGCTTTTTCACTTGATGAACCAACTATTTTTGTTGTTCCAAGTTTGACATTATTTTTTGATGCCATAAGTACATTCGATCCTCTATTTGCATTTCTTATGCCTAAAACAGTTCCGCTTCCAACTAAACCAACTACAAGAGCTGATGCTACTGTAACTACCACTTTTCTCTTCATAGTCCATGGTTTCTTTGGCTTTTTCTCTTTCTTAGGCTTTTGTGTATTAAACTGGTTAGGATTAAATGAACCATATGAATTTTGTGAATTAAAAACATATGAATGCTGTCCATTTCCTTGGCCCTGGTTAAAGTTTTGAGTTTGGTTATAACCTAGATTTGGATTATATCCTGAATTTGGATTATATCCTAAATTTTGGTTATTGCCTAAGTTTTGGTTGTAACCTGAATTTGGGTTGTAACCTGGATTTGGGTTATATTCCTGTGATTGATTATTATAACCTTGGTTTGGATTATATCCAAAATTTGAATTAAATCCATTAGATTGGTTGTAATTCATTCCACCACAATTATTTCTTCCATAATTTGGATCAAATCTTATATTTTTATTGCCATTAGTAACACCTGCATTTGCCATACTGCTGTTTGGCATTATGTTTTCTGCATTGTCTGAAGTTACTTCTTGGCTTGCGTTTGCCTCTGTTGCGTTTGCTTCTGATGCGTTTGTCTCTACTGCATTTACCTCTAATTCTTTTGTTTCATTTAAATTGTTATCTTTATTCATGACATATGTCTCCCTTCGTTATGTATGTCAACAAATATATCGTTCTTTTTATTAAAATAAGTGTACTCATTTTCTGTGTTTAATCTGTGACAAAAACTTTATTTTTTGGTATTGTCAATCACCGAAAGAAGTACACTTATTAATAAATACAATTATATTTTCATAAAAACACCTTCATAAATGTTTTTCATAAATATTCTTTTATAAAAACATTTTCATAGATATTTTTTTAAATTTCTACACCATTCTTTTTTAAAAGGGCTCTTGCTGTATCAACTGAGTCAACGCCTTTTGCATTTTTTACGGGAGCAAATTCTTTATCTCTAACTACTTCAAAACCAAGGCAATTGTCCATCATATAAATCATATCTGTAATTAATAATTCAAACTTATATGCATTTGGCTCTGTAGGTTTTACTAATTCTCCATTTTCTTTAAGATATGGAACTTTTTTGTTTACTACATGTGCTTCAAGTTTGTCTGACACAATTTCACGTAACTTATCTACTTTGAATAAGTAATTTAATGTTACACCAAAACCGTATAATAAAGTTCCTTTTTCATTTCTAGCTTCTGCCATTTCTTTTGTAAGGTCAATATATTCTAAAATAGAAGGCTTTCCATTTTCTAAGCAAAGAGCTCCTACCTTTTCTTCTGGATTAGCTTTTCTAACTACTTTTGAAGCACTTTGACAACCTGATTCTAATGTAGCCCCTATAAATACAGGATCTGCAATTCTTTGTAACACATTGTCTACTCCAAAAACGTTAAGCCATTCTACTCCACGTTTTTTTAAATCCTCGTCAAGTCCTGCTTTTACTAATGAAGAGAACCAACCGCCGTTACCATTAGGTGACATTGCAAGCGAATCTTCTGACTCTATCAAAATATTTCCATCGTAATCTACAGCTGGAGCCATGTCTTGAACGAAAAATTTAACGTATTCTTTATCATAACCAAAATAATTATGTGCTTTGAAAAATTCTTGTGTGTCATCGTTGTTCTTTTCACTTGTCATAATATAAAGTGGAATTAATGCTTTAACTTCCTTTGTAACATCCATTAAATTGCTTATAAGCTGTTCAAAAATATATAATTCTTTTGTTTCACCAATATTAAACATACCTTTTGCTTTGTTAAAGCCAAGACGTGTTCCCTGTCCACCTGCTAAAAGAATTGCCGCAACTTTTCCTTCTTTTATGGCTTTCATTCCATTTTCTTTTAACTGCGAACGTTTATCTTCTATTTCTGAAAGCTCCATTACCTCGATTGGAGAAAATTCACCTTTTTCACTTGGTTTTTTTCCTATTAAATCTAGGTAAGACCAATCCATGTTTTCTAACTGTTTTTCCATTTTTTCAGGAAAACCTTTTTCCTTAAATTGATTTAAATACTTTTGATTGGTAGCATTAATTTTTTCTAATGTAACTTGATTCATTACTATTACTCTCTTTCCGTGTATTTTAACTTTTTTAAATTTATCCAAAAGCTAAGCGCTTTAGGATTAATACAAGTATCTCTCCCCAAGCGCTTATCATTAACAAATTATTCTTCTGTAGATTTGCTTTCTTCGTTAGCTCGTTCATTTTGCTCAATAGCACCTGCTGTACTATTAGCTCCTGCCGTATTGTTATATTTGTTAGTATCGACAATGTATCTACTCTTTGTAGTATATCCTGTTTTTCTAACTATCTTACGACTAAGGTCTTCAACTGTAGAAGACACTGTATAATCGCCATCATCATCACCAAACATGTATTGATGAAGTTCTGTAACATTATTGGCAAGTTCTGCTGGAATAACGCAATCTTCGCCATTCATCATCTTCGTACCAAGTTTAAATGGGAATCCTGTTGTTGATTCAATTTTGTAATCAGCAACATGACTCGCTATTGACGTCATATCTGCAACAGTAAGTGATGTGGAAATATCATCTTTTATACTATTAACTAGAGAAATCAAATCGGTCACTCCAGCTTGCTTAGCTTTTTCAAGCATTGCCTGTAAGACAATTCGTTGACGAGATGATCTAAGATAATCATCACCTTTTAATTTTCTAATTCTAGCATAAGATGTAGCTTGTGTACCATCTAGATGAACTTTTCCATATTTTGTAAGCTTAGTAGTTTGTTTTCCTGTCATCATGACAATTTCTACTGTATACTCATTAATCTTATTCATCTCAGCTCTAGATATCTCAATATCAATACCGCCTAAGGCATCTATAGCTTTAACTAAAGCACCCCAATCAACCGTTACGTAATTTTGAATATCTAAGTCTAAATTTGAATTAAGAGTACGTACAGCATTCTTTACGCCGCCTCTTGCATATGCGCTATTAACTTTAGCAAACACACCTTTTCCAACTGAAAGATATGTATCACGGTAAACAGAAACCAATTTAACTTCCTTTGTTTCATTGTTAATACTAGCAATAATAATTGAATCTGAATTACCGCCTCCATATTCACCACTGCCTCGATTATCTAAGCCAAATAAGGCTATGTTTGTGTACTGACCTTTTTGAAAAAATGAATCCTCAGCTATTTCACTATTGATTGCAGCGTCTTTTTTATCTATTCCATCACTTCTTATGCTGTTCATGAAATTGACTGCGTATAACACTACCAATAACAATGCCAAAACAGCAAATTCTATTGCAACTATTGCAATTTTGTTCCTACGTCTTTTCTTTCTTCGTGTAGTTCTTTTTTTCGACATATAATACCTCGTATGATTAGATAACCGTCAGCATATGGTGGTTATATCTAATTATTTTTATTGAAACAATTCATTAACTGCTTCTTTAAGTGATTCTAACTTCTTATCAGCATCTTCTAATGAAGTTCCTTTAATACCAAAGTAGAATTTAATCTTTGGTTCTGTACCTGAAGGACGAACACAGCACCATGCATTATTACTTAATTCATAGTAAAGAACATTTGACTCTGGAAGTCCTGTTGTACCAACTTCACCAGTCTGCATATCGATTCTTGTGTCGTTAGCATAATCTCTGATTGCAAGTACATCATACTCACCAATCTTAGCAAATTTGCTAGTACGAGCTTTATCCATAAGTTTCTTAAGTTCTGCTGCTCCATCAACACCTTTAAGTGTAAGTGTTGAAAGTCCTTCTTTGTAGTAACCATATTTTTCGTATAATTCAATCATGGCATCCCATAATGTTTTATTTTCGTTTTTGCAGTATGCTGCTACTTCACATAACATAGTTACTGCTGCTGGAGCATCTTTATCTCTAGCATATGTACCTGGTAAACAACCATAACTTTCTTCAAGACCGAATACATAGTTGTTAGAACCTGTCTCTTCGAAATGTTTGATTTGTTCTCCGATATATTTAAATCCAGTTAATACTTCGATTAATTTAACATCATATGCTGCTGCAATGGCTTTTGCCATGTCAGTTGTAACAATTGACTCGATTAATGCTGGATTTTCTGGCATAATACCAAGTTTTGTTTTTTCTCTTAAAATGTATTCTGCAATAAGCATACCAGACATGTTACCAGTAAATGATACATACTCACCTGTCTTAGTATCTTTGCAATAAACACCTAATCTATCTGCATCTGGATCTGTAGCTAAAACGATATCTGCATCTTTTTCTTTTGCAAGTTTAAGAGCAAGCTCCCAAGCTTTTGGATCTTCTGGGTTTGGATAGTCAACTGTTGGGAAGTTGCCATCTGGAACTGCCTGTGTTGGCTCGATATATACATTTTCAAATCCTAAATCCTTTAATACACGCTGAACTGATTCAAGACCAGTACCGTGGAATGGTGTGTATACCACTTTAATATCTTTTGCTACTTTTTTGATAATTTCTGGATGAATTGACTGTTTTCTAAGCTCTGCAAAGTATGGCTCATCTATTTCAGAATCAACTGTATTAAATAATCCTTTTGCTTTTGCTTCGTCAAGTGACATTGTCTTAACTTGTGACCAGTCATTAACTTTGGCAACTTCTGCCATAATATTTTTATCGTGAGGAGGTGTAATCTGTGCACCATCTTCCCAATATACTTTGTATCCGTTGTATTCTCTTGGATTGTGACTAGCTGTAACAACGATACCTGCTGTACATCCTAATTTACGAACTGCAAATGAAAGTTCTGGTGTTGGACGTAAGCTTGGGAATACGTAAGTCTTGATTCCGTTAGCTGCTAAACATAAAGCTGCTTCTTGTGTAAACTCAGGTGACATAATTCTACAGTCATGAGCAATTACAACCCCTTTATCCTGTGCGTTCTGAGATACAATGTAATTAGCAAGTCCCTGTGTAGCCTGACGTACAGTGTAAATGTTCATTCTGTTTGTACCTGCACCGATAACACCTCTTAAACCAGCTGTACCGAATTCAAGTGTACGATAGAAACGATCTTCGATCTCTGCTTTATTCCCTTCTATTGCTTTTAATTCCTCTTTAGTCTTGTCATCAAAATATGAATCTGTTAACCATTTCTGATATTCTTTCATATAATCCATGGTGTCTTTGTCCTCCTATTTCCCTATCATATTATTCTATACATTAAGCCCATGAGTATCACTCAATGAAAACATTTTATCACAGTAAACATTATTTGAAAAGTTTTTGATATTTTAATTTGTAAAATATTATTAAAATGTTATAATTATTATCAAAAAATGCTTATAAAAAGGAGTAATCATGGACAATTATCATCTTAATCCTAAAGAAAACAAAATAGATCTTTCTAATTTTTATACTTCTGGCCAATTTGCTAAAATGGCAAATGTTTCCACTAGAACTATTAGATATTATGATAATCAAAATATTTTAAAGCCATCATACGTAGATGATGCAACTAAATCTCGATACTACACAGACGAAGATTTTGCTAGATTACAGCAAATCTTACTTTTAAAATATCTAGGTTTTTCTTTAGACGAAATAAAAGAACTGACAATTGATGACTCTGATTACCATTTTTTACTTAATTCGTTAAAACTGCAATACACATTAATTCAAGATAAAATAGAACAAATGCAGCTCGTACAAAAAGCTATTTCTGACACTACAAATGCTATTGAAAAAAATCATGACATTAACTGGAGTCAAATGCTTAACCTTATTCACCTTACAAGTATGCAAAGTAGTATGAAAACACAATATCAAAATGCAAACAACATTTCATCTAGAATCCGCTTACACTTAGAATACTCAACTAACAAATATGGCTGGTTTCCATGGGTTTTTGATAAATGTGATATAAAGTCTGGTGAAAACATTTTGGAAATTGGTTGTGGAAATGGCTCTCTTTGGGCTGAAAATTCAGATAAAATTCCTAAAGAAGCCAATATTATTTTATCTGATATATCTAGAGGTATGTTACGAGATGCTAGGCGAAATCTTTCTAGTATTTCTAAAAAAAATAACATTTCTTTTAAAGCTTTTGACTGTGCAAAAATTCCTTTTGAAGATGAAAGTTTTGACCTTGTTATTGCCAATCATATGCTTTTTTATTGTAAAAATATAGATGCAGTTTGCAAAGAAGTAAATCGTGTACTAAAAAAAGGTGGACGTTTTATTTGTAGTACATACAGTTCTAATCACATGAAAGAACTTAACTCTCTAGTTCAAGAATTTGACTCTAGAATAACTCTATCTGCTGATATGTTATATGATATTTTTGGGTTGGATAATGGTGAGAAAATTTTATCAAAAAACTTTTCTATTATAAATAAGGAAGTCTTTGATGATTCTCTTGAAATTGATTCATCTGAACCTATCATTGAATACATATTATCTTGCCATGGTAATCAAAACCAATATATTCTTGATAAATACAAAGATTTTAGGGCTTTTGTCGATTCAAAAATCAATTCAACCTTCCACGTTACAAAAGAAGCTGGACTATTTGTTGCATATAAAAAATAATTTTTAAAAAATAATTTTCAAAAAACTCTTGCAGGTTACGTTACGTCACCGTATATAATATTTTTAGTTGGAAGTTTGGACACTTCCATGTTACAATGAACTTTATTAATTCAAATACAAGATTAGGAGGCAAGACATTGAAAGGAATTATTCTTGCAGGTGGTTCAGGCACACGCCTTTACCCATTAACAATGGTTACATCAAAACAATTATTACCAATTTATGACAAACCTATGATTTATTATCCATTATCTGTTCTTATGAATGCAGGTATTCGTGATATTTTAATCATTTCTACACCACAGGATACACCTCGTTTTAAAGAGCTTTTAAAAGACGGTAGCCAATATGGTGTTAATTTAAGCTATGCTGTACAGCCTAGCCCAGACGGACTTGCTCAGGCATTTGTTATTGGAGAAGATTTCATCGGAGATGACTCTGTTGCAATGGTTCTCGGTGACAATATTTTTGCTGGTAATGGTCTTAATGAAAGATTAAAAGCAGCTGTAGAAAACGCTGAAAGCGGAAAAGGTGCTACAGTATTTGGTTACTACGTTGACGATCCTGAAAGATTTGGTATCGTTGAATTTGATCAGCAAGGAAAAGCTATTTCTATCGAAGAAAAACCAGAAAAACCAAAGAGCAACTACTGTGTAACAGGTTTATATTTCTACGACAACAACGTTGTAAAATATGCTAAAGAACTTAAACCTTCTGCTCGTGGTGAGCTTGAAATCACTGACTTAAATAGAATTTACCTTGAAAAAGGTGACTTAAACGTAGAACTTTTAGGTCAAGGATTTACATGGCTTGATACAGGTACACACGAAAGTTTAGTAGAAGCTACAAACTTCGTTAAAACTGTTGAAACACACCAACACAGAAAAATTGCTTGTCTTGAAGAAATCGCTTACTTAAAAGGATGGATTTCAAAAGAAGATGTACTTAAAGTATATGAAGTACTTAAGAAAAACCAGTATGGACAGTATTTAATGGACGTTTTAAACGGAAAATTCATTGATGCTATTCACTAATTTTTTTAAATAAAGGAGATCAATTATGACAATTATCGTTACCGGAGGAGCCGGATTTATCGGAAGTAACTTTGTATTCCACATGTTAAACAAATACCCAGATTATAGAATCGTATGTATCGATGCTCTTACATACGCTGGAAACTTATCAACACTTGAGCCAGTTATGGACAATCCTAACTTTAGATTTGCAAAAATTAGCATCACAGATCGTGAAGCAGTATATAAATTATTCGAAGAAGAGCACCCAGATATGGTTGTAAACTTCGCAGCTGAAAGCCACGTTGACCGTTCAATCGAAAACCCACAGGTATTCCTTGACACAAACATCATTGGTACTTCAGTTCTTATGGACGCTTGTCGTAAATATGGTATCAAAAGATATCACCAGGTATCTACTGATGAAGTTTATGGAGATCTTCCACTTGATAGACCTGACTTATTCTTCACAGAGACAACACCAATCCACACATCAAGCCCATACTCATCATCAAAAGCTGCAGCTGACTTATTAGTATTAGCTTATCACAGAACATATGGCCTTCCAGTTTCAATTAGCCGTTGCTCAAACAACTATGGTCCATATCACTTCCCTGAAAAGTTAATTCCACTTATGATTATCAACGCTTTACATGATAAACAACTTCCTGTTTATGGCGAAGGTTTAAATGTACGTGACTGGTTATATGTAGAAGATCACTGCAAAGCTATCGACTTAATCATCCACAAAGGTAAAGTTGGTGAAGTATACAACGTTGGTGGACACAACGAAATGAAAAACATCGACATCGTTAAATTAATTTGTAAAGCTTTAGACAAACCTGAAAGCTTAATTACACACGTTGCTGATCGTAAAGGTCACGATATGCGTTACGCTATCGATCCTACAAAGATCCACAACGAACTTGGTTGGTTACCAGAAACAAAATTCGAAGATGGTATCAAAAAGACTATTCAATGGTATCTTGATAACCAGGATTGGTGGGAGCCAATTATTTCTGGAGAATACCAGAACTACTATGAAAAAATGTACAAAAATCGCTAATTAAAGGAGAAAAAGCATGAAAATTCTTGTTACAGGTGTTTGTGGCCAATTAGGCCACGACGTCGTTAATGAACTTAGCAAAAGAAACGAAACTGAATCTAAGAATTTCGTTTGCATCGGTTCTGATATCACACCTCAATATAATGGTGTAGCTGATGGTTCAGCAGTTACAAAAGCTGCTTATGTTTCACTTGATATTACTGATGCTGCTGCAGTAGAAAAAGCCATCATTGACAACGATGTTGATGCAGTTATTCACTGTGCTGCATGGACAGCTGTTGATTTAGCTGAAGATGATGACAAAAAAGAGAAAGTAAAAATGGTTAACACTGTTGGAACACAAAATCTTGTTAATGCAGTTAAAAAATTAGATGCACAAAAAGCAACTGGATGCAAATTCATGTACATCTCTACAGATTATGTATTTGATGGTCAAGGAACTACACCTTGGAATCCTGATTGCAAAGATTATGCTCCACTTAATGTATATGGCCAGACAAAACTTGGCGGAGAACTTGCTGTTTCTGAAAACCTTGAGAAATACTTCATCGTACGTATTGCTTGGGTATTTGGACGTAATGGTAAAAACTTCATCAAGACTATGCTTAGAGTAGGAAAATCTCATGACAAACTTACTGTAGTTTGCGATCAGATTGGTACACCTACTTATACATATGACCTTGCTGTATTACTTTGCGACATGGTTGAGACTGAAAAATATGGTTACTACCATGCTACAAATGCTGAGGTTACTAAAGCTGGTACTGCTGCAACTTCAGAAGAATCTGCTGCTCTTATTGCAGATGCAGATGCTAAAACTGCTGAAGGTTGTAAAGCTGGATACATTAGTTGGTATGATTTTACAAAAGAAATTTTCCGTCAAGCTGTATTAGCAGGACATGCTGAATATTCTGAAGATAATATTTCTGTAAAACCAGTTACTACAGAAGAATATGGTGTTTCTAAAGCTGCAAGACCTTTTAATAGCCGTCTTGATAAATCTAAACTTGTTGAAAATGGTTTTGCACCACTTCCAAGTTGGCAAGATGCTGTTAAACGCTACATTGCAGAGTTAGATTTTGATGCATTAGATTAATTTATTATTATTTGTATTTAGAAAGAAGGATTTCAAAAATGGGACAGATTACTGTTGAAAAAAACGTAGGTGGAATTGAAGGACTTTGCGTTATTACTCCTGCTGTACACGGAGACGCTAGAGGATACTTCATGGAGACATATAACCAGAACGACATGCACGAAGCAGGTCTTGATATGGTATTCGTTCAGGATAACCAATCATCATCTACTAAAGGTGTTCTACGTGGATTACACTTCCAGAAACAATACCCACAGGGTAAACTTGTAAGAGCCGTTAAAGGTAGTGTATTTGACGTTGCTGTTGATTTAAGAAGCAATTCTAAAACATATGGTAAATGGTTCGGTGTTGAACTTACAGAAGAAAACAAAAAACAATTCTATATTCCAGAAGGATTTGCACATGGATTCTTAGTATTATCTGATGTTGCTGAATTCTGTTACAAAGTAACTGATTTCTGGCATCCAGGTGATGAAGGCGGAATGGCTTGGAATGATCCTGAAATCGGAATTGAATGGCCACAACTTAAGGGTGAGTACAATGGTACAGCTTCAGGTGAAGGATATACTCTTGAAGATGGAACTCCACTTAACTTAAGTGATAAAGATCAAAAATGGTTAGGTCTTAAAGATACATTTAAATTTGACTAAGATTTAGATACGTCAATCGTTAGATAACTGATATTTACGTATTTAATATTTATATGATTGACATCTAGATAATTAACATCTAAGCAAACTAAAAGCACTTAGAACTGGGAAACCACCAGTACTCTAAGTGCTTTTGTTTGTTTAAGTGTTATTGTAATTTTATATTCCTTTAGGCAGATTAATCTCAAATAATGTATTCCATCCTTGTTTGATTCCATCTACAAGTCGAATTTTTCCGCCATGGGCCTCTACTATTTTTTGAGCAATTGAAAGACCAAGCCCTGTGCCTTGTCTGCTGTTACGAGATTCATCTCCTACTACGAAAGGTTGGAAAATAGTTTTTTTCAGTTGTTCTGGCACTCCTGAACCATTGTCTCCAATTTTTATTTTTATATTTTCACCAAGGTCCTCTAAACTAACTAGAATGACCGTACCTTTTTTATTGTGTTTTACAGAATTTGTAATTAAATTTTCAAAAACACGTTTCAAATGCATCTTATCATATTTTGCCATTACTTCTTTTTCCGGTAAATCAATTTCAATGCCGTATCCTAATATCTCTAACTCATCATATTTTGAAGCGATATATTCCCTAAAATATTCGCATACATCACCATATTCTCGGACAAGTCTAAACTCAGGATGGTCGAGTTTTGAATACTCATAAAATGAATTAATAAGGCCTGAAAGAAGCTCTGCCTTTTGATTAATAGCATCAATATACATCATTTCCTTTTCTTTAGGTACAAGTCCATCAGAAAGAGCCTTAGTATAACCTGAAATAACTGTAATAGGCGTTTTTAAATCGTGAGAAATATCTGCTAGCATCTTTTGCTTTTGTTCCTCAACTCGCATTCTTTCTTGCTCGCTTATTCGAAGCTTAGTGGACATACTGTTAAATGAATCGCACATATCCATAAATTCATAAGTTCCGTAATAATCAATAACATCATAACTTTCGCCTTTTTCAACCTTACGCATAGCCTCTCTAATAAGGTTAACGGGATTAACTACTCTTCGCCTCATAGAAAAAGTAAGACTTACCAAAATGACTATAAAGATAATGCCAATAATTGTAACCATAATTATATACATATAAAAAACTTTTCGTTCTACATTTACACTTTTATATACATGCAAAATGGCATATCTAGTCTGACCTAACTTCGTTTTAAATTGATACTTTTGTAAATAACCACCTTTTTCGTAACCAGTACTTAAAATAGTAAGTTCTCTATTTGATAATCTGTTTTCATCTGTCATATTTCGGTTTGTATAAATAACATCTAGATTTTCATCTAGCACCATTATCCAAGCTAGCTTTTCATCTATGTATTCATTTTTTTTGTCGTATTTCGTTTTATATTTAAAGATTACAAGATCAGTTTTATCTTTGTATGTCATATATGAAAGCTTAACATATGAATTATTTTCCACATCTGGAATATAATCTAAAAGATCTTTGGTATAACTTTTCAATTTTCTATTGCTTGCATATATACAACTTCCATCTTCATTTAGGACCTCAAAATAACCTTTTTTTCCTAATGATCTGCGTAGACTGACACCTTCATAGTTTCCCGATTTAAAATTGTCTTTTTCTTTGTTAATGGCATAGTCTATGGTACTATTATTTTGAATTTCACGTTCTAAATTGTTAGACGTAAGATAAAATATTAAAATCAAAAACACAACTAACATTAAAAAAAGCAAAAAACTTTTCATAATGTAAAAATACAAACTTTCTGTTTTCTTTTCTTTTTTTAATACGAAAATTTTTTCACCAATTTCGTTTATTCTTAGTTGCGAGGTATTTTCTGATTTTTTCTTAATTTTTTTTACAAAACTGATTTTCATCCTCTTTATAATTCTCTTACATGAATTTTTCAATTTAGATATTTTCAATTTTATATCCTAATCCTCTCACTGTCTTTATATACTTAGGGTTGTGGCTATCATCTTCTATTTTTTCACGAATCTTAGAAATATGAACCATCATAGTATTATCGTCCGAAGAGTAATAGTTCCCCTTTATATCCTCATATATCTGCACTCTTGTAAACACACGTCCTGGGCGTCTCATAAAAAGTGCTAAAATTTTGTACTCAGTTGGTGTAAGTTCGATTATTTCACCATTTTTCTTTAAGATCATATGATCTGTATCAAGTTCTAACTCTCCCACTTGCAAAATCTCTACATCATCTGATTTACTGTCATTGTAATTATAAAATCTTCGTAAGTTAGATTTAACTCGAGATATTAGCTCAAGCGGATTAAAAGGTTTTGTCACATAATCATCTGCTCCAATATCTAGACCAAAGATTTTGTCACTATCATTATTTTTTGCTGAAACAATTATAATTGGAATCTTGCTACATTCTCTTGTTTTTCTAACTAACTCATAGCCATTCATCTTTGGCATCATTATGTCATATATTGCTAAATCTACTTCGTTGCTTCTAAGTAAATTGTATGCTTCAACTCCGTCCTCAGCAGATAAAACACTAAAACCAGCATTATCTAAATATAATTTCATTAACTCAATAATGTCTGCATCGTCCTCTGCTATTAAAATTTGATATTTATTTTCACTGTTCATTTTATCACCTCATCAATATAGTTATCGGCCTTTATAATTTTACACTATATTTTAATTATATTCTACAAATGTTAATGTAGTCTTTATAAAACCTTAGGATTTCTTAAGGTTTCAAAAATATTCTTTGGAGAAGATTTAGGATAATTATTTATTAAAATTTAGGATGATTGTTTCTTAAGATTTAAGATGATTGTTTGTTATGGATAGTGTAAAATATCTTGTGTAAATAAAATTAATCATAGAAAAAGGAACGAACTTCGTTTAAGATTTTAAGTGACCAAACAAAAAAACTTAAAGGAGTGAAATTCGTCCCTATGACTAATATTAGCACAAATTTAATGTCTGCTCTACTTAATAATGAATCTATTGATGAAGTTTTTCGTTCTGAACTTGAAAACGCTGTAAACGAAGTGCTATCAACGGAGCTTACAGCTTTCCTCAATTACGAGAAATATGATTATTCCGGCAGGAATT
>FOPE01000086.1 GCA_900113385.1 Lachnospiraceae bacterium C7
AAAAACACAATAACTGAAAGTGCACAAACCGAAAACACATCAATCAAAAAATCAATGTTGGAGAATTCTCATCAACAACAAAAAGAACAAAATGATGATAAAGAGTATATTACAGTGCATCAACCAGGCGAAAAACCAAAGCACGCAGCAATAGTACTAGCAGCAGGAAAAGGTGAAAGAATGCAAAGCAGAATACCAAAGCAATATATGTTTGTATATGATAAGCCTGTGTTATATTATAGTTTAAATGCATTTCAAAATAATCCAAATATAAGCGAAATCGTCTTAGTGACACGCCAACAAGATATAGCTTACGTAAAAAACAAAATCGTCGAAAAAAACAATTTCACAAAAGTAAAAAAAGTCATATCGGGAGGACAAGAAAGATATGATTCTGTAATGCAAGGGCTTCTTAATATAGAAGAAGCAGATTATGTTCACATTCATGATGGAGCAAGACCGATGGTTAACGACGAAATAATTAATAGATGCATTCAAGAAGTGGAAAAAACAGGAGCCTGTGTGGCAGGAATGCCAGTTAAAGATACAATTAAAAAAGTAGATAATGCACAAAATGTTATAGAAACCCCAGAGAGAAAAACGTTGTGGCAAGTTCAAACTCCACAATCATTTGAAAAAGAAATGATAAAAGAAGCTTACCTTAATGTATTGGAGATGGCTAAAGATCCAAGCAATAATAAATTGAAACAAAAGATAACAGACGATGCGATGATATTAGAAACATATAATGGTAAAAAAATAAAACTAATAGAAGGATCGTATAAAAATATCAAAATAACAACACCGGAGGATATAGAGATAGCAGAACTTTTTCTAAAGACAAATAAATAATTAGAGACACAATAAAACTAACAATAATTATAATTCATCAATAGTTACAATAAAACAAACAATAGTTATAATTCATCAATAGTTACAATAAAACTAACGATTAGTATAATTCATTAAAAGTTTATAAATTATACATAAATAGATAAAAGTAAAAAAATATAAAAAAAGTGTAAAAAAGTTGTTGACATATTAAAAACAAGATGATATTATAATACATGCACTGAGCAAGACACGGAGAGGTATCGAAGTGGTCATAACGAGGCGGTCTTGAAAACCGTTTGTCCGCAAGGGCACGTGGGTTCGAATCCCACCCTCTCCGCTCTCAAAAAGTTTTGAAAAACTTAAAAAAGTTCTTGACAAAGCTTTTTAAAAGTGCTAAGATATAGAAGTCGTCGCGAGAGAACGACGACAAAACATTGATAATTAAATAGTGAAAAACCTTGAAAGATTCTAAAGAGAATAATTCAAGTAATCGAATAGATTACACGAACAGCATCGAAAGA
>FOPE01000004.1 GCA_900113385.1 Lachnospiraceae bacterium C7
CCTCATCCCACCCGATGAAGTGCATTTGATGCCAGACTTATTTTTTGAAAAGTAACTAAAAGACTTAAATGCAGGTAGTGATCGATTTGTCAATAGGTGTTATTAGATGGGTCGCGTTTACTTTTGCATAAGAATTAGCCAGCCGTCTGTTTGCTATGCAATTTTCAATATACCCACTGTCTGGAATAAGGTAATTATAGCACCTTTTCAGAAAGAAGGTAGCCTAAAAAAAGTCGAATTTGATGTCAAAAATCGATTTTGTGTAATCAGACGATATTTCAGTTGGGTTTTAGTTTTTCATTCAAGGATAAATGTAAAGAGATGAGAGCGGAAATCAAAACAAAGGCCTTTGCAAAATTTAAACAATCAGCTCAACTTATAAATTAGATATTGCATTTTGGAGGTAATTATTATGAAAACATGGAAATTAGTTAGCGGTATTATTTCAATTATTTTATTCGTATTTGTGGCATTTCAGTCATGTGCAGCAGGTATTAGTAATGCACTTGAGGAAAATGGCCAAGTAAGTGGCTCAGCCGGAATTATAGTTTCAATTATGCTATTAGCAGGTGGAATTGTATCAGTTGCTACTAGAAAGTCACAGAAAAAAGGTGGCAATATAGCTCTTGTTATTTTATTTGGTTTAGGAGCATTAATTGGAGTCACATCAGCTGGAGATTTCACAGATTTATATGTTTGGTCAGTATGGTGCTTGATCAACGCAGTATTAGCAGTGGTTGCTATCATTAAAAATAAGCAGATAGATGAACCAACAAACGAACAATTATAGAACAAGGTTACACCTAATAAAACCTGTGTATTAGAAAAAAGAGAGTACACTAATAAACAGAGTTCTATTAGTAAAGAGCACCTTGAGGTGTACCGACCCCCCAAAAGTTAGACCTAAAAAATCTAACGATGGGAGGTCGGTACAGAATAGGGGCCTTGAGGTGCTCATTATTATAAAATATATAGAAAATGGAGACAAGATAATGGAACAAAAAGATTTAAATTTTGATTATAACAATAATGAAAATTCACAAGGAATAGCTCAATTTAATACGGCTCAACCTAATAATGTTGCACAAGAAGGAACTATTGATCGTAAGCAAGGTTTTAAAATTTTTGGAATTGTTGTAAGCCTAATAATGATCATTTTAGGAATAATTTGTATCGCTGATACAACTCATTTTGGAGGGGATTACTATACAGAAATATATCAAACTGTAAGAAAAGGTTTTGGAATTTTATTTGTTTTTTTAGGTACTATGTCTATTGTATATATGGAAATTAAAGGAGAATAGTTAATGAAACGCGCAATAAAGATAGGGATTGTAATTCTCATGTTAGGTTTGATAGCCGGCACAGCAGTCTATGTGAATTACACTAATAAAGAAACAGTAGAAAGTAAATATAAAAAAGAATATAAGCAAGATGATGATTTAGATGATGATGACTACGACTCAGATTCAGATGATGATTTAAATGATGATGACTACGACTCGGATTCAGATGATGATTTAAATGATGATGACTACGACTCGGATTCAGATGATGATTTAGATGATGATGACTATGACTCGGATTCAGATGATGATGACTACGACTCAGACTTAGCTTATGATTATTATGATTCAAATAATTATGATAATTTACTAGATGGCTACATGCCATGGGATAAAGTTGATGAATAATTTTCATAGCACATTTATTTTAAAAATTCAAGCCTATTATTATTTAAACTCTGGCCGAAATATTTAGTGGAGAATTAAGTGAAATGTTGAATATAGAAAGGGCGAGGATTATGAGAAACATATCTATTTTTTTGAGTGTTAAAAAAACATTACGAGTCGTTGCAAAAATTATAAAATATATTGTTGTAATTGTTGGATTCTTAGCTTTTATAAAAGAATCTAAATTAAGAAGAATGGATTCAAAACATGAATATTCTGGATTTTATGAAAAATATCTAAAAAGACCATTAGATGCAATGATAGCAGCAAGTTTGCTACTAATAGGTCTTCCATTCATATTTGTTAAATTAATAAAAAATAAAATAAAATACGGTTCAGAAATATTTAAATTCCAAGATAAAAGCGGAAAAAATGGAAGATTTTTCCAAATGATGCAATTTAGACCATGTAAAGGTGGAAAAAGAAAAAAAGGTTGTTTGTTGTCTAAAGTGCCTGAACTTATAAACATCTTGAAAGGTGATATGAGTTTTGTAGGACCATGTCCATTAGAACCAAAATATGTTCGATTGTATAATAATCATCAGCGTCGCAGACAAGAAGTTCGTCCAGGAGTTACTGGACTTGCTCAAATTCACAAAAATAATATGAATTCAATAGTATGGGAAAAAATTTTTGACTGGGACGTGAAATATGTCGACAATGTAACATTGCTTGGAGATTTAAAGATACTTTTTTCAACGTTCAAAAATTGGATTTTACGTAAAAATACAGAATTTGTAAAATTTGATGAGGTAGCACCATTTGAAGGAACTATGCATGATTTTAATTAGCAGAAAATTGTGATTAATAAAAGGTTTATAATTTAAGAAAAAACAATAGAATTATGTCTGATTTTAGATTGAATAGGAACGGAATTTTGGTTAATTTTACAATTTTTCCCATGTCACCTTGAATACATCAGCACTTTAATGTAAAATAGAAAAAAAGCGAAGGGAGAGTTTAGTCTAAATCAGACGGAATTATATTATGGAATTATTAAAAAAATTTAAGAAAGTTGGGAGAGCATATAACGATACAAGTCTTGTTATAAGGATAATTGTAGGTATGTTATGTGGTGTCGTGTTTTACATGGCCCTTCCAAAAGTAACAGGAATTAGTATTTTAGGTGATTTATTTGTAGGAGCACTTAAAGCTATTGCACCTATTTTAGTTTTTGTTTTAGTTAGCAGTGCTTTAGCAGCAGGTAGTTCGAAACTAGATAAGCGTTTCGGATTAGTTATTTTGTTTTATTTGTTAAGCACATTTTTAGCAGCAGTGTCTGCGGTAGTTTTAAGCTTTGCGTTTCCACAGAAACTAGCATTAAAAGCTGCAGCAAAATCTACATCTGCGCCAGGTGGTATAGGTGAGGTAATCAAAAACGTATTACTAGATGCAGTTCAGAATCCTCTAAATGCCATTATAGAAGGAAAATATATAGGAATTTTATTTTGGGCAGTTCTTTTTGGATTTGCCATAAAAAATATAGGGAGTGACACAACTAAGCGCTTCATGAAGGATGTATCAGATAGTATATCTCAAATTGTAAAATGGATAATTAACTTTGCGCCATTTGGTATTGCAGGCCTTGTGTATACAAATCTTGTTGATAATGGCCTTAAAGTTTTTTTGAAGTATGGAAAGTTACTTGCACTATTAATAGGATGTATGTTAGTAGTTGCATTTGTTGTAGATCCTTTAATTGCTGGAATAGCATTAAAGCGTAATCCATATCCACTTGTAATTAAATGCTTAAAAGAAAGTGGAATTACAGCATTTTTTACAAGAAGTTCAGCAGCAAATATTCCAGTAAATATGGAGCTTTGCGAGAGAATGGGATTAGACAAAGATATGTATTCAGTATCTATTCCATTAGGAGCTACAATTAACATGGATGGAGCAGCTATAACGATTACCGTAATGACACTTGCAGCAGCTAATACAGTAGGCGTAAATGTAAGTATTGGAACAGCAATATTGTTAAGTGTTTTATCAGCACTTGCAGCTTGTGGAGCTTCAGGCGTAGCAGGTGGTTCATTGCTTTTGATTCCAATGGCTTGTTCATTATTTGGAATATCAGATACAGTAGCTATGCAAGTAGTTTCAGTAGGATTTATGATAGGTGTTGTACAAGATTCAATTGAGACAATGCTTAATTCTGCAGGAGATGCGATGTTTGCAGCAACAGCAGAGTTTTGCCAGTGGCAAAAGGAAGGCAAAAGATTGCCAGACTTTATGTACAGTAGAAAAGAAAAAGCTGATTTTGCTAATCAAATGAGTGAAAATTTAGAATAGAATATTAGGAAAATATATAAAACCGACCTTGTTTTTAGAAAAAGTGAAAAAATCTAAAAATGAGGTTGGTATTTTTATGCCTAAAATGATATAATTTAAGTTAGAAACAACTAACTTAAACGATAAGGGGAAAAACTATGAAAACAGCAAATGAATATAAAAAATTAACTATTAGGGAATTTACAAAGGCAGCAGATGTTTATGAAACAGACAAAGCCGGAATATACGAGATGTGCAGAAAAGATTACCCATATATAAAAGATGAACTAGATAAAATTGAATATAAGGATTTACTTGACTGTGGTTGCGGTACGGGAGCTATGATTTCTCTTTTACATGAAAATGACAGTAGCAAAAATTATACAGGTTTAGATATTACTCCACGTATGATAAAGGTAGCTAATGAAAAAAAATTACAATCTGCACAATTTATAGTAGGGGATTGTGAAGAAATTCCTTTTGAAGATGAAAGTTTTGATGTGATAATTTGCACAAATAGTTTTCATCATTACCCTAATCCACAGCGCTTTTTTGACAATGCATATAGAGTGCTAAGAAAGGGCGGATACTTGATTTTTCAGGACTATACAGCCTCTAAAGCGTTAGTGTGGTTTTTAAATCATACGGAGATGCCAATTGCTAACGTAATAGGACATGGGGATGTTGCAATGCACACCCAAAAGGAAGTTGGCGAATTTTGCCAAAAAGCAAATTTGCAAGTAGAAAAGATACAGGCATCTAAAGGAATGCGTCTACATTTAGTGGCTAAAAAGCCGAAAGCATATTAGAAAAATGAACAAAATGAATGAAAAAAACATACAATTTCACCAAAAATAAAAAAAATAATAAAAAAATGTTCCTATTGTTTCAAAATATAGTATAATTATATCTGAGGATGATAAAAGAAGTTAAAACAAGAGGTTGATGAGGTTACAAAAAGGTTAGATAAAATTAATAAAACATATCTAGTCAAAAAGCCATTAAGAGTATATAATGTATTCTTAGTGGCTTTTCATTTTAGAAAGAATTTATCTTTTTGAAAGGTTCGTCTAACTGTGCTTTAGAAATTGAACTTAAGGAAGCTACAAGAAGATTTAAAGGAGATAAATAATGGCAAAATATGAATTATTGAAACAAGATGGCCGTGCAAAAAGAGGTGTTTTTCACACAGTGCATGGCGATATTCAGACACCAGTATTTATGAATGTTGGTACAGTAGCAGCTATCAAAGGTGCTGTATCTACTACTGACTTAAAAGACATTAAATGTCAAGTTGAGTTATCTAATACATATCATCTTCATGTTCGTACAGGTGATAAACTCATTAAAGAAGTTGGTGGACTTCACAAATTTATGGTTTGGGATAGACCAATTCTTACAGATTCCGGCGGATTCCAAGTTTTCTCATTAGCAAAACTTAGAAAAATTCATGAAGAGGGTGTATACTTTAACTCTCATATTGATGGACATAAAATTTTTATGGGACCAGAAGAAAGTATGCAAATTCAATCTAACTTAGGTTCTACAATTGCTATGGCCTTTGATGAGTGCCCACCAGCTCTTGCAGATAGAAGATATGTAGCTAATTCAGTAGCTCGTACAACACGTTGGTTAGAGAGATGTAAAAACAAAATGACAGAACTTAATTCTCTTGAAGACACAGTTAATAAAGACCAGTTACTTTTTGGTATTAACCAAGGTGCTATTTTTGATGATATTCGTATTGATCATGCAAAGAGAATTTCAGAATTAGATTTAGATGGATATGCAGTAGGTGGACTTGCAGTAGGTGAGTCTCATGAGCAGATGTATCATGTACTTGACGTAACAGTTCCACACCTTCCATTAGAAAAACCAACATACCTTATGGGTGTAGGTACTCCAGCTAATATCTTAGAAGGAGTAGAGCGTGGAGTAGACTTCTTTGATTGTGTATATCCAAGTCGTAATGGACGTCATGGTCACGTATACACTAATCAAGGAAAAATCAACTTATTCAATAAGAAATATGAAAAAGATATGCGCCCAATCGAAGAAGGATGTGGTTGTCCAGCATGTAGAACATATTCTAGAGCATATATCAGACATTTGCTTAAAGCAAAAGAGATGCTTGGAATGAGACTTTGCGTATTACATAACCTATACTTCTATAATACTATGATGGAAGAGATTCGTGATGCTATTGATGATGGAAGATTCAAGAGCTACAAAGACGATAAAATTTACAATATGGGCCAAATAAACCGTGAAAAAGAGAAAAATAACGGATAAAAAGCTTGTAACAATTAGCATATTTGTGTAAAATATACTTAGTTGGGAGACTACGGTCTGTATACTTAAGTAACAAATTAGGAGGAGAAAATGATGGTTTCAATTTTAGCATCATCTTCAGCAGCTACAGCTGGTTCAATGTGGATGACAATATTAATGCTTGTTGTAATGTTTGGGTTCATGTATTTTGCAATGATTCGCCCTCAGAAAAAAGAGCAACAGCAGAAAGAGATTATGTTAAAAGAGCTTGCAGTAAATGATACAGTGCTTACAACTTCAGGATTTTACGGTACAGTTATTGACGTAAAAGAAGGCGATGATACAGTTATTGTTGAATTTGGTAACAACAGAAATTGCCGTATTCCAATGCAGAAAGCAGCAATCGCTCAGGTTGAAAAACCAGAAGATTCAGTTAAATAATTTTAACATTAATCTATAAATTAAAAGATAAAGGCTTTGACAGGTATTAGATACTTGGCAAAGCCTTTTTAGTATTGAAAAAAATAACTAGATGTTATATTATGTTAAGTAGTCTATAAATTTTGAAAATGATAATTAAAAATCAGATAATTCAAAAAGGGAAACATAATACTAGATACACGGAGGATTGAAAATGGAATATAAAGTAGGAGTAATTTCTGGTGATGGAATAGGACCAGAAGTAGTTGCTGAAGCAAAAAAAGTGCTTGATGCAATAGCCCAAAAGTATGGTCATAAGTTTAATTACACTAGTATTTTAATGGGTGGTTGTTCTATAGATGCAACAGGAGTGCCACTTACAGATGAAGCTATTGAAACAGCAAAAGCACAAGATGCTGTGCTTATGGGATCAATTGGAGGTAATACATCTACATCGCCATGGTACAAACTAGCGCCAAATCTAAGACCAGAGGCAGGACTATTGAAACTGAGAAAATCTTTAAATTTATTCGCAAATCTAAGACCAGCATATTTATATAAAGAGTTAAAAGAAGCTTGTCCTTTAAGAGAAGATATAATCGGGGATGGCTTTGATTTATTAATTATGAGAGAACTTACAGGTGGACTTTACTTTGGAGCACGAGAAACAAAAGAGGTAAACGGAGTTGTTACAGCTACAGATACTTTGACATATAATGAAAATGAAATAAGAAGAATTGCAAAACGTGGCTTTGATATTGCAATGAAACGTAGAAAAAAAGTTACATCAGTAGATAAGGCAAATGTTTTAGATTCATCAAGATTATGGAGAAAAATAGTAGAGGAAGTTGCAAAAGAATATCCAGAGGTAAAATACGAGCACATGTTAGTCGATAATTGTGCAATGCAATTAGTAAAAGATCCAAAACAATTTGATGTTGTTCTTACGGAAAATATGTTTGGAGATATTTTGTCAGATGAAGCAAGTATGATTACAGGTTCTATAGGAATGTTGTCTTCAGCTAGTTTAAATGAAACAAAGTTTGGATTATATGAACCAAGTGGTGGCTCAGCACCAGATATTGCAGGAAAGGGAATCGCTAATCCAATAGCTACTATATTAAGTGCAGCAATGATGCTTAGATATTCTTTTGATTTAGACGATGAGGCAGAAAAAATAGAAAATGCCGTACAAAAAGTTTTAGAAGAAGGATATAGAACTATAGACATTATGCCACAGGATAAGAAAAGTGGTGCATCTTCAAAAAATGTGAAAATTAAGGAAGTAGGAACAAAGAAAATCGGAGATTTAATAGCAGAAAGAGTGTAGTAAAAAAACTTGAATTTTTTTATTATATGATTTACCATAAAAGGGATTTTAATGTGGCCATAGCCTAGTATTAGGAGTTGCTAGGTGAGCAAAAAAGTCTTTAAATCAATCAGTGATTTATCTAATAACGAATTAATTTTTATATGGCGAAAAATCAGGAAGGAAGTTTATATTATGAAAAGTGATAACATGAAGGCTGGAATGCAACAAGCGCCAGCAAGGAGTTTATTAAATGCATTAGGATTTACACCGGAAGAGATTAAAAAACCATTGGTCGGAATTGTAAGCTCATACAATGAGATTGTTCCAGGCCATATGAATATTGATAAAATTGTTAATGCAGTAAAATTAGGAGTCGCAGAAGCTGGCGGTATGCCAGTAGTCTTTCCAGCTATTGCAGTTTGTGATGGAATTGCAATGGGACACATCGGAATGAAATATTCATTAGTTACAAGAGATTTAATAGCAGATTCAACAGAATGTATGGCAATTGCTCATCAGTTTGATGCTCTAGTTATGGTACCAAACTGCGATAAAAATGTGCCAGGTTTACTAATGGCAGCAGCTAGAATTAATGTACCAACAGTGTTTGTTTCAGGTGGACCTATGCTTGCAGGTCATATTGGAGGAAAAAAACGTAGTTTATCTTCAATGTTTGAAGCAGTTGGTGCAAATGCAGCAGGTAAGATGACGTTAGACGAAGTTACAGAATATGAAGAAAAAGTATGTCCTACTTGCGGTTCATGTTCTGGAATGTACACTGCAAATTCAATGAATTGCCTAACAGAAGCATTAGGAATGGGACTTAGAGGTAATGGAACTATTCCTGCAGTGTATTCAGAGAGAATTAAATTAGCAAAACATGCCGGAATGGCAGTTATGGATATGTATAATAAAAATATTAGACCTAGGGATATCATGACAAAAGATGCAATTTTAAATGCATTAACAGTAGATATGGCATTAGGATGTTCAACAAACTCTATGTTACATTTACCAGCAATTGCTCATGAAGTAGGTTTTGATTTTGATATAGCTTTTGCAAATCCAATAAGTGAAAAAACACCTAACTTATGTCATTTAGCACCAGCAGGTCCAACATATATGGAAGATTTAAATGAAGCAGGCGGAGTATACGCAGTTATGAAAGAACTTGCAGATGTAGAACTTCTTAATACAGAATGTATGACAGTTACAGGAAAGACTATAGGGGAAAATATTCAAAATGCAGTAAATAGAAATCCAGAAGTAATCAGACCTATAGACAAACCATATTCAAAAACAGGTGGACTAGCTGTTTTAAAAGGAAATTTAGCACCAGATGGTTCAGTAGTAAAACGTTCAGCAGTAGTTGAAGAAATGATGGTTCATGAAGGACCAGCAAGAGTATTTGATTGTGAAGAAGACGCAATTGAAGCGATTAAAGGTGGAAAAATTGTAGAAGGTGACGTTGTAGTAATTAGATATGAAGGACCAAAAGGTGGCCCAGGAATGAGAGAAATGTTAAATCCTACATCAGCTATTGCAGGTATGGGATTAGGAAGTTCCGTTGCACTTATTACAGATGGACGTTTTTCAGGAGCATCAAGAGGAGCTTCAATAGGACATGTTTCTCCAGAAGCAGCATTAGGTGGTCCAATCGCACTTGTAAAAGAAGGAGATATTATAAAAATTGATATTCCAAATCTAAAATTAGAATTAGATGTAGATGATAAGGAACTAGAGCAAAGAAGAAAAGAATGGAAACCAAGAGAACCTAAAGTTACAACAGGATATCTTGCTAGATATGCCTCAATGGTAACCTCAGGAAATAGAGGAGCAATTTTAGAAGTTAATAATAAATAACCACCAAAAGGGGATAAATAGATGAAAGTTACAGGAGCAGAAGTAGTTATACAGTGTCTAAAAGAACAAGGAGTTGACACAATTTTTGGATATCCAGGAGGAGCAATTTTAAATGTTTATGATGCATTATATAAACATGAAGAAATACATCATGTTTTAACATCTCATGAGCAAGGAGCAGCTCATGCAGCAGATGGATATGCTAGAGCAACAGGAAAGGTCGGAGTGTGTTTTGCCACCTCCGGCCCTGGAGCCACAAATTTAGTTACAGGAATTGCAACAGCATATATGGATTCAATTCCTGTTGTGGCAATAACATGTAATGTTAACGTTCCACTTTTAGGCAAAGACTCATTTCAAGAAATAGATATAACAGGCATTACAATGCCCATAACAAAACATAATTTTATCGTTAAAGATGTAAAAAATCTTGCAACAACCATAAGAAGAGCATTTTCTATTGCAAAGACAGGTCGTCCTGGCCCTGTACTTGTAGATATTGCAAAAGACGTAACAGGTGCAGAAGTAGATTATGATTTTATTCCACAAAAGAAGACTACAAAAAAAGATAATGATATTTTATCAAGGGTGCACAGAGTTAAATCAGATGGCACAAAAGAGGAAATCAAAATTGAATCAACAGTTATTTCAAATAGGGAGTTAGAAGATGCTATAAAATTAATAAAAGCAGCAGATAAACCATTTGTTTTTGTAGGTGGTGGAGCTATTTTAGCAGATGCAGACAAAGAACTTGCTGAATTTGTAGAAAAAATTGATGCGCCAGTGTGTGATTCATTAATGGGAAAAGGTGCTTATGATGGAACAAAAGAAAATTATACTGGAATGCTTGGAATGCATGGAACAAAAGCTTCAAATCTTGGAGTAAGTGAGTGCGACTTATTAATAGCAATAGGAGTAAGATTTTCAGATCGTGTAATGGGTAATCCTAAAAAATTTGCGCAGAATGCAAAAATATTGCAGTTTGATATAGATCCAGCAGAAATCAATAAAAATATTAAGGTTGATTCAGCGGTAATAGGTGACGTAAAAGTAATTTTGCAGGAAATTAATAAAAAATTAGATACACATCAACATAATGAATGGATTAAACATATTGAAGAATATAAAGAAAAATTCCCATTATCTTATCCAAAGGTCGGATTAAGTGGTCCTTATCTAGTAGAAAAACTATATGAAAAAACAAAAGGTGAGGCAATAATTGTTACAGAGGTTGGCCAGCATCAAATGTGGGCAGCCCAATATTATAAATATAAAAAGCCACATACATTCTTAAGTTCAGGTGGTCTAGGTACAATGGGCTATGGCTTAGGAGCATCTATTGGAGCACAAACAGCTAAAAAAGATACTCAAGTAGTAAATATTGCAGGTGATGGATGTTTTAGAATGAATATGAACGAAATCGCCACAGCTTCAAGGGAAAAATTACCACTAATACAGATAATAGTAAATAATCATGTGTTAGGAATGGTACGCCAATGGCAAACACTTTTCTATGAAAAGAGATATTCTGCTACAGTATTAGATGATGGAGTGGATTATGTAGCAATTGCAAAAGCTATGGGAGCTGAAGCCTCAAGAGTTACAACAAGAGAAGAATATGAAAAAGCGTTAGACGAAGCTTTAAAATCTAAAAAGCCATACGTTATTGACTGTATAATTAATAGTGATGATAAAGTTTGGCCAATGGTTGCGCCAGGTGCACCAATTAGTGAAGTCTTTGATGAAAGCGATATAAAAAATAGCAAATAATATAAAAAATAATACTAGATTTTTACACTTTGTTGTGATACAGTATTAAAAATAAAGGGATACAAAATTTAAATGTAAAAATATAATATTTTAGGAGGAAGTTTGAAAATGAGTAGAGTTTATAATTTCTCAGCAGGACCGGCAGTTTTACCTGAAGAGGTTTTACAGGAAGCAGCAGATGAGATGCTTGATTATAGAGGTTGTGGAATGTCGGTTATGGAGATGAGTCACCGCTCAAAAGTCTATGATGACATTATCAAAGAAGCAGAAGCAGATCTTCGTGATTTAATGAATATTCCAGATAATTATAAGGTATTATTTTTGCAAGGTGGGGCTTCACAGCAGTTTGCTGCAGTCCCTATGAACCTCATGAAAAATAAGAAAGCAGGCTATATCATAACTGGACAGTGGGCAAAAAAAGCTGCAGCAGAAGCAAAAAAATATGGCGAAGTAGTAGAGTTAGCTTCATCAGCTGACAAAACTTTTACATATATTCCAGATTGCAGTGATTTACCAATAACAGATGATATGGATTATGTATATATTTGTGAAAATAATACAATTTATGGAACTAAATATAAAACATTGCCAAACACAAAAGGAGTAGACTTAGTTGCAGATGTTTCGTCATGTTTTTTATCAGAGCCTATTGATGTGTCTAAATATGCAGTGGTTTATGGTGGAGTACAAAAAAATGTTGGACCAGCAGGAGTAGTAATTGTAATAATTAGAGAGGATTTAATTCGTGATGACGTAATGCCTTTTACACCTACAATGCTTAAGTATAAGACACAAGCTGATAAAGATTCGCTTTATAATACACCACCATGTTACAATATCTATATATGTGGAAAAGTATTTAAGTGGTTAAAGAAGATGGGTGGGCTTACTGAAATTCAAAAACGTAACGAAGAAAAGGCAAAAATTTTATATGACTTTTTAGATCAAAGTAAAATGTTTAAGGGAACAGTTGAAGCAAAAGATCGTTCGTTGATGAATGTTCCATTTGTTATAGGAGATAAAGAATTAGAAGCAAAATTTGTTAAAGAAGCAGAGGAAAATGGTTTAGTAAATCTTAAAGGACACAGAACAGTGGGAGGTATGCGAGCATCTATATATAACGCAATGCCTAAAGCTGGTGTAGAAAAATTAGTAGAGTTTATGAAGAAATTTGAGGCTGAAAATTAAAACTAGATATAATCAAAACTCAGTACATTTAAAACTAACAAATTAAAGCTAGTAAGAGAAAATAATAATAGGAAAACAAAAATTAATAACAGGAAAACAAAAGAAAAGAGGAGTTTAGTATGTATAAATACACTTGCCTTAATCCTATAGCAGATGTTGGCTTAAAAGTTTTTTCAAAAGAGTATGAAAAGGTAGAACAGTTAGAAGATGCACAGGCAGTATTAGTAAGAAGTGCAGCTATGCATGATTTAGAACTTCCTGAAGGAATTCTTGCAATTGCAAGAGCAGGAGCAGGCGTTAACAATATTCCACTAGAGGAGTGTGCAAAAAAAGGAGTAGTAGTTTTTAATACACCAGGTGCTAATGCTAATGGTGTAAAAGAACTTGTGCTTGCAGGAATGCTATATGCTTCACGAGATATTGTTGGCGGAATGGAATGGTTACTAGATAATCAAGATGACGAAGGAATTGCAAAAAAAGCAGAAAAGAAAAAGAAGAATTTCGCTGGGCATGAAATCCTTGGTAAAAAGCTCGGGGTTATTGGACTTGGAGCAATTGGTGTTTTAGTTGCAAATGCAGCAGCTCATTTAGGAATGGAAGTATACGGTTATGATCCATATATTTCAGTTAATGCAGCTTGGAATCTTGATCATACAGTAAAACACATTGGAAATGTGGAAGATATTTATAAAACATGTGATTTTATAACAATACATGTACCATTATTAGATTCTACAAAAGGCATGATTAGTAAAGAAGCAATTTCAATGATGAAAGAAAATGCTGTAGTGTTAAACTTTGCTCGTGATTTATTAGTTGATGAAAAAGCAATAGTAGAGGCACTAGAAGAAGAAAAAATTGGATGCTATGTATCTGATTTCCCAAATCCTATTACAGTAGGTGCAAAAGGATGTATCGTAACACCACACCTTGGAGCATCTACAGCAGAATCAGAAGATAATTGCGCAGTAATGGCTGCAAAAGAATTAAGAGATTATATAGAAAATGGAAATATTGTTCATTCCGTAAATTATCCAGATTGTAGCATGGGATTATGCGAAACAGTTGGAAGAATAAGCATCATGCACAAAAATAATAAAGGTATGATTGCAAAATATACAACAATTTTAGGAGATGCAGATGTAAACGTTTCAGATTTGACCAATAAAGGTAAAGGAGAGTATGCATATTCTTTAATTGATGTAGATTCAAAAGTGTCAGATGATGTCCTAGAAAAATTAAGTGAAATTGATGGAGTTTTTAGGGTAAGACGCGTTAAATAAACGAAAAATTAAGCTTTTTTAATTAATTACATTATGCTATACTTAGTAGGCAATTAAATAGGGTAGTTTTGCTACCTATATTTAGTTGCCTATTGTCATAAAAAGAAATAACAATAGCCTATTAAAATAAAGAATAAAAAGAAGAGAGGATTGAGGATGATTAATTTATTTTTAAGTGGTCTGCTTGCAAAACAAACAACAACAGATATTGATGAATTATCGGACAAAGCAACAGAGGCTGCTCAGAATGTGGTAAAACAACCTAGCATAATTAAAAAATGGCTGGAGGATTTGATTCCACAAGCATTAGATTTTGGCCTTAGCATTTTATGGGTTGTAGTAGTAATCTTTATTTCAAGAAAAGTAGTTAAATGGATTACAAAAATTCTTAAAAAATCATTAAATAAATTCGGAGTTGAAAGAGGTGTTAATACATTTCTTTGTTCCCTTGTAAAATATACGATTTATATCATAATCGGAATGACAGTTTTAGCTAAGTTTGGTTTAGCAAGTTCAGTGGTAGCAATTGTAGGTTCTGCAGGTCTTACTGTAGGTCTTGCTCTCCAAGGAAGCTTATCAAACTTTGCAGGTGGTGTACTTATTTTATTATTAAAACCATTTGTAGTAGGAGACTACATTATCAATAATGCTACAAAAGAGGAAGGAATTGTACATGAAATTACAATTTTTTACACAAAATTATTAACTGTTGATAATAGAATGATTTTAATTCCTAATGGCACATTATCAAACACTAGTTTGACAAATGTATCAAAAATGGATGAAAGACAACTTGACATTATAGTTGGAGTAAGCTATGAAGCAGATCTTGCAAAAACAAAAGATGTACTTAAAAAAGTAATTGAAAGCGATGATAGAGTTATTAAATCAAAAGGTGTTAATGTATTTGTGTCAGAATTGGCAGACAGCTCAGTGAACATGGGAGTGCGAGGCTGGGTTAAGACAGATGATTACTGGCCAGCAAAGTGGGATATTACTGAGAAAATCAAGGTATCACTAGATGCCAATAATATTTCAATTCCATATCCACAATTGGATGTACAAATTAAAAATGAAACATAAAAATAACACAAAATAGGCAATATTAATGACAAAATGGAAAATTTAATAAAAATTCTGAAAATTGTTTGACACCCCCATGAAAGTGTGATAATCTTATCTTGTTGTTAAGAAACAATTTAATTTATTTTTATTAAGTAGGAGGAATTTAGTTATGCAGGGTACAGTAAAATGGTTTAACGCAAAAAAAGGTTACGGTTTTCTTTCTGATGAAGCCGGAAAGGATGTCTTCGTTCATTTTTCAGCAATCAACATGGACGGATTCAAAGAGCTCAAAGATGGGGAAAAAGTTGAGTTCGAAATCGTTCAAGGTGAAAAAGGACCACAGGCAACAAACGTATCACCTATTGAATAGAGAATATTAAGTGTAAATCACATAGAATTCCCAAGGGAGGATGTAGGTCAATGAAAGGCTTACATCCTTTTTTAATATGCAAAAAAGAGTTAGTGTGGTATAATGTTATTACTTATGTTTAGGAGGTAGACAATGCAGATCGAAAAACTAACTGCTTATAAAATTATAGAAACAAAAAAACTAGATGACATAGGCTCTACAGGTTATATTTTAGAGCACATTAAGAGTGGCGCAAGGGTCAGCATCATTTCTAATTCAGATGATAACAAAGTCTTTTATATAGGCTTTAAGACTCCACCAAAAGACGAGACAGGAGTACCACATATTATAGAGCATACAGTTCTTTGTGGTTCAGATAAATTTCCAGTTAAAGATCCATTTGTAGAATTAGTCAAAGGTTCTTTAAATACATTTTTAAATGCCATGACATACCCTGATAAAACTGTTTATCCTATTGCAAGTTGCAATGATAAGGATTTTCAGAATCTTATGGACGTATATTTAGATGCTGTTTTTCATCCAAATATTTACAAACATAAAGAGATTTTTAAACAAGAAGGTTGGCATTATGAATTAGAGAATAAAGATGCTCCACTTACTATTAATGGAGTTGTATATAATGAGATGAAAGGTGCATATTCATCACCAGAAGAGATCTTGCAAGAGCAGATTTCACGTGCACTTTTCCCAGATAATGCTTATGGAAAAGATTCCGGTGGTAATCCACAACATATTCCTGAGTTGACATATGAGGATTATCTCAATTTCCACAGAAAATATTATCATCCAGCTAATTCATATATTTATTTATATGGTGACATGGATGTGGCCAAAAAGCTTGATTGGATGGATAAAGAATATTTAAGCAATTATGATAGAATTGATGTGGATTCAGAGATTAAAAAACAACCGGCTTTTAAAGAAGTCAAAACAGTAGAAAAAGAATATTCAATTGCATCAGAAGAAGATCCAGCTGATAAGACATATTTATCATATAGCAAGGTTATTGCAGATGTATTAGACAAGAAGTTATATCAAGCCTTTGATGTATTAGAGTATGCTCTTGTTTCAGCGCCTGGAGCTCCAGTTAGAAAGGCACTTTTAGACGCTGGAATTGGTAAAGATATTCTAAGCTCGTATGATGCTGGAATTTTACAACCAACATTTACAATTACTGCAAAAAGAACTAATAAGCAAGAGCAGGCACGTTTCGTAGAAGTTATAGAAAAAGAGCTTAAGAGATTAGTTAAAGAAGGGCTTAATAAAGATGCATTACGTGCAGCTATCAATGCATCAGAGTTTAGATTTAGAGAGGCTGATTTTGGTCAGTTCCCTAAGGGACTTTTATATGGTCTTCAGTTATTAGATAGTTGGTTGTTTGATGATACAAAACCATTTATTCACATTGAATGTTTAGACACATTTAAGTTTTTAAAAGAACAGATAGATACAAATTATTTCGAAGAATTAATACAAAAATATCTTCTAGATAATACACATGGAGCTGTGGTATCATTAGTACCTGTGGCAGGCCTTAATTCAAAGGCTGATAAAGCATTAGAAGATGAACTTGCTAAGGTTAAAGCAAGTATGTCAGAAAAAGAGATTGAACAATTAGTAGAAGATACTAAGAGTTTAAAACAATACCAAGAAGAACCTTCACCAAAAGAAGATTTAGAGAAAATTCCTATGCTTAAACGAGAAGATATGCGTAAGGATGTATTACCATTTTCTAATATTGAAAAAGAAGTTGAAGGCGTAAAAGTAGTGTTACATGATTACGAAACAAATGGAATTGATTATATCAATTATATGTTTGATATATCTGACTTTTCAAAAGAAGAACTTTTCTATGTTGGTATTTTAAAAGCAACACTTAGTTTCGTAGATACAAAGAACTATAAGTATGCAGATCTCTCTAATGCAATTAATATTTATACAGGAGGAATTTCATTTACAACTAACAACTTCTCAGCGTATGATGGTTCAGATGAACTTTATGTTAAAGCAGAAGTTAAAATGAAAGTGTTACATGAGAATCTTTCAAAAGCTATTGAGTTAGTAAGAGAAGTTATGTTTAATACTGATTTTTCAGATAAGACTAGATTAAAAGAGATTATCTCTCAATCAGTAACAAGACTTAGAAGTTCACTTAGTAATAATGGTAATTTAATTGCAGCTATGCGAGCAATGACATATTTTTCTAAATTTGCATATTACGTAGATAATATGTCTGGTTTAGAATTTTATAGACAGCTTTGTGATATAGATAAAAACTTCCAGGAAAAAGCAGATGAGATTATTGAAAAATTATATGCAGTTTTAAGAAAAATTGTATGTAAAAATAGATTAATCGTAAGCGTTACATCTAATAATGAACTTTACGAAGAAACAAAAGACGTTCTAGCTAAAGAATTTGCAACATATGAGCTAGGAGAAACAGTAAGTAAAATGCCTGCAATTGAATTTACACAAAAAAATGAAGGCTTTATGGACGCTTCACAAATTCAATATGTTGCACGAGCAGGAAGCTTCAAAAAACATGGATTTGAATATAGTGGCTATCTCAGAATTTTAAAAGTTATTTTGAGTTACGATTATCTATGGATTAACGTTAGAGTTAAAGGTGGAGCATATGGTTGCTCAGGTTCATTCCTTAGAACAGGAGAAGGATATCTTGTATCATATAGAGATCCTAATTTGTCTAAGACTAATGACATTTACGAAAAGACACCAGAATATTTAAGAAACTTCAATCCTAACGAGCGAGATATGACAAAGTATATCATTGGAACATTTAGCTCAATGGATACACCACTTTATCCAGAAGGAATGGGTTCAAGATCAATGTCTGCATATATTTCTAAATTATCAATTGATACTCTTCAAAAGGAAAGAGATCAAATCAGAAATGCAACAGTAGAAGATATTAGAAATTTAGCAGATTTAGTACAGGCAATTCTCGATGATGGTAACATTTGTGTTATCGGAAACGAAGATAATATTAAAAAAGAGTCAAAACTCTTTAAAAACATTGAAACATTATAAAAATCAAAGGAGAAATAATGAACGTAAGTTTTAAATCAGGATTTGTAACAATAATAGGTAGACCAAACGTAGGAAAATCAACACTAATGAACAGAATCATTGGTCAAAAAATTGCAATAACATCAAATAAACCACAGACAACAAGAAACCGTATCCAAACAGTATATACAGATATGGATAAAGGACAAATTGTTTTTGTGGATACACCAGGTATTCATAAAGCAAAAAATAAATTAGGAGAGTTTATGGTTAATGCAGCAGAACGTACTTTAAACGAAGTAGATGTTGTATTATGGCTTGTAGAACCAACTAATTATGTCGGAGCAGGTGAACAGCATATTATTGAAAAGCTAAAAAAAGCTCAGACTCCAGTTATTTTAATTATCAATAAAGTTGATACAGTAGAAAATGACAAAATTTTAGAGTACATTGATACATATCGTAAACTATATGATTTTGATGAAATTATTCCTACTTCGGCACTTAGGGGTAACAATGTTGATGACGTAATTGACACTATCTTCAAGTATTTACCATATGGTCCACAGTATTACGATGAAGATACAATTACAGATCAGCCTGAAAGAGCTATTTGTGCAGAAATCGTTAGAGAAAAAGCATTACATGCATTAAGCGATGAAGTTCCACACGGTATTGCAGTAGGAATTGATAGCATGAAAAGCAGAAAAAATAAAAAAGGCTTAATTTACGACATTGATGCTACAATTGTTTGCGAAAAGAATTCCCACAAAGGAATTATCATTGGAAAACAAGGTGCTATGCTTAAGAAAATTGGTTCAAATGCTAGATATGAAATGGAACGTTTATTAGATGCCAAAGTTAACCTTAAATTGTGGGTAAAAGTTAAGAAGGATTGGAGAGACAGTGATTTCTTAATTAAGAACTTTGGATTCAAAGATGAAGATTAATAATATATATGCAAACTAATAATATTGTATTAACAGGCATGGTGTTGTCAGCCATGCCTGTAGGAGATTATGACAAAAGAGTCACTATTCTCACGAAAGAAAGGGGTAAAATTACAGCTTTTGTTCGAGGAGCAAGGAGGCCAAACAGCCAACTAGTAGCTGTAGCTAATCCCTTTTGTTTTGGAGAATTTGAGCTCTACGAAGGAAGAAATGCGTATACTTTATCAAAAGCAAACGTAAAAAATTATTTTAGAGAACTTACATTAGACGTATCATCTGCATATTTTGGCTTTTATTTTTTGGAATTCGCAAATTATTTTTGCCAAGAAAACACAGAAGAAAAAGAATTCTTGAAACTTTTGTATCAATCTCTTAGAGCATTAGAAAGTCCGCATTTTGATAACAACTTAGTGAAAGCTGTATATGAGCTAAAGGCAATTACTTTAGCAGGAATTGCACCATCGATGTTTAGTTGTATGAGATGTCATAAAACGGAGAATTTAAATTATTTTTCGATTGAAAGGTCTGGAATTTTTTGTGGCAATTGCAAAAAAGAACTAAAGACCTATAAGATTTCTGATGCTACTAGATACACTATGCAGTTTGTGATATCTCAAAGCGTAGAAAAATTATATACGTTTAAGTTGTCTGATGAAATTTTAGACGAGTTAAGGTACATTATGAAGAAATTTATAGAATATCATATTCAACATAAGTTCAAGTCCCTTGAAATAATAGAACAAGACGTGTATAATTACAAAGGTTGAGACTAAGTTTAAGGAGAACGACATGAAAAGATTTTTAAAAGCAGTGCCCGTTGCTTTACTTTGTGGAGCATTGTTAAGTGGATGCGGAGAGTCATATGAAGCTAAAACTAGTACAATTTTTATTTCGAATGACGGCTCTATAGTTTCCACAGATGTAGAGGCTTTTGATGCTAAGACATACGATAAAAAAGAGTTTAAAAAATATGCAAAAGAAGCTGTTGATGAGTATAACGACAAGAATGGTTCAGGAAAAGTTAAATTAAAAGATGTAACTTTTAAAAATGATGATGCCATTTTGACAATATCATATAAAACATATGAAGATTACATGAAATTTAGTGGAATCGATGCTTATGTTGGAACTGTATCGGATGCAGTTTCAGAAGGCTATGATATAGATGCAGATTTCGTATATGTTAAAGATGGTAAGGCTGTGAAAAAGATTTCTAAAAGCAAGATTTTAGATGATAATTCAGCTAAGATAGCCATAGTAAAAGCTAATGTTAACGTAAAAGTCGATGGTGATATTGAGTATACATCAGCTAAAAATGTTAAGGTTTTAGATAACGAAACAGTTGAAATCGCAAATGGAAATGATTTACTTGATTCAGTTAAAGAACTAAGCAAAAAATCTAATGCAAAGTCAAGTAAAGATAATTCAAGCAAAGACAATTCAAAAAATGAAAAATCTAAAACAAATAAATCTGCCAAAAAAGCTAGTAAAGAATCAGCAGATACAAGTGTAGATGATGATGATTTAGCTGTTGGTACAGAATCAGAAAGTGAAGTAAAATTTGATTTTAGTGATTCAAGCAAACATGATAACCAAAATCAGATTTCGGATGTATTCACATACATCATATATAAATAAACTGCATAATTACCTTGCAGAAATCAGAGAGAATGAGAGGACTATCTGTTATGGAGAAAACCATGGAGAAAATTGTACAAGTAGCAAAAGCAAGAGGATTTGTATATCCTGGCTCTGAAATTTATGGAGGACTTGCAAATACTTGGGATTATGGAAATTTAGGTGTAGAACTTAAAAACAACGTAAAAAAAGCTTGGTGGAAAAAATTCATTCAAGAAAACAAATATAACGTAGGTGTTGACTGTGCTATTCTTATGAATCCACAGACTTGGATTGCTTCAGGTCACTTAGGCGGATTCTCAGATCCACTTATGGATTGTAAAGAATGTCATGAAAGATTTAGAGCTGATAAAATCATTGAAGATTTTGCTGAAAAAAATGGTATTGAATTAGAAACATCTGTTGATGGATGGACTAATGAAGCAATGCAAGATTTCATTAAAGAGCATTCTATTCCATGTCCAGCTTGTGGAAAACACAACTTTACAGACATCAGACAATTTAACTTAATGTTCAAAACATTCCAAGGTGTTACAGAAGATGCTAAGAATACAGTATACTTAAGACCAGAAACTGCTCAAGGTATTTTCGTAAACTTTAAAAATGTTCAAAGAACATCACGTAAAAAACTTCCATTTGGTATTGGACAGGTTGGTAAATCATTCAGAAATGAGATTACACCAGGTAACTTTACATTCCGTACAAGAGAGTTTGAACAGATGGAATTAGAGTTCTTCTGTGAGCCAGGTACAGATATGGAATGGTTCCACTACTGGAGAAACTTCTGTAAAGAATGGTTATTATCTTTAGGAATTAAAGAAGATGAAATCAGATTAAGAGATCATGATCAAGACGAATTATCATTCTACTCAAAAGGAACTACAGATATTGAATTTACATTCCCATTTGGTTGGGGAGAATTATGGGGAATCGCTGACAGAACAGATTATGATTTGAAATGCCATCAAGAAGTATCAGGTCAGGATTTAACATACTTTGATGATCAAAAAGGTGAAAAATATATTCCATACGTTATCGAGCCATCACTTGGTGCTGACCGTGTAGTATTAGCATTCTTATGTTCAGCATATGATGAGGAAGATATCGGAACAGAAGAAAAGCCAGATGTAAGAACAGTATTCCACTTCCATCCAGCTCTTGCACCAGTTAAGATTGGTGTATTACCTCTTTCTAAGAAATTAAACGACAGTGCTACAAAAGTATTCGAGCAACTTGCTAAGAACTATAACTGTGAGTACGATGATAGAGGAACAATCGGAAAACGTTACCGTAGACAAGATGAAATTGGTACTCCATTCTGTGTAACATATGATTTCGATTCAGAAGAAGATCACGCAGTAACAGTACGTGATCGTGATACAATGCAACAAGTAAGAATTAAGATTGAAGATCTTGATGCATATTTCGCAGATAAATTCAAATTCTAATGATGTTATAATGATATTTTGAATGGTGTTATAATGACATCCTGAAAGATATTCTAAATGATGTTATAATGACATCCTAAAAGATATTCTAATGAGTTTATAATAAAATTTTGATTTGAATTAAAATATGTGAGTGCACTTTGACGAGTGGCACGTAATATATTAGAAGATATATGGGCAGGTCCACAATTTGTGAGATCTGTCCTTTTCTTTTTGACTTTAATGTGCTAATATTAGGCTAGCGAAGGAAGGTGAGGAAAGCGTTAACATTTTTTAAAGAATGGTACAAGGAATTTGCAAGTGTGAGGGAAAAGTTTATAGGTAATCGCAAAATATTTTTTATGGTTTTAGCAATCGTTATTGGGATATGTGTAGTATTCTTTATAAGATGTTTACATGACCATATATCACATGATAAATGTGAAGTCTTATGGATGTTTTTTATGATTTTACCATTTCTGTTTATGCATTATGTAGATGAAAAAGGTATAATATATCTTGGAATTCCAAGTGAGATAACAGCGATAATTTTAATGTGGACACCTCTTAAAAGTCATATTGGATATTGCGGAAAAAATATGGTGTTGTATTATCCAATTATTTATCCTTGTGTTGTTGGTTTCGCATATATAATCAAGCTAGAAATCAATGAATATAAACAAACATTAGAAGAACTTTCAAATGAGAAAAAAATGCATCAAAAAGAAATTCATCTCAGATTTAAAGAACAGGTTTTATTGTATCAGGAAAAAGAAAGAATTGTAGAAGAATTTTATCAAAAAATTAATCATCATAATTTAATTATGGAGCAGTTGATCAAAAATGGTGAACTAGAAGATGTAAAAGCATACTTAGAAGAAATCAATAATAAAATGGATTATGATGAAGAATTTTGTAAAGACTGTTGTAATTATGCAATAAAAGGAATACTTTTATTATATAGTCGAAAAGCCAAAGAAGAAGGTTGCAATCTTAAAGTTAGGGCTGAAGTTCCTAAAAATCTTGAAATCAATCCAACAGATGTCACATATATCTTGGCAAATGCGTTAGAAAATTCAATTAATGCAGCAAAAGAACGTTTAAGAGAACGCATAACAGAAACAGATCAGTTAGAAGAATTGTCTGAAGAATATAAGCAAGATAATCTTGTTGAAAATATTCGTGTCTATATTTCCTATGATGTAGAGGAAAGTGAGTTAGATATTAAAATTGCTAATGGCTGTTCTAAGAATAAGAAGAATCTTTTTACAGAAGATGGAATTCCTATAAGTGATAGAAAAGACGGCGGGATGGGAACTATAACCATAAGACGTGTGGCTGAAAAGTATAAAGGAGTAGCCAATTTTAATAGATATGGTGAAACATTTTTAACAAGAGTGCAGATTTTATGCTAAAAAGTATAGAAACTGCATTCTTTTTTTGTCTTAGATGACATGTTTTTCACCTCTAATCAAAGCATGGATGGGGTAAAATTTGCAGCTATAAAAGCAAAATATTCCGCTTAAAGATGTCAGATAATTCAAAAAGTATCATATTAAAGGTGGGAAAAATTGAAAACAAGACTGTTGATGCTATAAAATCATCGTAAATACGACTAAAAAACAGAAAAACACTAGGTCTATAATCGGCAAAACGACAAAAAACGAAAAGATATTATCAGACAACTTACAGAATAACATTAAAAAGACAAGTAATAATCAAAAAAGAAGGAAAAACAGAGAAAAGAAAATAAATTTTATTAAATTTTGATAAAAAGCTTGTAAAAAATATAAAGTGTGCTAAAATAATTTGTGTGCGATATTACTAAAAAAATTCGCAATATAATGTATGGGATAGGCATTTTTACGAAAATGCCGCAAATGGGTAAAAAAATGTAATAGGAGGAAGTGTTAAAATGGCAAAGAAATGGGTGTATTTATTTACAGAAGGAAACGCTGACATGCGCGAATTACTTGGAGGAAAAGGAGCTAACTTAGCTGAGATGACTAACATCGGTCTTCCAGTACCACAAGGTTTTACCATTACAACTGAGGCATGTACTCAGTACTATGAGGATGGTAGAGAAATCAACGATGAGATTCGTGGCCAGATTGAAGAGTACATTTTAAAAATGGAAAAAATTACAGGAAAGAAATTTGGCGACAAAGAAAATCCATTACTTGTATCTGTTCGTTCAGGAGCTAGAGCTTCAATGCCAGGAATGATGGACACAATTTTGAACCTAGGTTTAAATGAGGACGTTGTTGAGGTTATTGCTAAAAAATCTAACAATCCACGTTGGGCTTGGGACTGTTACAGAAGATTCATCCAGATGTACTCAGACGTTGTTATGGAAGTTGGCAAAAAATATTTCGAAGAGTTAATCGATGAAATGAAAGCAAAACGAGGCGTTGAACAAGACGTAGAGCTTACAGCAGATGACTTAAAAGAATTAGCTAATCAGTTTAAAAATGAATACAAAGAAAAAGTAGGTAGTGATTTCCCAGACGAACCAAAAGAACAGTTATTTGGTGCAATCAAAGCTGTTTTCCGTTCATGGGATAACCCTAGAGCAAATGTTTATAGAAGAGACAATGATATCCCTTATTCATGGGGTACAGCTGTAAACGTTCAGTCAATGGCATTTGGTAACATGGGAGATGATTGTGGTACAGGTGTTGCATTCACAAGAGACCCAGCTACAGGTAAAAAAGGATTATTTGGTGAATTCCTTACAAATGCACAAGGTGAGGATGTTGTTGCTGGTGTTCGTACACCAATGCACATTTCTGAAATGGAAGATAAATTTCCAGAAGCATTCAAACAATTTAAAGAAGTATGCCAAATTCTTGAATCTCACTATAGAGATATGCAGGATATGGAGTTTACTGTTGAAAACGGAAAACTTTATATGTTACAGACAAGAAATGGTAAGAGAACAGCTCAGGCAGCTTTAAAGATTGCTTGTAACCTTGTAGATGAGGGAATGAGAACAGAAGAGGAAGCAGTTGCAATGATTGATCCTCGAAATCTTGATACATTACTTCATCCTCAATTTGATCAGGAAGCTCTTAAGAAAGCAACTCCAATGGGTAAAGGCCTTGGTGCTTCACCAGGTGCAGCAACAGGTAAAGTTGTATTTACAGCAGATGACGCTGTTGAATGGGCTAATAGAGGAGAAAGAGTAATCTTAGTTAGACTTGAGACATCTCCAGAAGATATCACTGGTATGAAATCAGCACAAGGTATTTTGACAGTTCGTGGTGGTATGACATCACATGCAGCTGTAGTAGCTCGTGGAATGGGCGAATGTTGTGTAGCTGGTTGCGGTGATATCACAATGGATGAAGCAAATAAATGCTTCAAATTAGGTGGAAAAGAATATCACGAAGGAGACATGATTTCTATTGATGGTTCAACAGGTAACATTTACGATGGAGCAATCCATACAGTAGATGCTCAAATCGCTGGAGAATTTGGAAGAATCATGGGCTGGGCTGATAAATATAGAAGATTAAAAGTTAGAACAAATGCAGATACACCAAGAGATGCTAAAAAAGCTAGAGAACTTGGAGCAGAAGGTATCGGACTTTGCCGTACAGAGCATATGTTCTTCGAGCCAGAAAGAATTGATGCATTTAGAGAAATGATTTGTTCTGATACAGTAGAGGAAAGAGAAGAAGCTTTAGAGAAAATTTTGCCATATCAGCAGAGTGATTTCAAAGCTTTATATGAAGCACTTGAAGGAAATCCTGTAACAATCAGATTCCTTGATCCACCACTTCATGAGTTCGTACCTACTGAAGAAGCTGATATTGAAAAACTTGCAAGAACAAAAGGTAAATCTGTAGATGAAATCAAAGCTATGATTAATAGCTTACATGAATTTAACCCAATGATGGGACACAGAGGATGCCGTCTTGCTGTTACTTATCCAGAAATTGCTAAGATGCAGACAAAAGCTGTAATTAGAGCAGCAATTGAAGTTAAAATTGAGCATAGTGACTGGACAGTTAGACCAGAGATTATGATTCCATTAGTTTGTGATATCAAAGAACTTAAATTTGTTAAGAAAGTAGTAGTTGAAACAGCTGATGAAGAAATCAGAAATGCTGGTATTAAACTTGACTACGAAGTTGGTACAATGATTGAGATTCCAAGAGCTGCATTAACAGCTGATGAAATCGCTACAGAGGCAGACTTCTTCTGCTTTGGTACAAACGATTTAACACAGATGACATATGGATTCTCAAGAGATGATGCAGGTAAATTCTTGAATTCTTACTACGATACTAAGATTTTTGAGAATGATCCATTTGCTAAACTTGATCACACAGGTGTTGGAAAACTTATGGAGATTGCAATTAAACTTGGCAAACCAGTTAATCCAAAACTCCATATCGGTATCTGTGGAGAACATGGTGGAGATCCTTCATCAGTAGAGTTCTGCCACCAGATTGGACTTGATTATGTATCATGTTCACCATTTAGAGTTCCAATTGCAAGATTAGCAGCAGCACAGGCAGCTATCGCAGAAAAAAAGGCACAAACTACAAAAGAAATTGATGTAACTGTCAACAACAGCAAATCGAAAGGAAAAACATTAGTTTAGCCCATTTGCTATTTAGACATTTTCATAAATTTTTTTCATAACACAGTAACTCCTTTTTTAGTAATCTAGCGTATGCTAGGAAGGGCATCACCCGAAAGGGTGGTGCTTTTTTCGTTGTGGGGGCCATATTAATAATCTATAATATGATAATTTATGATATAATTAAAGGTATGGATTTTAGATTAAATTAGAGTTCAATTGATGAACTCGTGTACATTAATTAAGGAGATATACAATTTCAGATGGTATAAGAGATCATAATGTATTGGGCTTTGATACCAAAAAAGTTTTAGTATATAAAGACATGACTCTAAAAAATTAGTTGCAGAAAACAAATGTATTGTTGCTTATGAAGAAGAAGTAATGTCAAATGAGGCCAAAAGGTCAGTATAAGATAAAAGAATATGAAGAAGGCTATGATGAAGCTGAAAATATAAAAGTAGACAATAGATGAGAGGTGGTAATGTAATGTTGTCAAATAAGCTTGGAATTTCGGATTCAACTGAATTAGCGAGAGAAGAAGAAAAAATAAGTAAAAAGAAAGCTATAGAATTATTTGAATCAGGACTATTAGATGAACTTGAGCCAGGTACATGGGAATCTTTACAGAAAATACATAAATTTTTGTTTGAAGATATTTATGATTTTGCAGGAAAAATGAGAGAAGTAAATATTGCTAAGGGAAATTTTAGATTTGCCTCTGTGATGTATTTAGAACCGGCACTAGAAAATATAGAAAAAATGCCACAAACATCTTTTGATGAAATCGTGGAAAAATATGTTGAAATGAATGTAGCACATCCTTTTCGAGAGGGAAATGGAAGGAGTATTCGTATATGGCTGGATTTGATTTTTAAGAAAAAAATTAATAAGGTTGTGGATTGGAGCGCAGTAGATAAAGAAGAATATTTACAAGCTATGGAAAGAAGTCCAATTAATGATATTGAAATCAAATATATTTTAAAGAATGCTTTAACATCCGAGATTGATAATAGTGAAGTTTATATGAAAGGTATAGATCATAGTTATTACTACGAAGGATACTATACATATAAGACAGAAGATTTGCAATAATGCAAATCTTCTGTCTTATGTTTGGGAACAGCGTAAGGTTTCAAGTATGATAACTGATATAGCAGATGGACCATTTGGAAGTAACCTTAAAACAGAACATTATACAGCGGAAAAGGAAGCCAGAATAATACAGCTTAGCAATCTTTCAGACTACGGATGGCAAGAAGAAAATACTCGTTATACTACATTTGAACATGCTAAGGAGATAAAGAGATGTATCGTTAATGAAGGCGAATTGATAATGGGAAAAATGATGCCTGCAGGAATGACTATTATGCGCCCAAACACCGAAAAAATGTACATTCTATCTTCTGATTGTGTGCGTATAAAACTCGATAATAATATAGAAACAGATAAGTTCTTTTTATATACAACTAGGAGTGATACTTTTCTTAATCAGGTCAACAATGATTCACAAGGAAGTACTCGTGTCAGAACGAGTATTTCTAAAATCAGAAACATGGATGTTTTTATACCATCTGTTCCTGAGCAAGAGAAAATAGGTGAGTTTTTTGTGTTGTAGTCATACTAAAATGGCCTAAGCGTCGAGCAACGCTTGCAATAGACACACTGGCAAAAAGAAGTAATAAGGCATGGGTATGTCTTTATCCATTTTAAAGTCATTAGATATTTGTCCATGGTGACTTTCCTGATAGCACCTTCTTTATACATAGTAATCCATTGTTCATAATAATCGCAAAATAAAGTTTCTTTTTCTATAATCATTTTAATTCCTCCAATGGATGCAGCAGTTATGTTAATTTAAAAATAGGCTATGCAAAATAAAAAATCAATATAGTATTTTTATCTTCGTGAAAATTGAATGAATGAAGCATAATCAAATGTTTTTACCAGTGCGGAAAATAATCCGATTAAATATATAAAAAAATTTAACACATCAATAAATGAGAGAGGCACTTGCATTTGGTCATATTTAATTTTAAAGAATGCTTTAACACCAGGGATTAATAACCGAAAATTTATACATAATTCCCAAAAGTGTAAAGAATTTTTCAAAATATTAGGAATTGTAGTTTACAAAAAAATATCTAGAGTTCATAATATTTAAGTACACACTTTTTGAGTGTGTAGTATTGTTGTCTACATATTTAGGCATAGGAGGTGTTTAAGTGAATTTAAAAGAACTTAAAATAGGACAGACAGCAACTATAAAAAGTGTTGGTGGAAGTGGTGCTCTTCGTCAACATTTTCTTGATATGGGACTTATTCCACAAAGTGATGTAACATTAATAAAATATGCTCCAATGGGTGATCCAATGGAGATTATGGTTTCAGGTTACGCATTAACTATTAGATTGTCTGATGCAGAAAAAATAGAAATAGAAAATGTTAGAAAAAAAATAACAGAAAATAATAATACAGATAAGACTTTATTGCGTGATATTTCTCATCCAGCCATAGGTGAAGATGTAAGTGATCACGATTATACAAAAGAACATAAACATAAAAGAAAAATTAATAATAAATTAACATTTGCACTAGTAGGAAACCAAAATTCGGGAAAAACAACATTGTTTAATAGATTGACCGGATCTAATCAACACGTAGGAAATTTTCCTGGAGTTACAGTAGATAGAAAAAGTGGTTCTATAAAGGGATATCCTAATACTGAAGTGGTTGATTTACCAGGAATATATTCGTTATCACCTTATACTAGTGAGGAAATTGTATCTAGAAAATTTGTAATTGAGGAAAAGCCTTCTGCTATAATAAATATTGTTGATGCGACAAATATTGAGCGTAATCTTTATTTGACAATGCAATTGCTAGAATTGGATGTTCCAGTGGTTATAGCATTAAATATGATGGACGAAATGAAAGGCAATGGTGGTTCAGTAAATATAAATTTATTTGAAAAATTAATACAAGTGCCAGTTGTTCCAATTTCGGCTGCAAAGAACCAAGGTATAGAAGAACTTATCACACATGCAATTCATATTGCAAAATATAATGAAAAACCATTAAAAAATGATTTTTGCGATAAAAATGATTATGATGGAGCAGTATATAGGGCAATACATTCAATAATGAATTTAGTAGAGGATCATGCGGAAAAAGCCGATATTCCTATAAGATTTGCAACTAGTAAAATTATTGAAAAGGACCCACTTGTAATAGATGCATTAGATTTACATGATAATGACAGAATAGCTCTTAATACAATTGTGGATCAAATGGAAAAAGAAAGAGGTTTAGACAGAGCTGCTGCAATTGCCGACATGAGATTTACATTTATTAAAAGATTATGCAGTCAGGCAATAGTAAAACCAAAAGAAAGTAAAGAAAGAGAACGTAGTAAAAAGTTAGATAAAATTTTTACGGGAAGATGGACAGCAATACCAGTATTTATTGGAATAATGGCAATTATTTTTTATCTTACATTTAATGTAATAGGAGCGTTTTTTCAAGAAGTATTAGCGGATGCTATAGGTTGGATAACAAAAATAGTAGATAACGCATTGTCACAAGCTAATGTGGCAGCACCAATACACTCATTAGTGATAGATGCAATTTTTGAAGGTGTAGGTACAGTACTTAGTTTTGTTCCAATAATTGTAGTATTATATTTCTTCTTATCTATTTTAGAAGATAGTGGCTACATGGCCAGAGTTGCGTTTTTTATGGATAAACTCTTACGTAAAATTGGATTATCAGGAAGAAGTATAGTTCCTTTGTTAATAGGATTTGGTTGCAGTGTTCCAGCAGTGATGTCAACACGAACTTTGCCATCAGAAAGAGATAGAAAAATGACACAACTTTTAATTCCATTTATGAGTTGTAGCGCAAAGATGCCTATTTATGCATTTTTCTCTGCAGCATTTTTCCCAAAATACGCAGCATTAATAATGGTAGTGCTATATTTCACAGGAATATTAATGGCAATTTTAGTTGCTATGATTAGCAAATATTCTATTTTTAAAGGAGAGGCTGTTCCTTTTGTAATGGAACTTCCAAATTATAGAATGCCAGGAATAAAAAACGTGGCAATGCTTTTATGGGATAAAGCAAAAGACTTTATTCAGAGAGCATTTACAGTTATTTTTCTAGGAATCATAGTTGTTTGGTTTTTACAGAATTTTAATCCATATTTTCACATGGTTAAAAATTCAGAAGATAGCATATTAGCAAGTTTAGCAGGGGTAATAGCACCAGTATTTATTCCATTAGGATTCGGTAACTGGAAAGCTGTCACATCGCTGATTTCAGGATTTTTAGCAAAAGAAAGTGTGGTATCAATGCTTACTGTACTTTATGGTGGAGCAAGTAAAATGGCAACACAGATGACAGGATTAACAGCATTTACATTTTTAGTTTTCTGTCTACTATATACACCTTGTATTGCAGCAGTAGCAGCTGTAAAAAAAGAATCTGGTGGAAAAGCAGCATTAGTTACAGTAATCTTTCAATGTGCTATCGCTTGGTTAATTGCATTTATAGTTCATTCGATAGGTTTAATAATAGGATTTAGATAAAAGAGAGGAGAATTATTATGAGTATTACAGTTAATTTGAGATACAAAGGTAAAAATGGAGCAGCTATTGCATTTGCAAAAGAAATGATTAGTTCAGGCACCGTAGAAGCTATTAGAAAAGAAGCTGGTAATTTAAGATATGAGTATTATACTGCATTAGAGGACCCTGAAACTGTCCTATTAATAGACAGTTGGGATAATCAAGAAGCAATAGATATCCATCATGCATCTCCTATGATGGCAACAATAGCTGAACTCAGAGAAAAATATGATCTTCATATGACAGTTGAAAGATTTGTATCAGATGATAATATATCTGATCACGATGCTAAATTTATAAGAAAATAGTGTATTATAATAACATGAACAATTAAATTATCGAAGGATATAATTTTTAAAATTAAAGTTAAAATGCTTTAATATTTATTGTTAATTGCCCACTTAATAAGGTATAATATATATAAATGTTTAACGGAATAAGGTTGAGGGAGGAAATTAATGGAAAAAATCATTTTAGATTTAGAATTTTGCAAAGTATCTCCCAAATTTGCGGAGCAAAGAGAAATTTGCAAAGAAGAAATTATACAAATAGGGGCAGTTAAGTTAGATGAAAAAGATCAAATAGTAGATAAATTTAATGAATATGTAAAGCCAGAATTCTCGCGTATTTCTAAAAAAGTTGAAAAGCTTACTAATATTTCAAATGAGATGTTAGAGGGAAAACGTAATTTTACGGAGGTTATAGGTGATTTTATTAAATGGACAGGAGACAAAGATACTACTGTTTATTCATGGAGTATGGAAGATAAAGTTGTTATTGAACGTGAACGCAAATTAAAGGGAGTCAATGACAAAAGATTAGAGAATCTTTTGAATAATTGGGTGGATCTTCAACAGATAATAGATAATATTTTATGTGTTAGTCAAAACCTTTCTTTAGATAATGTACTGAAAGGAATCAATGTACAATTCGTAGGTCAGAAACATTCCGCAATTGATGATGCACTCAATACAGCATTTATTTACCAGACAATACAGGATAGAGATTTATTTGAAAAGAAAATGCGTCCATTAGTTGAAATTATGCAACCAACTGAGTCATTAACCTTTTCCATGGGTAATTTATTGCAAGGAATACTAGTTTAGAATTGTTTGGAAAAAGGCTTTTTAAACAATGAAAATTTTAAACAAAGATGCTACATTAAAAAGGTATAGTGGCAAAGCAAAAAGGAAACCCAAATTAAATTTGAAATTAAAGTTTCCATAAAACACTTGAAAACGCTAGAAAAAAAGGAAAATAAAATGCGTTTGACACACACAACTTTTTTTGGTAGAATTACTTACATATTCAGCATGAAGACGATCTTAAACAGTAAGCATTAGTTTTGGGTGATAAATAGACGTTGTTTTGCTGGATCGATTCATTGTAATTAATTAGGAAGTATGTAAATGGTTGACAACTTGACGGATTATGACGGAAACCGCTCGTTTATTGTTTGTCTACTAGAATTTAAAATGATTAATTTACATTGAAAAAGCAGCTTATTTCATAGGCTGCTTTATTTTTTTTGCGCAAATATTATATAATATAAGTATATTGGAGGTATGATACAAATGAAAATAATTCACATATCTGATTTACATATTGGACTAAAGTTAATAAATAGAGATCTTCTAGAGGATCAAAGAGAAATTTTAGCACAGTTTATTGAAAAAGCGAAAGAAAAGCAGCCAGATGTTGTAGTGATAGCAGGTGATATATATGACAAAGCAATTCCATCGGCAGAGGCAGTAAGTGTTTTTGATGAATTTGTGGAAAAAATTATAAAAGCATTACCAGCTACCAAATTAATGTTTATAAGTGGCAACCATGATAGTGCTCAAAGAATTGATTGTTTTAGAAATGTTTTGCAAAGACAAAATATTTACATGATAGGTAATCCACCAAAGTTTGAAAATGAGCATATTGCTAAAGTGGTTTTAGAGGATGAATTTGGTAAAGTGAATTTTTATTTGCTTCCATTTGTAAAGCCATCTATGGTAAAAGAAATTATAGGAAAAGACGAAAATGACAGAAATTTTTCCTATGATGAAACAATAAAAAGATTATTAGAACGAGAAAATATAGATCAGAATCAGAGAAATATTTTTGTTAGCCATCAATTTTATTTGCCAGTTGGAAAGAGTACAGAAGATGTTGAAAGAATGGATTCAGAGATTTGTTCAGTAGGAAATATTGATGAAGTAAGTGCAAAATATCTAGAGATTTTTGACTATGCAGCACTAGGTCATATTCATAAGCCAATGAAAGTTGGAAGCGAGTTCTTTAGATATTGTGGAACACCATTTCCTTATTCAGTAAGCGAAGCAGGACAAGAAAAAGGTGCTATTTTTGTAGATATCAAAGATAAAAAATCTGATAATCGCAATGATTATATCACTACTGAAGTGATTCCATTAGAATCTAAAAGAAAAGTTAGAAAAATTAAAGGCGAGCTTTTAGAAATTTTAAAATATCCAAGTGAGGATTATGTTTCCATTACTTTAACAGATGAAGATATTTTAAATCTTACAGACGTGCAAGACAGGTTAAAAACTGCTTTCCCAAATTTATTAGAGATTATACGAGAAAATATAAGGCATGCAAATTATAATATCCAACAAAAAAAGATAAAAAAGGACAATCCATATGAATTATGTCTTGAGTTTCTTGGGGACAAAGCAGACGAAAAGGAAAAAGAAATTATTCAAGAGATAATAAATTCAATACAGGGAGAAATATAACTATGAAACCACTTAAACTAAAAATGGAGGCTTTTGGATCATACGGAAAAGCCACAGAAATAGATTTTACATTTCCTAATCAAAATCTTTTTTTGATTACAGGAGATACAGGAGCAGGAAAAACAACTATATTTGACGCAATTGTTTTTGCATTATATGGAGAAACTAGTACAGGTGCAAAAAACGGTAAAAAAAGCGGATTAGAATTACAAAGTCAATTTATAGGACTAGATGTTAAGCCTTTTGTTGAGTTAACATTTGAAGAAAAAGGGCAAAAATACACAGTTGAGAGAATACCACAACATCAGTCATGGAAAAAAGGAAAAAAAGAATTAAAGAAAACTCCAGATACAGAAAAAGTATCCTTAACCATGCCAGATGGAACGGATTATGCTAATTCTATCGGTGAGACAAACAAAAAAATTGAAGAAATTGTAGGTTTAACTAAAGAACAATTCATGCAAGTTGGAATGATAGCTCAAGGCGAATTTATGGAATTACTAAGAGCATCTTCAGATTCCAAAAAAGAAATTTTTAGAAAACTTTTTAACACACAATTATTTAAAAAAGTTGTAGATGAACTTGCTATCAGAAAAAAAGATAAAGAAAAAACTTTAAATGAATTAAAGATTAAATTGCAAGCAGATGTAGCACATACCTCAGTTCCAGAACAGTATGACAAAAAAGATGAAATTGAAGAAAGCATAAGACAAATAACTAATCAAGCAGACATAAGTATTTCTCTAGTGGAATTATTTGTAGAGCATTTAGAAAAAATGTGTCAATGGCAAAAAGAAGAAGGCCAAAAGGCAAAAAAAATAAAAGATGAGTCTGCAAAAGAAAAAGATGTAGCTTTAGAAGAAAAAACAAAAGCAAAAACTCTTTTAGATGAGTTTGATAATTTTCTTAAAAATAAACAGGAATTAGAAAAAATTAAAGAGCAAGAAGAGGAAATCTTGAATTTAGAGAAAAAATCTAAAACAATTTTAAATGCTTATGAGATCTTGCCTTATAGTGAAAAACTTGAAAGATCTAAGACTGAATTACAGAGAACTAAAAAAAGATTAGAAGAAAATCAAACTCTTTTGCCTCGATATAAAGAAGACGCAGTTAAATTAGAAAAATTAATGGCGGAAGAAAGAAAAGAAGTAGATAAGGAAAGAAGCAATTATGCAACTTTACTTGAAAAAGTTGAAAAAAATGTAAATGCTTTTTCTGAGTTAGAGAAACTAGATACTTTTTTTAAGAAGGCGGAATTAGAATCTAATAATGCTAAAAAAGAAAAGGAGTTAGCAGATAAAAAATTAGAGCAACAAGAACTTCAAATAAAAGAGTGGAAGGTTCAAAAAGAAAAAATAAAAGACGCTAAATCCATTTTTAGTGATTGGCAAGTTAAGCAGAAAGAAAATGAAAGAATTAGAAATAGTTTAAAAGATGCTATTGATATTAAAACTAAAATAGATGCTATACTAAATGAATTAAAAAAGGAGCAAGAAGAATATAGAAGGATTTCTGAAAGTTATTCTGTAGAACAGGAAAAATATATTAAGTTAAATAGAGTTTTTTTAAATAATCAGGCAGGGGGTTTAGCCCAAAGTCTTATAGAAGGAGAACCATGTCCAGTATGCGGATCTATTGATCATCCAAATCCTTTTGTCTTTAAAGAGGGTGAGGAAATACCTAGCCAGGAAAAAGTTCAAGAGTTAGAAGAAAAGGTAAATAAACTCAATATACAGCAGACCAAACTTTCCGCAGATTGTAAAGCAAAAAAAGATAATATAAATGAATTGGAAAATAATTATCACATGGAAGTTGACAAAGTTATTTTGTCAATGAAGGAATTTAAAGAAGGTAATATGTTTTTAGATGGAGATCCTTCGGTAGATAATCTAGAAAATATTCATGCAGATAGTGATGATTACGAAAATATAGTTGCAAAACTAAAGAAAATTTTAAATAATTGGTTTTGTCTTATCGATAGGAAAAAAGATGAAATCGCTGACAATGTAAAACAGCTTGAAGTCCTAGAAAACAATTTAAGTAAGGCAGACGAATTACGCGAATTAGCTCATGAAGCAGTAGATAAGTGCATTAAAAAATTACATGAGAAAGAAAATGTTTTAGTTGAGTTATCAGCACGAAAGAAAAGTTTGGAAGAAAATTTAGAATTTGGTTCTAAAGATGAAGCTTTGAAAGAAAAAAATAGGGCAGAAAAAATCCTTCAGGAAAAAATTGAAAGCAGTCAAAAAGTAGAACAACGCAGAAATGAAGCAAAATCTACTCTTGAAAATATACAAACAATAATTCAAACAGATAATGAGGCGCTTCCAAGGCTTACAGAAGAAAATCAAGATAATCAAAAAGAATATGAAAATATTTTGAAAGAAAAGGATTTCGCTGAAAAGCAATGGATGGAAGTTATTGAAAAATATACCAAATCTGATGCAGATGATTTAGAGTTAAAAGTAAAGAGATACTGGCAAAATAAGGCAGCTGCAGAAAAGTTGTTAGAAGAAAATAAAAAGAAAATTCAGGGTAAAGAGCGTCCTGATTTAGAACAATATAATAAAAAATTGGAAGTGGCTCAAGAAAAATTAGCTGAAGCAGAGAAAAAATATAGCAACATAACAAGTAGAATGGAGACTAATGTAACAATTTTACAAAATCTTAAACCACAGATGCAGCAGAGAAGCGACGTATTAGAACAGCAGGAAAGACTAAGTCGTTTGTATGGTATTTTTGCAGGAAATGTATCTGGATCAAGAATGGATCTAGAAACTTTTGTGCAAAGAAGATATTTAGAGCAAATTTTAGGGGCTGCAAATCGTAGATTTGAAGCAATGTCTGCAGGACAATTTGAACTTCAAATGGTAGATATTGAACAATCAGGAAAAGGAAAAAATAGAGGACTAGATCTTATGGTGTATTCTAATATAACTGGAAAATCAAGGGAGATAAAGACTTTGTCCGGTGGAGAATCATTTATGGCAGCCTTGGCCTTAGCTCTTGGAATGGCTGATGAAATCCAAGCTAATTCTGCTGCGATTAATTTAGACGTTATGTTTATAGATGAAGGTTTTGGTTCTCTAGACGATCATTCTAGAGAGCAAGCAATTCGTGTTTTGAAAGAAATGGCTGGAGGCTCAAAACTTATTGGTATTATTTCTCATGTCACAGAATTAAAACAGGAAATAGATAACCAATTGATTGTTAAGAAAGACGAAAAAGGAAGTAAGGTTGAATGGCAAATTTCTTAAAAAAGTGCTTTAAACCTTGCAAAATCTAAAAAGATGCGTTTTATATCTTGCAAAATCTAAAAAAATAGTGTATTCTAATATCTAGGGTCTGCTTAAGGACTCTAGATATTAAAGTTTATGAAGTTTTAGTTTATAAGTTCAGAAAGGAGAGTTGTTATGGCTAAAACACCTAGAAAGTTAATTGCAAACAACAAAAAAGTGCGTCATGACTATTTCCTAGAAGAGACTTATGAAGCTGGTATCAGCTTAGCAGGAACAGAGGTTAAGTCACTTCGTATGGGACGTTGCTCTATCAAAGAGTCATTTATCCACATAGAAGATGGCGAGGTTATTCTTTACGGAATGCATATAAGTCCTTATGAGAAAGGCAACATTTTTAACAAAGATCCTCTTAGACCTAGAAAGTTACTTATGCATAAGAAAGAGATTCAAAAGCTTATTGGTAAGATAGCTCAGAAAGGTTATACAATTGTTCCAGTTGAGGTATATTTTAAAAATAGCTTAGTAAAAGTTGAAGTGGCTCTTGCAAAAGGTAAGAAGTTATATGATAAGCGACAAGACATTGCTAAGAGAGACCAGAAGCGAGAAGCTGAGAGAGACTTTAAGATAAGAAATTTGGGCTAGTACTGGTTTCGACGGGGCATTTGCAGCTGGAGAAGCGAGCCGCATGCGATGCGTTAAATGGCACAATTAAAATTAAACGCTGAAGATAATAATTTAGCATTCGCTGCCTAATTTGGCAGCAGTCTGACTTAGCGCACCTACACGTTAAGACCCAGGCTTCGACTATGTAGGAAACGACACAAGCTAAGCTTTGCGTTTGTGGGCGTATCATGAAGCTACTTAAGCCGTTAGGGTGTTAGTTCTCGCACGGTGGAGGGAATGTCAAAGAACTGACTACACTCGTAGAAGTACAGGGAATCTTGCTTCGGACATGGGTTCGACTCCCATCTAGTCCATTGAAAGCCTTGAAACATGATAATGTGTTTCAAGGCTTTTTGTTTTATATATAAAAGTAGAATCAAAGAGAATTTAATGGAGAAAAATAATGAAAAAATCAACAAATCATAAAAATAATTTAACAACTTTATGCTACATTGAAAAAGATGAAAAATATTTAATGATGCACAGGGTGAAGAAAGAAAATGATATTAATAAAGACAAGTGGGTTGGTGTAGGAGGACATTTTGAAGAAGATGAGACTCCAGAAGAATGTTTACTTAGAGAAGTGTTAGAGGAGACTAATCTTCGCTTGAAAAAATATAAGTTGCGAGGTATTATTACATTTATTTCAGATCAGTGGGAAACAGAGTACATGTTTTTATATACAGCAACTGACTTTGAGGGTGAGATAGGTGAATGTGATGAGGGCAATTTAGAATGGGTTAAAAAAGAAGAAGTATTTAATTTACCAATATGGGAAGGTGACAAAATATTTTTTGAAATGCTTAATACTAGAAAAGAATTTTTCACCTTAAAGTTAAGATATGAAGGTGATAAATTAGTAGAATATAAAAAGTCTTAAACTTTTCTAAAGTAGCGAATATTAGCGGTTTTTGTGCCGAAATATAGGGTAACAAAAAAGAAATAAAACAAAGCAATTTACAAAACAAAAAAACAAAAAAATAGAGAAAGGAAGGTGAAGCTTTATCGAATTTTCACGAGTGGGGGATCACACCATTCAGTGCGTAGTAACAGAAGAAGAAATACTAGATTTGGGTTATACCATGGATGATATCATGTCGAATGGAGAAAAAACACAAGAATTTATGCACCATATTTTCAACATGGCGGAAAAGGAATTTCACATTGACTTAGAACTAGGAGTTAAAAAAGTTCGTGCCAATTTTAGACCAAATCATACAATTGCTTTGACTTTCTCAGAAAATCATGTCGACGTCAGTGATTTGACTGAAGAAAAAGATGAAGAGGTCGCAACTGAAAGAGGAAGAAGAAAAAATCGGATGGATGGTATAATGGTTTTCAATTCATTTGATAGATTATATGCTTTCTCAAAAACAGTTGTCTTTGAAAAAAGAGTTCCAAATTGTCTTTATAGATTTAATGGTTCATATGTGGTGATTTTAGATTTATTCGGTTTGACACAAAAACAGGTAAAACGCATGTCAATTCTTGCTGAAGAATATGCAGATGGTACATACGAAGGATCCGAGAAAAAAGCCTTTATTGAAGAGCATGGCAAACTTATTGTAGAAAGAGATGCCCTTGCAACAATAAAGATGATTTAATTAGTACTATAAAAAATGTTGCTAAGAAATTAAAGTTAAAAAGAAATTAAAATTAATAAGAAATTACGATTAATAAGAAATTACGATTAATAAGAAATTAAAAAGTAGTTTCAAGAAGAAGTTTTAAAGAAGTAATAAACAAAAGTTGTTCTAAGAAGTTGTTATAAAGAAAAAGTATTATATGCGAATAACTTTTTGATGCAGCATTATATAAGATTTGAATATAATTAGAATTTTTTTATAAATCACTTCGATAGCAATTTCCAAACGAAGTATAAAAAGGTTAAGATACCGCTAAGATATTGGTAAACTTAACCTTTTTTGATTGTAGTAAAAATAGTTTATACATTTCATGTAGCATGCATGCTTAAAAATATATGCTTGGCATATATAATCAATGAATAATACAATTAATAAATAAGCAAACCAATTAATAAATGAACTAATTAAAAAATGAACTAATTAAAAAATGAACCAATTGATAAATAAGTAAATAAATAACCTAATTAATATATAGTTCTAAATTTCTTCTCAGATGGATCAACGTCAATTAGGTGATTTTCTACGTGATCAATTTTTATATAAGAATCAGCAGTTAATTCTTTCAAAAATTTATATATATTATAAAAGTCACCTTGAATTTCCATACTTACAGATCCATCAGAGTTATTTTTTACCCAACCAGTAAGTTTTAATTTATCTGCAATTAATCCAGATGTAAATCTAAAACCTACACCTTGAACTCTTCCAAAAAATCTAAGTCTTCGTCTTTGCATAAGTCACCAATTCCTTTACTAAGTGTTTGAATATATTGTATTGAATAATTTTAGAATAAATTAAAATATTGTACAAATTAAATTAATTTAAAACAAAAAAAATGGGAACGATTTTAATGTTAAAATCTACCCTTATAAAAAGTATACTTGATGAATAAAGGAAAGTCAAAGTTACTATAATGAAAATTGTTATTAGTAAAATTGTCCAAAATAATAAATTAACAAAAAATAAAAAATATTTTGTAAAATAAAAACTTAATTAATTTAATAAAATGATAAAAAAGACTAAAATTGTTCAATAATAACAAATGAACCTCCTACGATTGAATTAAAATTGTAAAAATCACAAAAGAGAAAGAATGTTCTGATAAATTAATGGAAAAGAATATAAAAAATGCATAAAAAAATGAATATAAATTTTAAGTGAAAAAATATAAAAAAAATGCAAAATATTTTGAAAATATGTTATACTTATAGGCGTAGGGTATATAACATAAAAATAAATGGGGGTGGAAATTATGTCAGGAATCGAAATCTATTTTGAAATCTATTATGGCATCGAAGCAACACAGAAAAGTGAAAGCGAAGAATAGAACCAACAAATAACTATTTTTATTGGAGAGGTAAAATAGTTTAAAGTTGTTTACTATAGAATGCTTATCATATGGCGAATGCTTTAAAAATGGCAATTTGGCCAAGAATGTTGTTTCAACCTAGTTGTATGAGGTTATAAGGGTGGCTTCAGCAACTAAAATCTTAAGAGAGCTGTTTACACGTAGCAAGAGAGGTCTAGGTGTATATGGCTCTTTTTTATGGCCAATCTAAAATCACTAATAAAATAGTTTCCGTTTTTTTTAAAATAAGAAAAGAAAAAAATATAAAAAAAAGAAATTAAAAAAATAATTAGAAATAATAAAAAAATTACAACAATAAAAAATATATATTCAATTAAAGAAAATCCCGATTTATGAAAGTTTTGTAAAATTGCACAAAAATTAAAAGAATGTTTAATCGTTACTCAAACTTGAAAAAATAAAAAGTTTGTTAGATTTATCTAAAAATATTATTTGTTGTCGATATAAATAATACAAATGTAACTATTTTTATAGCTATAATTGTAATAAATATATGCGACACAGCTATGCGAAAGGGACGTTATATATGATTAATAAACAATTATATGGAGATACTATGAAAAAAAATAATAATGATATGTCAACTATTAATCCTGTATATATTTGGCTTGCCAATAAAAATAAAAGTTTGAGCTCAGGATATTTTTCATATGTAAATTTTATGAAGCATTTATGTTTCTTTAATATAAATATAACTGACGATAAAATAGAAAAAGTACATATCGGAGAAATTAATAATCCAATAACTAGATTTAATAAAGAAAAAATTTCATATGATAAGATATATAAAAATTTAATTATATACAATGTTGAAGATGAGAATAAAAATGAGGTAAGCGATTTTTTTGATAGAAAAAATCTAATAGATGAATATGATAGTGGTGCAAGTTATAAAGAAATAACAATAGAATTATATGTTGGTGCAGAGAGAAAAAAACATGAACTATGTATAAATTGTCAACTTTTATTAAACGAAGAAAACAATAAATTGTATGGTTATTTTCTTGCTGTAGAAGCTAAAAACAATAAATTTGAATTATCAGTTGATGATAAAGAAATAAGAAAAGAATATAAGCAACAATATATTCAATTTAAAGATGACATGAAAAATGATAAATTAACGAATCTTCCTGGAATGTCAAAATTTAATGAATTAGTATATAAAGAGATTGAAAACGATAGGAAAAATAAAATTTTTAAAAATTACAAATTTATATACATTGATGTTAATGGATTTAAATTTTTTAATGACAGTTATGGATTTAAGGAAGGCGATAGATTTCTAATATATTTATCAAATCAAATCAGAAGTATTTTTGTAACGAAGTTTATTTCAAGATTTTATGATGATCATTTTGTAGTATGCTCGTCAGATGATGATGTCATTTCTCAAGTAGTGCGTTTGCATCAGGCTGCATTAGCATATTCTTCTGATGAAAAATTAGAAATAAAAGCTGGAATTTATACTATGCAAGATTATGAAGATGATGTTAGTGGAGCTTGTGATAAGGCCAAATTGGCATGTCAGCATGTAAAAAATAGATTTGATACATGCTATTATTGTTACGACGATAGTATCGGACAAAAGATGAGAAAAGAACATTATATTGTTTCAAATATTGATACAGCATTGAAAAATGGCTACATAGAAGTATATTATCAGCCAATTATTAGAAATATGACAGGTGAAATCTGCAGTTGGGAAGCTTTAGTGCGTTGGAATGATCCAAAATATGGAATAATCAATCCAGGAGAATTTATCAACGTTCTTGAAAAAGCCAGGATGATATGTAAAGTTGACGTATATGTAATTAACCAGGTAATAAAACAATATGGTGACAGAAAACGAAATTTAGGTGATCCTAAACCAGTTTCTATCAACTTGTCTAGACTAGATTTTGAATTGTGCGACATAATTGGAATAATGGATAGTTTGCGAAAAGCTTATCATGTTCCAAGAGAGTGTATTCATGTTGAAATAACTGAAAGTATATTAGATAAAGATGTAGAATTTTTAAAAGGAAAAATTAAGTCTATTCAGGAAAAAGGCTATGAAGTTTGGATGGATGACTTTGGCAGTGGATATTCATCATTTAATGTTTTGAAAGATTATAATTTTGATGTATTAAAAATAGATATGAAATTTCTTAAGGATTTTGATACAAATGAAAAATCAAGAGAGATATTAGTATCAATAGTAAATATGGCAAAAAGGCTTGGAATTGGAACATTAGCAGAAGGCGTTGAAACACAAGCACAGTTAGATTTTTTGAGGTCAATAGGCTGTGATAGAGTTCAGGGATTTTATTATAGTAAACCTGTTCCATATAAAAATACAATTCGAATGTTAGAAAATAAAAAAATTGCTAGAGAAAAAAATGAAAAAGTGGCCTACTATAGCAAGTTAGGAAAAATCAATTTGTTAAGTCATGCTCCACTATTTAATATTAAAGAAAAAATTTATAATGAAATGGAAAAATCCATGGGAATTCCAATTGCCATTGTTGAGGCACGTGGAAACACTATAAGATTTATAACGGCAAATAATGAATTTGAAAAAATGCTAGAAATGATCGGGCAAAAGGATTCTAAAAGAATGGAAGAACGTTATAATAACGATATGTGGGAGTCTAAGAGAGAGATAATGGCTCTTGCATTGCAGACAAAGGCAGAAGGTCAAACAAAACAAATTGACATTATTGAAAATGGAATTATGTGTAATTTTAAAATAGACTATATTGATTCTTATGATGACTCTAATGCTTATTTAGTGCGCGTTTTATACGTGGATTCAGAACTTTCAACATTAAAAGAGCGAATGATGGAAGCAGATGTGAGATTTTTGTATTCACTTTTTGCTTGTATTGATTCAATATGCTATGAAGATGATAGGATGGATAATTTATATTTGAATCCTGTACGTTTTCATAGAAAAAGCACAGAAGGCGGCTATAGAAATAGGATGAAGTATGTGGAGGAAAACCTAATTCATGAAGCTGACCGCAAGCGATTTAGAGAGTTTATGGAGTTGGATAAATTGCGTAAACGCTGCAATAAGCAAGAAAAGAAATTTATAGAAGATATGTTTAGGATAAAAAGAGGAAAAAATAAGTACATATGGTTTTTTATATGGCTAATACCTTATTCCGTTGGAAATAAAGAATTTGTGTTAGCATGTATTAATGAAGTACCAGTTATAATTCGCAATTTTATTAGTGGATATCAAAAAATGCTAGGCATTGATTTGTCTGATGTATATGATGATATAAAATTGACAGAAAGTGAATTTGTTAAACGAACAGAAGAAGCATATTCTATATATGAAAGATCGTTTTACAATCGACTTTCAATAGATCAAGAAGTACTTAGAAATTTGTTGGAATATAGCGATAGAGGTATTTTTTGGAAGGATACAGATAGGCGCTTTATTGACATAAATAAAAAATTTATGGAATTTTATAATATACAATCTAAAAGAGACATTATTGGAAAAACAGATGAAGAAATGGGTTGGCATGTAAATCCTGACATTGCTAAAACAGATGAATATCGTGTTATAACAGAGGGCGCAGTTATAAAAAATAAAAAAATCAATTGCATAGTGCAGGGTAGCGTTCATGATTTAATAATAGAAAAACGTCCACTTTATTTATCTGGAGAAATCGTAGGAATGATAGGCAATTTTAGAGATGTATCAGATTCTGAATTTGGCGATAATAACTTTAGTACTCTCGCAATTACTGATGAATTGACACAAGTCCTAAATAGAAGAGGATTTGGAGAAATGCTAGAAAAATACGAAAAAGAGTACTATAGAAATATGGCGGATTTTGCAATTATATATATAGATATTGATGATTTTAAATATTATAATGACACTTTTGGACATCAGTTTGGAGATAAAGTTTTAAAGACAGTATCTCGCATATTGCAAGAAAACCATGGTGGTAGAAACGTAATTGCAAGAGTAGGTGGTGATGAATTTGTCATTATTATGAAAGCACGTTCCATGGAAGATGTAAGAAAACTAGAATTGGAAATTTATTCTGAAATGGCAGAAGTTTCAGAAATAGATTCAATAATGTGCAAAATTTCAGTGTCTATAGGAAGTGCATGTTATAGTGATTCTAATAATATTAGCGACACAATAGAACATGCTGATCATAGAATGTATGAAAGCAAGATTAGAAAGAAAAAAATAAAAAACAGCAAAGAAAAAAACAAAGAGTAGAACAAAACAGCAAAATTAGGATAGTACAATAAATTTTCAAAATAAAGACAGTACAATAAAACTTAGAAATATAGACAGTAAAATAAAAGCTGAAAATTCATAAGAAGTATGTAAGTTTTTCATAAAACCAATTGTGCTAAAATTGTGAAGAATCATGAAAAATAAAATAATAGCCAAAAGTTACTGACAAAACCCTGGTAAAGTGGTATGTTTAACTAGATGATAGAACTAAAGCCCGGGGGAAGTTCTTCATTTTCTTAGAGGAGGAAAAATAATGCAAAAGAACTGTAAAAAAATTTTGTCAGTAACACTAGCGGCTGCTATGGTAATGACAATGGCAGGTGCTGATTTGTCAACATCGACATTATCTGAAAACGTTAAAGCAGCACAGAGTAACACATCTCAAAAAAAACTGATAGGAACATCAGAAAAAATATTTCAAGAATCATCACAAGCAACATCCAAAAAAACATCTAAAAAAATTAAATTATCTCAGGCAGATATTGACTCACTTACAGGGGAAGTACAGATTCAAAGAGCAAGTGTACATGACCCTTCAATAGTCTATGATAATGCCCAAGGATGCTATTATGCATTTGGCTCACATATGGCAGTGGCCAAAACAAATGATTTAAGAAACTGGACAGGAGTAGCAAATGAATCAACATCAAGTAAATTATTTGGGGACATAAACGGAAATGTTGTTTCATATGAAAAAGCTTTTAATCAGAATGCATTTCATGGCCCTGTAACTGTAGTAGATAAAGATGGCAACAAAAAGGAAATGCAATTAGGCAATTACGATATAGATAAATGGAATGGAACTAACACTATTCAAGGAAATATGTGGGCTCCAGACATTTTATACAATTCTAAATTACATAAATGGTGCATGTATGAAAGTATTAATGGTGCAGATTGGAATTCAGCTATAGTCTTGCTAACATCAGACAATATAGAGGGACCATATGTATATCAAGCACCAATTATATTCACAGGTTTCTACACAAAAGATTCTACACAAAATTTCAAAGATACAGATCTTGAAGTGGTAATAGGACAGCAAGATGAACTTCCACTTAAATATCAAAAAATGAAAGATAGAAAATGGGGCGATTTTTGGCCACATGCTATAGATCCATGTGTTTACTATGATGAAAATGGTCAGTTGTGGATGACCTATGGATCGTGGTCAGGTGGAATATACACATTGCAACTTGATGAAAATACAGGACTTCGTGATTACACAGTTAGGTATGACAGTGATTATGATCAAAAGGGACAAGCCGTAACTACAGATGAATATTTTGGCAAGAAAATTGCTGGTGGATGCTACGTTTCAGGAGAAGGCTCTTATATTCAGCATATAGGAGATTACTATTATTTATTTAATTCCTATGGATTTTTCTCACCAGAAGGTGGATATAATATGAGAGTCTTTAGAAGTAAAAATCCAGATGGACCTTTTGAAGATACTCAAGGTAATTCACCAATTTTTGATAAATACATTATGAACTATAGCAGCACTGATACAACAAACAATAGAGGCGAAAAATTAATGGGTGGTTATCAATGGGATACAATGCCAAAAGGTGAAGTATCTCAGGGACATAATTCAGCTATAGTTGATAAAGATGGAAAAGCATACGTGGTATATCATACCAAATTTAATGATGGTACAGCATCTCATGAACTTCGTGTGCATCAGTTATTTATGAACGAAAAAGGATGGCTTTGTACTGCGCCTTATGAATATGCTGGAGAAACATTGAATTCTAATGGATATAGCGCAGACGAGGTTGTTGGAAATTATGGATATATCAATCATAAATTTCAAATGGATTACGAAAAAGTCGAAATTAATAAACCAGAAAGCATTTCTCTTAACGCAGATGGAACTATTTCAGGTACACATACAGGTACATGGAAGCAAAAACCTAATACACCATACTGCACTTTACAAATAGATGGCAAAAATTATAGTGGTGTATTTACAAAACAGATTATTACAGGTACAAAAATTGAAACAATGTGCTTTACTGCTGTAGGTGATGATGGAGTAACTATTTGGGGTTCTATGGATCCAAGTGATAAAGCTAGTTTGGCACAGGATGCAACAAGTACAAAGATTGTTGTCCCAGAAAAGACATACTCAGACATTGAATTACCTGCAAAAGGAGAACACGGCTCAGAGATTACATGGAAATCAAATAAAACTTCTGTATTGGGAAATGATGGAAAAGTAAAAACTGTAAAAAAAGCTAGAAAAGTTACATTAACAGAAACTATTTCAAACGGGAAATATTATTTTGAAAAGAAACATAAAGTTATAGTCTCTCCATCACCACAGAATTCTACAGAATCTATGGTGGTTGGAAAATATTATACAAATGAAGAACTTGATTTATCTAAATGCATGGATGGAAGCTGTTCAGTTGCAAACCCAGTATATAGAAGTCAGGCAAATGGTCTTGATCTGTCAGGGGGAGTATCAGTTGAATTCGATATTAAAACTACAGGAGATTTACATGCATTAGGAACTATCTTTTCATTTATGGGAGACAGAGGTTCAAATGGTAGAGTATATTTTACACCGGGTTCATATCTTGGATATAATGCAGCAGGAACATATTATGATGCTAACCTTAACAACTACAAGTTAGTTAAAGATTACATTAAAGATGGTGGACATGTAAAAGTTGAATTTAATACAAATGGTTTTGCCTTATACGTGAATGACAAACTATGCTATGACCAGACAATTTTAGACACTGAAAATGGAGAAGGTACTACAAAAGATTATAAAGATGTATTAAATTGGTTACAAAATTCAGCAGATAGAATGTATTTTGGTTACGGTTCATGGTGGAATAATGTAAACGGAGATGAGGCAAACGCTATTATCAGCAATGTTGTTGTTAAAGTTGGACCTACACAAGGAAACGGTGATAAGGATAATCAAAAAGACAAAGCTGTAAAAGTACGCAAAGTAAATCTCAGTAAGAAAAAACTTGTACTTAAAGTAAATAAAACAAAAACGCTTAAGGTAAAAGTTAATCCTAAGGAAGCTAAAAAGCTTGCTAGAATATTTGAATCATCAAATGAAGAAGTAGCAACAGTGGATGAAAAAGGAAAAGTTACAGCTAAAAAAGTAGGTAAGGCAACAATAACAGTAACCGTAGGTAATAAAAAAGCAAAATGTAAGGTTATAGTTAAAAAGAAATAAAATTTTAACATGTTTTTATAAATAAAAAAAGACTCGCAAGCAATTAACAAATGGGATAATCCCACAATTAATTTACTTGCGAGTCTTTAATTTGTATATAAGCTAAAAACTAATAATTAGTTTTCTGAATCATCATCTGATTCACTCATAGAGAATACTTGACGTTTTCTAGCCATTTCATCATTCTCAAGATACTCATCATAAGTTGTAATCTTATCAATCATAGAACCATTAGGTAATAATTCAATGATACGGTTAGCAGTTGTCTGAACAACCTGGTGATCACGGCTGGCAAAAAGAATAACGCCAGGGAATTTAATCATACCATTATTTAATGCAGTAATAGATTCCATATCTAAGTGGTCAGTAGGCTCATCAAACATTAAAACATTGCTACCTTCGATCATCATTCTTGAAAGAAGTACACGTACTTTCTCTCCACCGGATAATACGCGCATTTTCTTAACACCATCTTCACCAGCGAAAAGCATTCTACCAAGGAAACCACGAACATAAGTAGCTTCTTTTACTTCAGAGTACTGTGTAAGCCAATCAACGATAACTTCATCAGTATCAAAAATCTTTGTGTTATCTTTTGGGAAGTAAGACTGGCTAGTAGTTACACCCCATTTAAATGTACCTTCATCAGGTTCCATTTCACCAGCAAGGATTTTGAATAATGTAGTTTTAGCTAATTCGTTACCACCAACAAAAGCAACTTTATCATCGTGACCTACAATAAATGAAATGTTATCTAAAACTTTTACTCCATCGATAGTTTTAGAAATTCCCTCAACTGAAAGAACATCATTACCGATTTCACGATTAGGTCTAAAGTCGATGTATGGATATTTACGGCTTGAAGGTCTAATGTCATCAAGCTGGATTTTCTCAAGAGCTTTCTTTCTAGATGTAGCCTGTTTTGATTTTGAAGCATTAGCAGAGAATCTAGAAATGAATTCTTGTAATTCTTTAATTTTTTCTTCTTTTTTCTTATTAGCTTCTTTCATTTGACGAATCATAAGCTGACTTGATTCATACCAGAAATCATAGTTACCAGCATAAATCTGGATTTTTCCATAATCAAGATCGGCAATGTTTGTACATACCTTGTTAAGGAAGTAACGGTCATGGGATACGATGATTACAGTATTGTCAAAGTTAATAAGGAACTCCTCTAACCAAGAAATAGCATCTAAATCTAAGTGGTTAGTAGGCTCATCTAAAAGTAAGATGTCAGGGTTACCAAAAAGTGCTTGAGCAAGTAAAACCTTAACTTTAATTGCACCAGGTAAATCTTTCATCATTGTGTAATGATCTTCAGAAGGGATTCCAAGACCATTTAATAATGTTGCAGCATCACTTTCAGCATTCCAACCGTCCATTTCGGCGAATTCAGCTTCAAGTTCACTAGCACGAATACCATCTTCATCTGAAAAATCTTCTTTTGCATAGATTGCATCTTTTTCTTTCATAATGTCATAAAGACGTTTGTTACCCATAATAACAGTATCAAGTACCATGTGATCATCATACTTGAAGTGGTCCTGCTGTAAGAATGAAAGACGTTGTCCAGGAGTGATGATAATTTCACCATTTGTAGGTTCAATCTGACCAGATAAAATTTTTAAAAATGTAGATTTACCAGCACCATTTGCACCGATTAATCCATAACAGTTGCCCTCTGTAAATTTGATGTTTACATCTTCAAAAAGAGCTTTTTTGCCAAGACGCAAAGTTACGTTACTTGCTTGAATCATAATTTGATATCTCCTATATAAATGTTTTATTGTTGTCTGCCATAAAAAAGCAGTGTTTCTACTATTAAAATATATTTTTTATTTATGGTATATATTCCAAAAAAACTATAATACACCGATGATAAAAAAACATACAAATGTAATAATACTAAAAAAATGTTAGAAAAGCAACTGCAAATTCTAGCAATGGAATGTACAATACTATGCAAATAGACTATGAAAAAAGCTTATAAATAGATAGTTCTATTGAAAATTACTAAATGGTATCTCAAAAAATACAATCCTTTATGTATGATTTGCTTGATTTTTATGTCAAAACTGACTATATTTATATATAGAGGCTCAGTTAATGAATTGAGACCAATATTTTGAACATTTTTAAATAGAAGAGTAGGAGGATTTACATGAAACGTTCAATGAAAACAATGGATGGTAACCATGCTGCAGCTCATGTATCATATGCATACACAGATGTAGCGGCTATTTATCCTATCACACCTTCATCTGTAATGGCAGAAGCAACAGATGAATGGGCTACTGCAGGTAGACAAAATATTTTCGGACAGACTGTACAGGTTACAGAGATGCAGTCAGAGGCTGGTGCTGCTGGTACAGTACACGGCTCATTAACAGCTGGTGCATTAACAACAACATACACAGCTTCACAGGGACTTTTACTTATGATCCCTAACCTTTACAAAATCGCAGGAGAAAGACTTCCAGGTGTATTCAACGTATCAGCACGTTGTGTAGCTTCTCATGCATTAAATATTTTCGGTGATCACTCAGATGTTTACGCTTGCCGTCAGACAGGTGTTGCAATGCTTTGTGAATCATCAGTTCAGGAAGTTATGGATTTAACTCCAGTTGCTCACTGTGCAGCAATCGAAGGAAGACTTCCATTTATCAACTTCTTTGATGGATTCCGTACATCACACGAAATTCAGAAAATCGAAACATGGGATTATGCAGATCTTAAAGATATGGTTAACGAAGAAGCAATCGATGCTTTCCGTAAGAATTCTTTAAATCCAAATCATCCATGTGAGATGGGCTCAGCTCAAAACCCAGATATTTTCTTCCAGACAAGAGAAGCTTGTAACACAGCATACGATGAGTTACCAGCTATCGTTCAAAAATACATGGACAAAGTCAATGAGAAGATTGGAACAAACTACAAATTATTTAACTACTATGGTGCTGAGGATGCTGAAAAAGTTATCATCGCTATGGGTTCAGTTTGTGACACAATCGATGAGACAATCGATTTCTTAAGAGAAAGAGGAGAAAAAGTCGGTGTTGTTAAAGTTCGTCTTTACAGACCATTCGTAAAAGAAGCTTTAATCGCTGCAATCCCAGATTCTGTTAAGAGAATTTCTGTATTAGACAGAACTAAAGAGCCAGGTTCACTTGGCGAGCCATTATACTTAGATGTTGTAGCTGCACTTAAAGGATCTAAATTCGATCAGGTTCCAGTATTTAGTGGACGTTACGGATTAGGTTCAAAAGATACAACACCAGGACAGATTATTTCTGTATTTAATAATGAAGAAAAAGAAAGATTTACAATCGGTATTATCGATGATGTTACAAACCTTTCACTTGATGTTAAAGAGGATCCAGTTACAACTCCTGAAGGAACTACAAACTGTAAGTTCTGGGGACTTGGTGCTGATGGTACAGTAGGTGCTAATAAGAACTCTATCAAGATCATTGGTGATAACACAGACATGTATGCACAAGCTTACTTTGATTATGATTCAAAGAAATCTGGTGGTGTAACAATTTCCCACTTAAGATTTGGACATTCACCAATTCGTTCAACATACTTAATTTCAAAAGCTAACTTCGTAGCATGTCACTGTACAGCATATATTTACAAATACAACATGGTACAAGACCTTGTTCCAGGTGGTACATTCCTTTTCAATACACAGTGGTCAGTTGACGAATTAGATGAGAAATTACCAGGACAGGTTAAAAAATATATCGCTGATAACAATATCAACTTCTACATCATTGATGGTGTAAAAATTGGTAAAGAAATCGGACTTGGAAAACGTATCAACACAGTTTTACAGTCAGCTTTCTTCTCATTAACAAAACTTATTCCAGAAGAACAAGTACTTCAGTTAATGAAAGATGCAGCAAAAGCTTCTTATGCTAAGAAAGGTGATAACGTTGTTAAGATGAACTGGGATGCTATCGATGCTGGTGCTACAGCATATGTCAAAGTAGACGTTCCAGAAAGCTGGAAGAATTGCACAGCTGATGACTTAACAGCTAAGATTGGCGAAGGTCGTGCAGACGCTGTTGACTTCGTTAAAGATATTCAGGTTAAAGTTAACGCTCAGCAGGGTAACAACATTCCTGTATCAGTAGTTAAAAAATATGAAACAGGTAATACACCTTCAGGTACAGCTGCATTCGAAAAACGTGGTGTTGCAACAGACGTTCCAGTTTGGGATTCAACAAAATGTATCGAATGTAACCAGTGTGCTTATGTTTGTCCACACGCTGCAATCCGTCCAGTAGCATTAACAGAAGAAGAAGCTGCAAATGCACCAGAAGGAATGCAGACAAAAGACTTAAATATGATGCCAGGATACAAATTCGCTATTACTGTTTCAGCTTATGACTGTACAGGATGTGGATCTTGTGTAAATGTTTGTCCAGATAAAGTTCAGGCTATTACAATGGCTTCATTCGAAGAAAATGAAGGAGAGCAGGCATACTTTGATTATGGTGTAAGCCTTCCAGATAAAGAAGACGTTATCGAGAAATTCAAACTTACATCAGTTAAAGGTTCTCAGTTCAGACAGCCATTACTTGAGTTCTCAGGAGCTTGTGGTGGATGTGGTGAAACACCTTATGCAAAATTAATTACACAGTTATTTGGTGATAGAATGTACATCGCAAACGCTACAGGATGTTCATCAATTTGGGGTAACTCATCACCTTCTACACCATATACAGTAAACAAAGATGGACATGGTCCAGCTTGGTCTAACTCATTATTCGAAGATGCAGCTGAGTTTGGTTACGGTATGTTACTTGCTCAGAGAGCTATTCGTGATAGATTAAAAGACGAAGTAGAAAAAGTAGCTTCTGAAAATTCAGATGTTAAATCTGCAGCAGACGAGTGGATTGATACATTCGCAAGTGGTATTACAAACGGAGCTGCAACAGACAAATTAGTAGCAGCATTAGAAAAAGATGGTTCAGCAGCAGCTAAATCAATCTTAAAAGAAAAAGATTATCTTGCTAAGAAATCACAGTGGATCTTCGGTGGTGATGGATGGGCATACGATATCGGATTCGGTGGAGTTGACCATGTATTAGCATCAGGAAAAGATATCAACGTAATGGTATTCGATACTGAGGTATATTCAAATACAGGTGGACAGTCTTCAAAAGCTACACCAACAGGTGCTATTGCACAGTTCGCAGCAGGCGGAAAAGAAACTAAGAAGAAAGACTTAGCTGGTATCGCTATGAGTTATGGTTATGTATATGTTGCACACATCGCAATGGGTGCTAACATGGCTCAGACAGTTAAAGCATTAGCAGAAGCTGAAGCTTATCCAGGACCATCACTTATCATCGCTTATGCTCCATGTATCAACCATGGTATCAAGAAAGGTATGAGCAAAGCAATGACAGAAGAGAAACTTGCAGTAGAATCAGGATACTGGTTCAACTTCAGATACAATCCTGTTCTTGCAGCAGAAGGAAAAGATGCCTTCATGTTAGATAGCAAAGAGCCAACAGGCGATTATCAGGAATTCTTAAAAGGTGAGAACCGTTATGCTTCATTAGTTAAGTTCCACCCAGAGAAAGCTTCTGAGTTATTCGCAAGCGCTGAGCAGACATCTAAAGAACGTTATGAGTACTTAAAGAAACTTGTAACATTATATTCTGCAAAATAATAAAATAGGTTTTCATTTCTAAGTCTTTGACTTAGAGTTTTATGTAATCTATAATCCAAAAACGCCACCCCATTTTGGGGTGGTGTTTTTTGCGATAAAACAAAGTTTGACAACAAAAAACTGTAATGATAAAATTAATGTATATATGTAAAAGGGTTTTTAGAGAGTTATAAATATAATAAAGAGGAGAGGGTTAAAATGGAAGAAAAGGGATTTACTTTTGAAAACGATCTTAAATTAGAAGATGCAGAAATCATAGTAGATTACGACGAAACAGTGGATGCAGATTCAGATGTAGACACTTTTGATAAAGATGATGACATAATGGAAATCACCATTGATCCAAATAGAAAATTCCCCGCAAATCTTAACGAATCATTAACAGCAACTCTTAATGAGACATTAGCTGAAGATGCAGCTAAAGAGAAGGCAGCTGAAGAAAAGAAAGATTCTCTAGAAAAGAAAGAGATTTTAAAAAAGGATGATATTCCAAAAAAGAAAGAAAATTTAGAAAAGGAAGATACTCCGGAAAAAAAAGAAACTCTAGAGAAAAAAGAGAAAGCTGGTTCGCGAGGCAGAGCTGTAAGAACGGCATCTAGACCACGAGTTACAAGAAGCACAAGAAGCTCTAAGATTATTAGAGAAAATAATTTATCAGAGAGCAAGTCAAACAATGAAAAAGAATTACAAAAAGAACCACAGATCACATCAGAGAGCAAACTAGAAAAAGAACCACAGATTACATCACAGTATCAACTAGAAAAAGAATTGCAAGTCAAGTCAAAGGTAACACCAAGTCAAGAAACAAAAGCTACATCATATGAAGAACCCCATGAAGAGCAAAACAAAACTCAATTGGGCCAGGATGGAGCAACACTTTTGGAAGAAAAAATTAGACAAGCAAAAATTGCAAAGCTAGAAGCAATACAAGCTATGCATGAATTGGGAAGCCATGTAGGGGCAAATGATACAAGAACACAGATATTAAAAGATGACATAAAAAACGATATTAAGAAAGATACGCAAGAAAACTTAGAGAACAAAGCAAGGGTCGAAGCGAGGAAAGAAGTTAAGGAAAACAAGGGGGAAAACGATATGATGGTAGCACATGACGACAATTTTTTACTAAATCAAATTGATGAGTTTAGAGAAAAAGCAAAGAAATTGCAAGAAATGATTCAAACAAAAGAAAATAAAGCAAAGGAACTTCAAAAAATTTTGATAGATAAAGAGGATAAAGCCGAAGAATTACAAAAAATACTAGATGAAAGACAAGACAAGGCAGACGGTATTACAGATGAAATTGCAAAAAGATTGAAAGTAATGGAAGAAGAAATTTCAGAACGTATGTCAGATATAGAAATTATAGTTGATAGACAGCTTAAAGAAAACAGCATTGAACTTGAAAAGTTAAAAACAGAACTTAAAGAAAGTATTGAGGTTTCTAATGATAATGTAGCGGAAATAATGGACGCTAAATTAGATGAAAAAATAACAGGCAACGAGATTGAAGAAATAGTTGAGGAGCAAGCTGAAGCAGTAAAGGCGACTGTTTCTGAAAAAATTCATACAGAAGGTGTAAAATTATATAGAAACACCCAGGATTTATTCAAAGAAATGGACAGTCACGTAGAAGAAATTAGCATTGCTACTAATAATATTTCATCATTAAAAGGTGCAGTTCGTGGAATTATGGCATTTACCTTACTTAACTTTGCAGGTATGGCCTTTACTATTTTATATACTTTAGGATTTATTAACTTTTAATTATTTGTAAAGTAAAAGATAGTTAAGTAAACAGAAAAAATACAAAAAGGATATAATGAGAAACAGTTAAGTGAACAGAAAAAATATTAAAAGAAAATAATAGAAAAATAAATAAAATAAAAACAAAAATCTCCTATTATTATTGACAGTTTTGCATTTTTTTAGTATAACTGATATTGTGTGTTAAGATATAAATAACGAGCAGTTATTAAAAATAGAAAGAAAATAGTAATAGGAGATTTTTATATGGAAACAAAGAAAGTTTGGGTAGTCGGACACAAACATCCAGATTCGGATTCAATATGTTCAGCTATTGCGTATGCAAATTTAAAAAACAAAATCAATAAAGATGAAAGCATCTCATATGAACCAAGACGTGCAGGAGATGTTAACCCAGAAACAGCCTATGTACTAGATAGATTTAATGTTCAGGCTCCAGAATTAGTTAAAGATGCTGGTTCCCAGGTTAAAGACATTAAGATTCGTAAAACTGAAGGTGTAAGCAGTCATATTTCTATTAGAAAAGCATGGGATATGATGAAAGATTTAAATGTTGCTACACTTCCAGTAGTTAATACTAAGAATAAGCTTGAAGGCTTAATCGTTACAGGTGATATCGCTGAATCATACATGGACGTATATGATAACGAGACATTAGCAGTTGCTAGAACTCAATACAAGAACATGATTGAGACATTAGCAGGTAAACTTGTTACAGGTAATGAGCATGGATATTTCATTAAAGGAAAAGTTGTTATAGGAACAGCTACATCAGAAGTATTAAGAGATAAAATTGCTTCAGATGACCTTGTAATTTTAAGTGATAGAGAAGATGCTCAGTTACTAGCTATTAGTGAAAACTGTAGCTGTCTTGTTGTAAGCAATGGCTTTACAGTAAGCGAGAAAGTTATTGAAGAAGCAGATAAGAGAGAAGTTGTAGTAATCAGCACTCCTTATGATACATTTACAGCAGCTCGTTTAATTAACCAGAGTATGCCAATTAAATATTTCATGGCAAAAGATAGTTTTACAACATTTACATTAGATGATCTTTTATCAGATGTTAAAGAGACTATGTCACAGGTTCGTCACAGAGATTTCCCAGTAGTTGATGATGATATGAACTACATTGGAATGATTTCTAGACGTAACTTATTAAGCTTTGATAAAAAGAAAGTTATTTTAGTTGACCATAACGAAAAATCTCAAGCATTAGATAACATTGAGGATGCAGAAATCGTTGAAGTAATTGACCACCACAAAATTGGTGATTTACAGACACTTGCTCCAGTTTACTTTAGAAATCAGCCATTAGGTTGTACAGGTACTATTATTTACCAGATGTACCAGGAGAATGGTGTTGAAATCGAACCAACAATTGCAGGCCTTTTATGTTCAGCAATTCTTTCAGATACACTTATGTTCCGTTCACCAACATGTACTATGGTAGATAAAGCGGCAGGTGAAGCATTAGCTAAGATTGCAGGTGTTGATTATGAAGAATTAGCTATTAAGATGTTTGAAGCAGGAAGTAACTTCGCTGAGAAGACAGAAGAAGAAATCTTAAATCAAGATTTCAAAATCTTCCATGCAGGAGACATTTCATTTGGTGTAGATCAGATTAGTGCTATGAGTAAAAAACAGTTAGACGAAGTTAAAGCTCGTTTAATTCCAGCTCTTCCAGGTATGTTAGAAGAAAAAGGTATCGATATGGTATATGTTATGTTAACAGATATCTTAAATGAATCTACAGACTTAATTTGCGATGGTGAGAATTCAAAAGAAACAGCAACAGCTGCATTTGCCAATGCTAAGAAGACAGATGATAGCTTATGGCTTGAAGGCGTTGTTTCTAGAAAGAAACAGCTTATTCCATCACTTATGGGTGCAATTGGAGAATAATTAATTCTAATATGTACCACCAATGAGGATACCCCTCAGCAAAAAGGTATTTCGCTGAACTTAAACGGATTTAGGTATTACCTAAATTATGTTTAAGGGAGGCTTAATATAAAGACCACAATATAATACATAAAAAGGGTGCTGCAGGAATGAATTTCATTCTTGCAACACCCTTTTGTATTGTACGAATAAATATAAAATTAATATTTTTTAAGTGATTTTAGTTGCGGTTTAAAATTATTTTTTAAGCCCTTCAGTTGGTGTAGAATTAAAATTTTTCTTATAAGCTCTAGAAAAGGTAGAATAATTTTTAAAGCCACATTCATAGCATGCTGTTGTAATTGGCATTCCGCTAGCAATTAAATCTTTTGCTAAAAGAAGTCGTTTAGTTGTTATATAATTGCCAATGGTGTAGCCAGTTTCTTCTTTAAAAGAGTGCATAAGATAATATCTGCTTAAATAGAAACTGTTGGCTAGGGTGTCAATATTTATATCCTCGGTTAAATGTTCGTTAACGTAGTTTAGAATATCTACTATTTTTTCATTAGAAGAAGAGTTTTTGATGTATTCTATACCGTTGTGAATTGATGCGCGGTTGAGTTGAATCATAAATTCTAGAAAAAGAATATTGTGATATAACTCGTTGGCGTAATCAATGCTTTTGAATGAATCCTCAAGTTCATGGGTTATTTGACCTAATTTACTATTATTGAAAGAATGAACACGAAGAACATGGGATTTATTTTCGTATGCTTGTTTAAAACAAAGGCTAAGATCATTATTATCTTGACTATAATCATTTAAATAGTCTTTTGAAATGTATATGATGATGCGCTCATAAGGTGAAGCATCGTGAACAACAGGACGATGTACTTCTCCAGCGTTAACAAATACAATATCATTAGACTGTAAATTATATGAACGTCCTTCAATAGAATAAGTGACATTCCCACTTAAAAATATTAATATTTTATGAAAATTATGGTAATGAAAATTTATGCTTTTCATATCTTGATCCACGAGATGAAAAATTTTAAAGTTAGAATCAAGATAACCTTTTTGAGTATATGAATTCATACCCCCTAAAATGCTCCTTTCTTAGTGCATACATTGTAATTTATAAATAAAATTATTTAAAATAATCATGGTTACAATTCTAGTTTTATATATCTTACAACGATAGAGCACAATTTGCAATATATATAGCACAGTTTTTGTTTTTTGCACAAAAAGTGTTCTATAAAATATATAGGAGATAAAAATGAGAAACGTGAATAGGCTAAGAGAAAGGAATTGGTGACTTATGAAGTTTACTAAGATGCATGGTTGCGGAAATGACTATGTTTACGTTAATCTTTTTGAAGAGAAGATAGACGATTTTAAGAATGTAGCAATTAAAGTTAGTGATAGACATTTTGGAATTGGCTCAGATGGGCTTATTACAATCGGACCATCTGATAAAGCAGATTTTCGCATGAGAATTTTTAATGCTGATGGCTCAGAAGCAGAGATGTGTGGTAATGGAGTTAGATGCGTAGGAAAATATGTATATGATCACAAACTTACAGATAAATCAGAAGTTGATGTGGAGACAGGAGCAGGAATTAAACATCTTGTTTACACAATTGAAAATGACAAAGTTGTAGCAGTAAGAGTAGATATGGGAGAACCAATTCTTTTAGCAAAAGATATACCAGTTACTGCAGATACAGAAAAAGTTATTGACTATCCTATTACAGTTGATAACAAAGAGTGGAGAATGACATGTGTATCTATGGGTAATCCACATGCAGTAGTTTTTGTGGATGATGTTAAGAACTTCCCACTTGAGGAAATCGGACCTAAATTTGAAAACCATAAAGTGTTCCCAAAGAGAACTAACACAGAGTTTGTTCAACTTATTAAAAGAGATGAAGTTTCAATGAGAGTTTGGGAAAGAGGCTCAGGTGAGACTTTAGCTTGTGGAACAGGTACTTGTGCAACTGTTATGGCTTGTATTTTAAATGGTTACACAGAAGACAAAGTTTTAGTTCATTTATTAGGTGGAGATCTTGTGATTGAATATGATAGAGAAAATAATCATGTATTTATGACAGGACCAGCAACAGAAGTGTTCTCAGGTGAGATTACAATTGACTAGCTATTTGATTTTATAGAGGTGCAAAATGAAATTATCAAAATTAGTAGAAAAATTAGAATATAAATTAGTACAAGGAAATATTGATACAGAAATTTCTACATTAGTGTATGATTCAAGAAAAGTAGAAAAAGATTCAGCTTTTGTATGTATTTCAGGTACAGTAAGAGATGCTCATGATTTTATACCAGATGTGGTAAAAGCAGGAGCTACAGCTGTAATCGTAGAAAAAGATGTAGAGGTTGCAGAAGGCGTTACAGTTATTAAGGTAGAGAACTCAAGAAAAGCTTTAGCATATATGGCAGCAGCGTACTTTGATTATCCATCAGAAAAAATTAAGACAATTGGAATTACAGGTACAAAAGGAAAGACAACTACTACATATATGGTTAAATCAATTTTAGATTCAGCTAATATCAAAACAGGTTTAATCGGAACAATTGAGACTATCATTGGAGATAAGAGAATTCCATCAGCAAACACAACACCAGAGTCATTCATGGTTCAAAAATATTTCAGAGACATGGTTGATGCAGGGCTTGATGCAGTAGTTATGGAGGTTTCATCACAGGCTCTTAAACTTGATAGAGTAGCAGGATTTACTTTTGATATTGGCGTGTTTACTAACTTAGAACCAGATCACATCGGAACTAACGAACACAAAGATTTTGAAGAATATATGTACTGTAAGAGCTTATTATTTAGACAATGTAAGTACGGCATCTTCAATGGTGATAGTGAGCATTTAGAAGGTATTTTAAAAGGCCATACATGTACAGTTCAGACATTTGGATACGGTAAAGATAATGACTTAGTTGCAGAAAATGTAGAACTTAAAAAAGCTCACGGAGAGTTAGGCGTTAAATATCATGTTTCAGGAATGTCTGACTTTAACGTAGAAGTTAATGTACCAGGTTCATTTAGTGTTTACAATTCACTTACAGCAATTTCTATTTGCAATTATTTCAAGATTGCACCAGAAGTTATTGAAGAAGCTTTAAAACATGTGACAGTAAAAGGTAGAATCGAAATTGTACCAGTTACAAAGCGCTATACATTAATGATTGATTATGCTCATAATGCCATGTCATTAGAAAGCTTGCTTAAGGCCCTTAGAAAATATGAACCAAAGAGATTAGTTTGTTTATTTGGTTGTGGCGGTAACAGAGCAAAATCAAGAAGATTTGAAATGGGTGAGGTTTCATCTAAGATGGCAGATCTTACAGTTATTACATCTGACAATCCAAGAAACGAAGAACCTATGGATATTATTAATGATATTCTTACAGGAGTTAAAAAAGCAGATGGTGCTTATGAGACAATTCCTGATAGAAAAGAAGCTATTAAATTCTGTATGGAAAATGCACAAGACGGAGACATCATTGTTTTAGCAGGAAAAGGTCATGAGGATTATCAAGAAATCAAGGGTGTTAAACACCACATGGATGAAAGAGAGCTTATAGCTGACATCATCAAAGAGAATCCAGACCTTAACTTATAGTCAAAATCATAGTTAAAAATTATAGAAAAGAATTCAAACTACACATTTATTAATTTTGAAAAGACAAGGAGCAATTATTATGTCTATATTTAAAGGAGCAGGAGTTGCTTTATTAACTCCATTTCACGAAGACAATACAATTAACTTTGAAGAGTTAGGAAGAATTATTGAGGATCAGATAGCAGGTGGCACAGATGCCCTCGTAGTATGTGGTACTACTGGTGAGCCAGCTACAATGACTTATGAAGAAAGAAAAAGTATTATTGAATTCGCTGTTAAAAAAGTAAACAAAAGAATTCCAGTAATTGCAGGTACAGGAGCTAACTCAACAAATACAGCAATTAAATTGTCACAACAGGCAAAAGAAGCTGGAGCAGATGCTATTCTTGTTGTAACACCATTCTATAATAAATGCACACAAGGTGGTTTGTTCGAACACTATAAAGCAATCGCTGAAAACGTTGACTTACCAATTATCATGTATAATGTACCATCACGTACTGGCTGTAACATTTTACCAAAGACAGCTATTCAATTAGCTAAAACATTTGATAACATTGTAGCTATTAAAGAGGCTAGTGGCGATATTTCACAAATTGCAGACTTAGCAGCAATGAATGATGGTGTGTTAGATATTTATTCAGGAAATGATGATCAAGTTGTTCCAATCCTTGCGTTAGGTGGAATTGGTGTTATTTCAGTTCTTTCAAATGTAGCACCAAAAGATACACATGATATGGTTATGGATTATTTAAATGGAAATACTAAAAAAGCATTATCATTACAACTTAAATATTTAGATGTAATTCACGCTTTATTTAGCGAAGTTAATCCAATCCCAGTTAAATGGGCAGCAAATCTTATGGGCTATAAAGCAGGAACCCTTAGACTTCCATTAACTGAGCTTGAAACACAACACAAAGAAGAACTTGAGAATGCTATGAGAGAGGCAGCAATTATTTAATTTCTTTAATAATAATCAAGTGAGAAAGGAAAGCACATATTTGTGCAAGAAAAGATATGGGAAAACAAACTTGGAAACCAGGAAATATGCTTAATCCAGTACCAGCTGTTATGGTTAGCGTTGCAGATAAAGATGGTAATGCCAATATAATAACTGTGGGATGGGCAGGTACGATTTGTACAAATCCACCAATGCTTTCAATATCAGTTAGACCAGAGAGATATTCTTATCACATGATAGAAGAAACAGGAGAATTTGTAGTAAATCTTACTACAAAGGATCTTGTTAAAGAAACAGATTATTGTGGAGTTAAAAGCGGACGTGATGTAGATAAATTTGACGTTTTAGGCTTGACTAAATTAGAAATGGAGCATGTAAAAGCTCCAGGAATTTCAGAAAGTCCTGTTAATATTGAATGTAAGGTGCGTGAAATCAATAAATTAGGTAGTCATCACATGTTCATAGCAGATGTTGTCGGTGTGACAGTAGATGATAAATTTATGGATGAAACTAATCGTTTTCATATTAATGACACAGAACTTATAATGTATTCTCATGGTGAGTATTTTGCATTAGGTGAAAAATTAGGAAAATTTGGTTATAGTATTCAAAAGAAGAAAACTAAATCAAAGGCCAAATCAAAATCTAAAACAAAATCAAGTGATAATAAAAAACGAGAAAATAAAAAAAGTAAACCAAAGAAAAACAAATAACATGAGTAAATAACAACGATAAACAATAAATACTAATTATCAACAACAATAAACGATAGACAACAATAAATAATAAACACACTACTAATAAAACATGACAACTCTGTATCATGTGGGTTGATACAGTATTAAAATGCAATTTAAAAAATAATAAACAAATATATTAAAAAGATAAACAAAAAGTAATAAACAAAAGTAAAAAAAATAATAAAAAAAATAATAAACATAAAAAAATGCTTAGCAGATTAAAATGAATTATAACAAAGAGTTATAAGAAATTTTAACGAGCTAGGCATTTTTTATTATAAATGCATATGTAATATGGAATCGATGGATAAAACTTATTGTAATAAGTTATCCATCAAAAATTCATATACATCAGTATTTTTATCTTTCCAGTTAGTACATATTGCATTAGCTTGGGCCTGAGTTTGAACAACTAATGTAACGTCAATGACAGCTTGATCCTTTGAAAAAACCTGAAGATGTGCAGCATATTTTTGATTGTCAGTTTTATAGTAATTAGCTCTAACAGAGTTGTTTTGTTTTAATTCTAATTGGTTCTTTTCAAAATATTTCAAGATATCATTTTCTATTGCGTCAGATATCTTGTCTCTAAAAAATTCAAGAGTTTCGGATCCAGATTCAGTAAGCGAGTATAAAGTATTCGAATGTGTGTGGTTGCTTAAAATAAGTCCTGCACCCACTAAATCTTGTATGATTTCCTGAACATTAAAATATGACGTATAATCCGCGTCTAAAAAAAAGTTAGCTATTTGAGAGTTTGAAAGCGGAAAGTCAATTTTGTCAAGCATACTTAAAATAGTAAGCTTATAGATTGTGTTTGGTTCAGCCATGGATACCTCCAATAAAATAAACTAAATTATAAAATAGTGTTGAAATAAAAAAAAAAATCTGTTACACTATTTCTAGAAAATATAGTAACATGATTAAATCTGTAAATCAAGAGAAAGGATTTTAATTTGTGTTACAGTTCAACTCTTTTTTAAGAGTTCGAAGTCAAGTCAGACAGTTTCCCAGATGTTTTTTTTAAAAGTTTAATTAGGTGGTTTTGCTATAACGAGCTACTTTTTTGATTCAAATTTAAATTAATATTAATAGGAGTATGTGTTTGGTTTGCTTTAAAGAGTTAATAAATTAATATGTATAAAAGAAAAGATTGGAGATTGAGTTATGCGCGAAAAGTATGAAACTCTATCACTTGCAAGTCTTAAAGGGATTGCAAAAGCTAGAAAATTAAGAGGTTTTTCAACTTTAAAGAAAAGTGACTTAATAGATCGACTTATCGAAGCAGATAAAAGTGAAAACTTAGAAGCATCTAGCAATGATAGAAAAAACGAAGAGAAAATTGAAAATGTAAAAAGGGAAGAAAAACACGATAATAGAAAAGAAGATAATCATCGTGAAGACAGCAGAAACGAAGACACAAATAGTAGACATGAAGAGTTTAGAAACAAAAAAAATAATACAGTAGAGATCAGTTACTCAGACGAAAGTGAGAATGATTACTCTAGAAATAATCACATTAATAATCGTTTTAATCCAAGAAGAAAAAACGATAATTATCAATTTGACAATCGTAGAAACAATCGTTCACAAGATAGACCACAACATAGAAATAACAATTATAATGACAACCGTAATGATGGTAGAAATTATAAAAATAATATGCATCAAGAATATGAAGAACAAGTCAAAGAAGAAAGCAATGACTTAGATAGCGGATATACAGCAAACGGTATTCTTGAAGTTATGCCAGATGGATTTGGATTTATTAGATCTGCCAATTATTTACCAGGCGATGAGGACGTTTATGTTTCTCCATCACAGATTAGAAGATTTAATCTTAAAACAGGTGATATTATTTGTGGTAACACTAGAATTAAGTCACAATCAGAAAAATTCTCAGCATTATTATATGTGTCAACTGTTAATGGATATACACCAGCAGAAGCTGTTAGCAGACCAAGTTTTGAAGATTTGACACCTGTATTCCCTAACGAAAGAATTCATTTAGAAAGACCGGGATGTAGCCTTGCTATGAGAGTGGTTGATTTGATTTCGCCAATAGGTAAAGGCCAAAGAGGTATGATTGTATCTCAGCCAAAAGCCGGTAAAACAACATTATTAAAAGATATTGCTAAGTCTGTAACAAAAAATAATCCAGAGATGCATTTAATTATTTTGTTAATCGATGAACGTCCAGAGGAAGTAACAGACATCAAGGAGTCAATTGAAGGAAAGAACGTAGAAGTTATTTATTCAACATTCGATGAATTGCCAGAACATCATAAACGTGTTTCTGAAATGGTTATTGAAAGAGCAAAACGTTTAGTAGAGCATCATCAGGATGTAATGATTTTATTAGATAGTATTACAAGATTAGCAAGAGCATATAACTTAACTGTTCAGCCTAGCGGTAGAACACTATCAGGTGGTTTAGATCCAGCTGCACTTCATATGCCTAAGAAATTCTTTGGTGCAGCCAGAAAAATGAGAGAAGGCGGAAGTCTTACTATTCTTGCTACAGCATTAGTTGAAACAGGAAGTCGTATGGATGATGTTGTATTTGAGGAATTCAAAGGAACAGGTAATATGGAAGTGGTTCTTGATAGAAAACTTTCAGAGAAGAGAATATTCCCTGCTATTGATATTTCAAAATCAAGTACAAGACGAGATGATTTGTTGTTAAGTAATGATGAATTTATGGCAGTAGATGAAATGAGAAAAGGCTTAAGAGGACTTAAGGCAGATGAAGCATCTGAGATGATTCTAAACTTGTTTAACACCACAAAAAATAATAATGAATGCGTCTTGAAAGCAAAAACAATAAAATTTTAGTTGCATTTTGATATAAAGCATGATATGATTATATTGCTGTTTATCGGGATGTAAACGGACGCAAGTGTCGTTCTTCGCAATAAGTATCATATGCGGATCGGGCATACGGGTATAGAAGAATGAAGCATATATATACGATAAGATTATAAAAGAGGTGAAAAGCATGAGAAAAGGAATCCATCCAGATTACTATCAGGCAACTGTTACATGTAACTGTGGTAACACATTCGTAACAGGTTCTACAAAACCAGAGATTCACGTTGAAATTTGTTCAAAATGTCATCCATTCTACACAGGACAGCAGAAAGCTAACAAAGCTCGCGGACGTATCGAACAGTTCAATAAGAAATACGGCATTAAATAAAATTATGCAGTTATTTATAAGGTTGAGGTTATCTAATCTCAACCTTTTTGTTTAGCAGAAATTTAACTCAGAGGTAGCTTTGCTATCACTGAGTTAAAATGTTCTGTGATAGTTTTCCGATATTTATAAGTTTACTTATTTATAGTTTATGCTATAATACAATTGGCTATATCTCAGAAGAAAAGTTGTATCTGATAATAGAAGCTATATCTCAGAAGAGATTATCCTTGCCTCTAAGTAAAGCGTAGGGGACAAGAGGCTTGAAAGTAGGTTGGCTTATGAATGGAGGGTGTTTATGAAATATTCAGGAGTCGGCGGACAAGCTGTTATGGAAGGCGTAATGATGCGTAACCAAGATCAGTATGCAGTAGCAGTTAGAAAGCCAGACGATGAAATAGAAGTTAAAATATCAGAATATCAAGGACTGATAAAAAATAAAACAATAAAAAAATTACCAATAATCAGAGGCGTAATGAGTTTTATTGATTCATTGTATTTAGGAACTAGTACACTTATGTATTCCGCTTCTTTTTATGAAGATGAAGAAGAGGAATGCAAGAAGAAAGGCTTATCCAAGGATGAATTAGATGCATATAATCTAAAAAAAAATAAAGAAGATAAAAAATTAATGGGGGCAACACTTTGTTTTTCAATAGTGTTTTCAATATTATTATTTTTTGTGTTACCATATGTTTTTTCTATTTTCTTTGAAAAAATGATAGGCTCTAAGACGATTATTACTCTTATAGAATGTCTTATAAGGTTAATGATTTTTGTGGGTTACATTGCAATTATTTCTCTTACTCCAGATATAAAACGAGTATTCATGTATCATGGCGCAGAACATAAGTGTATTAATTGCATAGAACATGGATTAGAACTTAATGTTGATAATGTGCGCAAAAGCTCAAAGCACCATAAGAGATGTGGAACAAGCTTTTTGCTTATAGTTATGATTATTAGTATGGTATTTTTTATGTTTATACAATTTAAATCCCATATTGCTAGGTTAGTATTAAGATTAGTGTGTATTCCGATTATTGCAGGAGTTTCATACGAATTTATTAGGTTAGCAGGTAAGGGTGATAATTTATTAGTTAATATCTTGAGCGCTCCAGGTCTTTGGCTACAAAGACTTACAACTAAGGAGCCAGATGATGATATGATAGAAGTAGGAATAGCTTCAGTAGAGGCGGTTTTCGACTGGAAAGAATGGCAAAAGGAACAAAATGTATGACGTATAGAGAAGCTTTAAACGAAGGAATTGAGTGTTTGCATAAAGCGGGGATTGTAGATGCTAAAAATGATTCATGGCTTTTACTTGAAATGGCATGCAAAATAGATCGTAATTATTATTACATGCATATGGAGGACGAGGTATCTTCAGATTTATTAAATGAGTACGAGTCCGTTCTAAAAAAGAGAGCTGAGAGAGTGCCACTTCAGTATATAACTGGAGAACAGCAGTTTTATGGGTTAGATTTTAAAGTTAATAGTTCTGTGCTTGTTCCTAGACAAGATACAGAGACATTAGTTGATGAGGCATTGTCAAAGATTAAGCCAGGTATGAATATTTTAGATATGTGCACGGGAAGTGGATGTATTCTAATTAGCATCTTAAAAAATTCAAAAGATACAACAGGAACTGGTGTTGATATTTCAAAAAAAGCAGTTAATGTTGCTAAAGAAAATGCAAAACTTAATGATGTTGTGGCAACATTTGAAAAAAGTAATCTTTTTGAAAATGTTAATGGAAAATATGACATGATAGTGTCTAATCCACCATACATAAAAACAGAAGAAATCCCAACATTAATGCCAGAAGTCGCAATGTTTGAACCAATGGAAGCACTAGATGGCAAACAGGATGGGTTATATTTTTATGATAGAATAATTACTTCTGCAAAGGAATACTTAAATCCAGGCGGAATACTTATTTTTGAAATAGGTTATGATCAAGGAAAAAGTGTTTCTACAATGATGAATAGAGCAGATTATAAGAATGTAGAAGTTATTAAAGATCTTGCTGGCAATGATAGAGTTGTAGTCGGCAATTTAGCTCTTTAGCTACTTTAATGTATAGCTATAATTATATATTTTTATTAAAATAGATTTAAAAGTTTTAAGTTTTAAAGATACAGAAAGGAATATAAGTAGTATGTTTGATAAGTTAGATGATACAGTAAGACATTACGAAGAATTGATGAATACATTAAGTGAACCAGATGTTGCTAATGATCCTAATCGTTTTCGTAAACTTATGAAAGAACAAAGCGATTTAATGCCAATCGTTGAAACTTATAAAAAATATAAAGAAGGTCAGCAAAATATCGAAGATTCTTTAGAAATTCTTGAGATGGAGACTGACGAAGAAATGAGAGAGCTTGCTAAAGAAGAATTAAATGAATCTAAAGATGAAGTTGAAAAATTAGCTCAAGAACTTAAGATTTTACTTCTTCCAAAAGATCCTAACGATGACAAAAACGTTATCGTTGAGATTCGTTCAGGAGCAGGTGGAGACGAGGCTGCATTATTTGCTGCTGAAATATATAGAATGTATCTTCACTATGCAGAGTCTCAAGGCTGGAAAGTAGAGACAATGGAAGTAGAAGAAATTGGTATTGGTGGTATGAAGAAAGTTAACTTTATGCTTAGCGGACCAAGTGTTTATTCTAAGATGAAATATGAATCAGGTGTACACCGTGTACAACGTGTACCAGCTACAGAGTCAGCAGGTCGTATCCATACATCAACAATTACAGTTGCAGTTATGCCTGAGGCTGAAGATGTAGATATTGAGATCAATGATAAAGATATCCGTATCGATGTAATGAGAGCTTCTGGTAATGGTGGACAGTGTGTAAATACAACAGATTCAGCTGTTCGTTTAACTCACTACCCAACAGGTATTGTTATTTATAGTCAGACAGAGAAATCTCAGATTCAGAATAAAGCTAAAGCCTTTGCACTTTTACGTACAAAATTATACGATTTAGAGTTGCAGAAGAAACAGGCAGCAGAATCAGCAGAGAGATTAAGCCAAATTGGTACAGGTGATAGATCAGAAAAAATCCGTACATACAATTTCCCACAGGGACGTGTTACAGATCACAGAATCAACTTGACATTATACAAACTTGATAAGATTATGAATGGTGACATTGCCGAGATAATTGATGCATGTATCGCAGCAGATCAAGCTAAGAAATTAAGTAAAATGAACGAAGAATAATAAATTTTGTCAATTTATTCAAATAAAAAGATTGTAGTATCTTGTATAGAAGTGCTACAATCTTTTTTAGATTATAATGTATCTTAGATTATAATACATCTCAGATTATAATACATCTCAGATTATAATATATCTTAGATTATAATACATCTCAGATTATAATATATCTTAGATTATAATATATCTTAGATGAGATGACACTAGCTTTAAAGCAAAGCGTAGATGAGCGAGAAATTTGAAATAGAAAGGAACGATTATGCCAAGTAAATTTTATGCAGTAAAAAAAGGAAGAAAAGTAGGAGTGTTTAATACTTGGGCTGAATGTCAAAAGCAAGTAACAGGGTATAAAGGGGCAATTTTTAAAAGCTTTCCTACAAAAGAAGAAGCACAAAAATTTGTAGGCGGAAATGAAGAAAATATCGAAGAATCAGAAAATATACCATATGCATTTGTAGATGGTTCATTTAATGCAGCAACAAAAGTGTATGGATATGGTGGATTTTTAGTGTATAATGGTGAAAGAATAATTTTGCAAGACAGCGGAACAGATGAAGAAATGGCATCTATGCGAAATGTTGCAGGTGAAATTCTAGGAAGTATGGCTGCTATGAAAAAAGCTGTAGAATTAGGAATTCCAAAAATTAGAATATATTATGATTATATGGGAATTGAAATGTGGGCAACAGGACAGTGGAAGCGCAATAAAAAAGGTACAATAGAGTATTTTGATTATGTTTCTTCCATATCAGATAAGTTACAGATTCAATTCGTAAAAGTAAAAGGACATTCAGGAATTGAAGGTAATGAAGAGGCAGATAGATTAGCAAAAGAAGCTGTCGGAAATTAGTAAAATAAAAAAAATTGTCACAATTATTAGCAAACGAATTTATTGAAAAATAAATAACGTTTGAAATTGTTAGTTAAAGGAGAATTTATGAGCGAGTTTAGAGTTAATTTAAAAAAGGTAGTAGATGATAGTTATGACATTTCTATAGGCCATGATTTGGTTCAAGAATTGATTTTAGATTTAAAAGAAGGTTTAGTAGGTAAAATTAAAAGATTTGCAATTATTACCGACTCAAATGTTTATGAATTATATGCTAAAGACATTTATACTAAAGTTTTAGAGGCCGGATTTAAATCAGACATTTTTGTTGTTGAGGCAGGGGAAAAAAGTAAAACTCGAGAAACTAAAGCTAGGCTAGAAGATGAAATGCTTAATAAAGGATATAGACGAGATTGTTGTGTAATAGCTGTAGGCGGTGGAGTTGTATCTGATATTGCAGGTTTTTTAGCAGGCACATACGGCAGAGGAGTTCCATTTATTAACTATGCAACAACTTTTTTGGCGGCAGCAGACGCATCAATTGGTGGAAAAACAGCAGTTGATACTCCCTTAGCAACTAACCTTATAGGTTTATTTAATCAACCTAAAAAGGTATATATAGACATAAATACATGGAAAACACTTCCAAAAAGGGAAATGATAAGTGGAATGGCAGAAACAATAAAACATGCTTGTATCGCAGATGCCACCATGTTTGAATTTTTAGAAAAAAATATGGAAAAGATCTATGAATTTGACAAAGAAGCATGTGATTATATATCTAAACAAAATTGTAAAATAAAGTACAATGTTGTAATGAAAGATGAAAAAGAAAGTGGACTAAGAGAAATATTGAATCTAGGACATACAGTAGGTCGAGCAATTGAAACAACAAGTGATTACAAACTTTTACATGGCGAGGCAGTAGCAATTGGATTAGTAGCAGAAGTTCTCTTGGCTAAAAAACTTGGATACGTAACAGAGAAGGATGTAGAAAGAGTTATTAAACTTTTAGAAAAGGCTCAGTTGCCAACTACAATTCCAAATTATATTGATAGAGAAATTTTAGTGAAAAAATTATACACAGATAAAAAAGTAAGAGATGGAAAGCTTAGATTTGTTCTTCAAAAAGGAATTGGAGATGTGGTAGTTTTTGGTGATAATTTATACGCTACTCCTATAGATGAAGAAGTAGCGCGAGAAATTATAAATCAAATTAAATAATTACAATTTGTTGGGTGAACTCATTTTTTGAAATGGGTTCGCCTTTTTTTGAAAGTTGAGAATAAATATCTCCAGCAAAAATATCCTTAGATAAAATTTTAAAAGCATCATTAGATAATTCTTTTCTTGAATTAGCCATTTTTGTAATCATAGGTACGGCTCCATTCTGTTTAATGAAACTAAAAATTTTAGAGGAATCTTTCCTAAAACCTAGAACCCTTAGGTATGGAGAATAGTTTAAAGCAATGCCTAAGGAATAATCCTCTTTTCTTATATCAAGTAAAATGTGTAATAGAACACGACTAATTCTAGAATATGTGATATCTTTCGACTTTAAGGCTAATCGAAATTGATCAAAAGATTCATAATTGTATAGACTATTGCAAATTTTGTTGGATAAGTCATTGGTGCAGTCAGCAAAAACTGAAAAAATAGTTTTAGAATCCCTTGAATGATAAACCTGTAATAACCTATATAATAAAATTTGTGAAATATCATTATCAAAAACTAATGCATCAAAATTTTCCTTAATTAGATGAAAAGAACTAGCAGGCATTGTTTCTACAAGCATACTGCTACAATAGTTAGAAGCATTTAAAAGCTTTCGTATTGATGTAGCAGAGGCTAAGCTAGAAGTTATCTCTTCATCATTGTAATCATTTCCAACACGCTTTAGAGCAACCGGAGTAACAGAGCTGTTGCTTTGAATTAAACATTTTATATATTCTATAGCTAAAATATTGTTAGAAGAATTTAATATAGAATGTAATTCATCTTTTGTAATGTTAAATTTTGAAAAATTAAATTTATTCATTATAAAGTTTTCTCTAGCAACTGCAAAATTAATTTTTGAATCAAATTTGCCTTCGTTTGATCCTTCAGCAACATTAGAAAAATCAGACAATATAGAGGCTATTTCTTTTAATATAGAAATGTTTTCGCACTCAGAACCAAAACCAATATGAGTAATTACGCCGGTGTTTAACAATGTACGGACTCCGCTTTGAGCAAAATATTCAGCAGAAGAGCATGCAAAAATTGTTGGAATTTCAATAACAAGATCAGCACCAGCAGAAAGAGCCATTTGGCAACGAGTATATTTGTCAAGTATAGCAGGAGTACCTCTTTGGACAAAATTGCCACTCATAGCAACTATGCAAAAATCGGAATTAGTCTCTTTTTTTAATTTTTCTATCTGTAATTTATGACCATTATGAAATGGATTATATTCAGCAATTATGCCAAGAACGTTCATATAAAAACCTCGCTTCGTCGATAATAAAGTATGTGCAAAAAACCATTAAATATGAAAATGGTTAGAAACCCCCATGTATAAATAGCTGTCATAAAGCTAAGTTTAACATACAAATACATAATAACATTATTATCGTAAAATAAAAATATTTTTTAGACTTGTAAGCGGTGAAAAATGAGTTTATAATTGAATTGTGTGTTTGTACTATGCGTTGATAAAGGATAGGGAATTTATACGCATAGAGGGTAAAAAAAATAGAACAAAGAGGAGAAGAGACATGAACGTATTAGTAATTAACTGTGGTAGTTCATCACTTAAATATCAACTTATTAATTCAGAATCTGAGAAGGTACTTGCAAAAGGACTTTGCGAAAGAATCGGAATTGATGGAAGACTTGTATACCAAAAAGCAGGATTAGATAAAGAAATTTCAGAATTAGCAATGCCTACACATAAACAAGCTATTCAGTTTGTACTTGATGCATTACAGAATGAAAAAACAGGAGCAATCAAAGACTTATCAGAGATTGATGCAGTAGGACACAGAGTCGTACATGGTGGGGAGAAATTCTCATCATCAACTGTTTTAACACCAGAAGTATTAAAAGCTATCGAAGAGTGTAATGATCTTGCACCACTTCACAACCCAGCTAACTTAATCGGAATTAATGCATGTAAAGAATTAATGCCAAACGTACCAATGGTAGGTGTATTTGATACAGCCTTCCACCAGACAATGCCAGAAAAAGCATATTTATATGGACTTCCATATGAATATTATGATAAATATAAAGTAAGAAGATATGGCTTCCATGGAACAAGCCACAGCTTCGTATCTAAGAGAACAGCAGAATATCTTGGATTAGATATTAATAATTCTAAAATTATCGTTGCTCACTTAGGAAATGGTGCATCAGTAAGTGCCGTACTTAATGGAAAGAGTATTGATACTTCAATGGGACTTACACCATTAGAAGGACTTGTAATGGGTACTCGTTCAGGCGATATTGATCCAGCTATTATGGAATTCATCGCTAAAAAAGAAAACTTATCAATTGATGAGGTAATGACTGTTCTTAATAAAAAATCAGGTCTTCAGGGACTTTCAGGAAAATCATCAGATTTCCGTGACTTAAGAGCAGGCGCTAGTGAAGGCGACAAACGTTGTGCAGCTGCTATTGAAGTATTTGCATACCGCGTTGCAAAATATATTGGTTCTTATGTAACAGCAATGAATGGTGTTGATGCAGTAGCATTTACAGCAGGAATTGGTGAAAATGTAGGAAAACTTCGTGGAAAAATCATGAGCTACTTCGATTACTTAGGAGTAAAAATGAATGACGAAGTTAACTTCGCAACAATGGCTGAAGAAGCTGTAATTTCAGCAGATGATTCAAAAGTTAAAGTCTGTGTAATTCCTACAAATGAAGAACTTGCTATTTGTCGAGAGACTGTTGCGTTAGTAAAATAGTTATTGACAAAACAAACTACGATATGTATAATTGTTTAGGTGTGAATAGGAGAGTACAGTGATATTAAGTTTTTCAGATTTATTTAAAACAATTAACAAAGAAGAGACCCATACGGTCGAGATTGAAATGACTTCGATAAAGTCACGATTAGGTGATTTTCCTATTCGTAAAAAAGAACCGGTAACTCTTACATTGAAGAATATCGAGAATGATAAGATTTCGATTAAGGGTGAAGTTAAGCTAACACTTGACATACCGTGTAGTAGATGCTTGGAGACAGTTCCAACAGCTATTGAATGTAGCATTGACAAAGAACTTAAAATAGATAATGGTTCTGCTGTTGATGAAGATATGGAAACAACAGACTACCTGATTGGATTCAATTTGGATGTAGATAAGCTTGTCTACGCCGAAATTTTGGTGAACTGGCCAATGAAAGTTCTATGTAAAAACGATTGCAAAGGAATTTGTAAAGTTTGTGGAACAAACTTAAACATTAGAGAGTGCGATTGCCAGAGAACAGAGCTTGATCCAAGAATGGCAGCAATCCAAGACGTATTTAATAAATTTAAGGAGGTGTAAGCAAATGTCTATTTGTCCAAAGAATAAATCTTCTAAAGGAAGAAGAGATAAGAGAAGAGCAAACTGGAAAATGAAAGCTCCTAACTTAGTAAAATGCAGCAATTGTGGAGAACTTATGATCCCACACAGAGTTTGCAAAAGTTGTGGATATTATGCAATGAAATCCATCGTTGAAACAAACTAGTTTTAGCTGATATGAGGCCTTCCAGATTCGATGTCTGGGAGGTCTTTTGCTATTATATACCACTTTTTCCTTGATTTATGAATTGAGTTATAGTATATTTTCTATTAGATATGTAAGGAGGAGAGGTTATGCAAGATATTACTACAGTAGCACTTGACGCTATGGGTGGAGATAATTCTCCAGTTGAGGTTATAAAAGGTGCTATTAACGCTGTAAAAGAACGTAACGACATCAAAATCCTTCTAGTTGGACAACAACAGGTTATAGAGGGAGAATTGAAAAAATATTCATATCCACAAGAGCAGATAGAAATTGTAGATGCTCCTGAGGTGATTGAGATGGCAGAGCCACCTGTAATGGCAATCAGAAGAAAAAAGAATTCTTCAATTGTTGTAGGTATGAATTTAGTAAAACAAAAAAACGCAGATGCATTTGTTTCAGCAGGAAGTTCAGGTGCGGTATTAGTTGGAGGACAGGTTATAGTAGGCCGTATTAAAGGTATAGAGAGACCACCTCTTGCACCACTTATCCCAACTGAAAAAGGTGTTTCTTTATTGATAGATTGCGGTGCAAATGTAGACGCAAGAGCATCTCATCTTTTACAATTTGCAAAGATGGGATCAATATATATGGAAAACGTAGTAGGTATTAAGAATCCTAGAGTTGCAATTGTTAATATTGGTGCAGAGGAAGAAAAAGGTAATGCCCTTGTAAAAGAGACATTCCCTAAACTTAAAGAATGTAAAGATATTAATTTTGTAGGAAGTATTGAAGCAAGAGATATTCCTAATGGAGATGCAGACGTAATTGTATGTGAAGCATTTACAGGTAACGTAATTCTTAAATTATATGAGGGATTAAGCACAACTCTTATTAAAGTTATAAAAAAAGGTTTAATGAGTACAGTGAAGAGCAAAATCGGAGCATTACTTGCGAAACCAGCCCTTAAAAAGACATTAAAAGCCTTTGATGCAACAGAATATGGCGGAGCTCCTTTGCTTGGATTAAATGGTCTTGTAGTTAAGACTCATGGAAGTTCTAAAGCAAAAGAAATTACTAACGCTATTTTACAGTGCGTTGCATTTAAAGAGCAAGATATTAATGGAAAAATAAAAGAAAGAATAGTTAATTCATCCAAAGAAGAAGAATAAATCAAAAGGTGAATGGAAAGGAAAAAGCTATGGAATTTGAAAAAATTAGAGACATTATTGTCGAAGTTTTAAATGTTGAAGAGAATGAGGTTCAGATGGATACAACATTTGTTGATGATTTGGGCGCAGATTCATTAGATGTTTTTCAGATTATCATGGGAATTGAAGAAGAATTTAACATTGAAATCCCAAATGAAGAAGCTGAAAGCATTAAAACAGTTGGCGATGCAGTAGAAAAAATTAAAGCTGTTATCAATAACCAAGATTAATGTATAATTATTAAAAGTGATAATACACCCACCTATTAGAGAAACTAGGCTAATGGTGGGTGTATGTTGTAAAAAAGATATAAAGGAGAAAGAACCTTGGCTAATAAATTAAAAGAATTTCAAGAAAAAATAGGCTATACATTTAAAAGTGAAGGACTTCTTAGACAGGCATTAACACATAGTTCTTATGCAAATGAGAAAAAAATGAAAAAATTGTCAGATAATGAAAGACTTGAGTTTTTAGGAGATGCAGTCTTAGAAATAGTTTCAAGTGAATACTTATATTTAAAACATACAGATGTTCCTGAAGGAAAATTAACAAGACTCAGAGCGAGTATGGTATGTGAACCAACTCTAGCGCTTTGTACAGAGGATATTGACCTAGGAAAATATCTTTATTTAGGTAATGGTGAAGATAAAACTGGTGGAAGAAAAAGAAAATCTATTTTATCGGATGCCTTAGAAGCTGTAATTGGAGCCATTTATTTAGATGGTGGTTTTGCTAGCGCAAAAGAGTTTATTAATAAATTTATTTTATCAGATATAGAACACAAACAACTCTTTTATGATAGCAAGACTATCTTACAGGAAGTTGTTCAGGGTGAACATAAATGTTTAGAATATAAATTAATAAAAGAGGAAGGACCAGATCACGATAAAAACTTTACAATTGAAGCATTAATTGATGGAGAAGTTATAACAGTGGGTAATGGTCATACTAAAAAGGCAGCTGAGCAACAGGCTGCATATCAAGCTTTAATTAAACTAAAACCAGACATAAGGGGATAAAGAATGTATTTAAAAAGTTTAGAGGTTCAGGGATTTAAATCTTTTGCCAACAAAATAGTTTTTGATTTTCATAAAGGTATTACAGGCATTGTCGGACCAAATGGAAGTGGAAAAAGTAATGTTGCAGATGCGGTACGCTGGGTGCTTGGTGAACAAAGTGCGAAGCAATTAAGGGGAGCATCCATGCAAGATGTAATTTTTGCTGGAACAGAAAACCGTAAACCTTTAAGCTATGCATACGTTGCAATTACTTTAGATAATTCAGATCACAAACTTCCCATAGAGTATGAAGAAGTTACAGTGGCAAGACGAGTTTATCGCTCTGGAGAAAGTGAATATCTTATTAATGGAAGCCCATGTCGTCTGAAAGATGTATCTGAGCTTTTTTATGATACAGGTATAGGAAAAGAAGGATATTCTATCATAGGGCAAGGCCAAATTGATAAGATACTTAGCGGAAAACCAGAAGAAAAACGAGAACTTTTTGATGAAGCTGCTGGAATTGTAAAATATAAAAAGAGAAAAAACACCGTTCAACGTAAGTTAGAAGAAGAAAGAGAAAATTTAGTACGTGTCAATGACATTTTGGCAGAATTAGAAAGACAAGTTGGACCACTCGAGGAACAATCAACAAAAGCAAGAGAGTATCTTAAAAAGAAGGAAACACTTAAAACATTCGAAGTAAATATGTTTTTAATGGAAAATGAACATATTATACAAGAACAAAAAGAGGTAGAAGAAAAATTCCAAATAGCAGATGGCGAACAGCAAGAAACAAATCATAAGTATCAGTCTATTAAGACTGAGTACGAAAAAGTTGGAAAAGAGATAGAAGACATTGATGAACTCATCAATAAGACAAAAGAGAATATAAATAATGCTTCTCTTACAAAAAATAAATTAGAAGGTCAAATCAATGTTTTAAATGAACAAATTCATACTGCTGAAACAACTGATGAACATTTGAAAAGTCGCCTAGAATCCATAGAAAATGATAAAAAAGAACGTCTTAAGTCTATGGAAGAATACACAACTCAAAAAGCTGAAGTTGATTCTAAAATTGAAAAAATATCAAACGAACGTAAAGAATTTTCAAAGGCTTTAGATGAAGTACAAAGTACGGTAAGAGATAATACGGAAGCTTTATCAAAAGTGCAAAAAGAAATTTTAGACATAATTAATAATAAAGTTTCTATAGAAGGAAAAAAACAAAAAAATCAAACTCTTATTGAGCAGATTAACATTAGAAAGGCTCAATTAAATCAACGTCTTTTAGCTAAAAAAAGTGAAGAGGAAGATTTAGAGTCTAACATTGCAATTTATAAAGAAAAATTAGATGTAGTTACTAAAAATGTAGAAGACCTTAAAGCTAAACAGCGTGAAGTTGAAAAAAAGGTTGCTTCATGGACAAATAAATTGCAAGAAAATGCAAAAGAAATCGAAAAAAATAGTATTGAGTACCATAAAGCAGAATCAAAATTAGAATCGTTAAAAAATATTGCTGAACGTTATGAAGGGTTTGGTAATAGTGTTCGAAGAGTTATGGAGCAAAAGGAATCAAATCCTAAGATTCATGGTGTAGTATCAGATTTGATTAAGGCAGAGAAAAAGTACGAAGTAGCTATAGAAACAGCCTTAGGTGGTAATGTTCAAAATATCGTAACAGAAGATGAGCAAACCGCTAAGGAAATGATTGAATACCTAAAGAAAAATAGATATGGTAGGGCCACATTTTTGCCTATTGTTAGTGTAACAGGAAAATCGAATCCTAAAAGTGAAGAAGCACTAAAATGTAAAGGTGCAATTGGAATGGCAAATGAATTAGTTATTTGCGATCCAATTTATAAAGATATTTGTGCTTATTTACTTGGTCGTGTAGTTGTCGTAGACAACGTAGATAATGCACTAGCAATTGCCAAAAAATTTCATTATTCAATGCATATGGTTACTCTTTCAGGAGAGTATTTAAGTCCTGGTGGATCTTTGTCAGGTGGTGCATTTAAGAACAATTCAAATCTTTTATCTCGTAAACGTGAGATAGAAGAGTTAGAAGAACTAATTGCCAAAAATAAGAAAGAAAAAGAAGAACTTATTTTAAGAAGAGGCGACATTGAAACTGCTAAAGTTCTTAATGCTGAGGAGAATGATAGCCTTAGACAGCAATTACAAGAGTTGTATCTAGAAAAGAATACAGCTGAACTTAATTATAAAAGGGCTAGTGAACAAAGAATCAAAAGTGACGACATTTATGCTTCACTTAAAGAAGAAAATACAAAAATAGAAAAACAGCTTCGAGAAATCAACGAAAGTAAAAAAGCAGTTGAAGAAGAAATTGCTAATTCAAAAATAAGACAAAAAGAATTAGATGATAGTAGCTTGCATTTACAAAAATTGATAGAAGAAGCAAAGAATAAAGAAGAAGTCGCTAAAGCAAATTTAGCAAAGGCACAATTAGAGGAAGCAAATATTCGCCAGCAAGAAAGCTTTTCTGAGGAAAATATTAAGCGTATAACAGACGAAATCGCTAAATTAGATAAAGAAAAAGTTGACCTTGTAGAAAATGCCAAATTAGCAAAAGGTGATATCGAACGCAAAAAGACTGAAATAGAAGAAATTAAAAAAACAATTGCAAACTCATCTAATGCTTATGAGGAATGGAAAAAAACATTAGAAGAAAGTACTAAGAAGAGAGAAGAACTTTCAAAAAATCATAAAGACTTTTTCAAAAATCAAGAAGAAGTTACAAGCAAATTAAGTCAATTAGATAAAGAAATTTTCCGATTAAATTCAAAGAAAGAAAAATTGAAGGAAGATTTAGATAGAAAAACTAATTACATGTGGGAAGAATATGAATTAACACCACATCATGCTTTAGAATTTAGAAATGAAGAATACAATAACGAAGCAGAACTTAAAAAATTAGTTTTACAGACAAAAGATGAGATTAAAAAATTAGGATCAGTAAATGTTAATGCAATTGAGGAATATAAAGAGATATCAAAGAGATATGAATTCCTTAGAAATCAGCATGACGATATCATAAAAGCGGAAGCATCACTAGTTGAAATAGTAGAAGACTTAGATACTGGAATGCGAAAGCAGTTTGCCGAGAAATTTAAAGAAATTCAAGAAAAATTCAATGAAACCTTTAAAAAACTATTTGGTGGTGGAAAAGGTTCATTAGAATTGATGGAAGACGAAGATATTTTAGAGTGTGGCATTAATATTATTGCTCAACCACCAGGAAAGAAACTGCAGAATATGATGCAATTATCAGGTGGAGAAAAAGCACTTACAGCAATTGCTTTATTATTTGCTATTCAGACCCTTAAACCATCGCCATTTTGTTTGTTAGATGAGATAGAGGCTGCTTTAGATGATTCTAACGTTTCTAGATATGCAAATTATTTAGATAATTTAACAAAAAACACTCAATTTATTGTAATTACTCACAGACGTGGTACAATGAATGCAGCAGATAGATTATATGGTATAACAATGCAAGAAAAAGGTGTATCTACACTTGTATCAGTTGACCTTATAGAAAATTCTTTATCTGAATAGAGCTACAATTGAAAGGAAAAATTTATGGGAAACAATTTTGAAAAAAATATAGAACAAAATCTTGAGTCAAATATGAGTCAAATGGAAGAAAAGGCACCAAAGAAAAAAGGCTTTTTTAAAAGACTTGTAGAAGGACTTACAAAGACAAGAGATAATATCGTATCTGGATTAGATAGTGTGTTTAGTGGATTCTCAAGTATTGATGAGGATTTTTATGAAGAGTTAGAAGAAATCTTGATTATGGGAGATCTCGGAGTTCGTGCCACAGAGGCGATTTTAGATGACTTAAGAGATAAAGTAAAGGAACAGCACATAAAAGATCCAAAAGAATGTAAGCAACTTTTAATTGACAGTATCAAGAATCAAATGCAGGTTGGAGAAACAGCTTATAGATTTGAAGAAGAAAAATCTGTTGTATTGATTATTGGTGTAAATGGCGTAGGAAAAACAACTACTGTAGGTAAGTTAGCTGGAAAATTTAGAGCAGAAGGCAAAAAAGTAGTTATTGCCGGAGCAGATACATTTAGAGCAGCAGCAGGAGATCAATTAAAAGAATGGGCTAACCGTTCAGGAGTTGATATGATTGGTGGAACAGATGGAGCTGATCCAGGATCAGTTGTATATGATGCAGTAGCTTCAGCTAAGGCAAAAAATGCAGATATCTTATTAGTAGACACAGCAGGACGTCTTCATAATAAAAAGAATCTTATGAACGAACTTGGCAAAATCAATCGTATAATCGAAAAAGAGTACGCAGGAGTTTATAAAGAGACACTTGTAGTATTAGATGCTACAACAGGACAAAATGCATTAGCTCAAGCAAAAGAGTTTTCGGATGTAGCAAATATTACAGGTATTGTTTTAACAAAAATGGATGGAACTGCAAAAGGTGGTATTGCCGTTGCAATCCAGTCTGAGCTTTCTGTACCAGTTAAATATATTGGTGTAGGAGAAACAATTGATGATTTACAGAGATTTGATGCAGATGATTTCATTAATGCATTATTCGATGTAAAAAGTGAAGAGTAGGAGTAAATATTTAGAGTTTAGTTTATTACTAGTGGGCAGTCTTATGACAGCCCATTAGTTTAATATAAAATGTGAAAACATTATTAGGATTATATTTAATGAGAAAGGAATAAAAATATGTTGACATTGGACAAATTTGAAGAAGCTAGTGAAAAAGTCAAAGAAGTAACACTTGAAACTAAATTAGTGTATAGTGATTATCTTAGCCAGCAAACAGGCAATAAGGTTTATTTAAAACCAGAAAATATGCAGTTTACAGGTGCTTATAAAGTAAGAGGAGCTTACTATAAAATTAGTACATTATCAGAGGATGAAAGAAAAAAAGGTTTAATTACTGCGTCAGCAGGAAACCATGCACAAGGTGTAGCCTACGCTGCAAAATGCTATAATGCAAAAGCAGTAATTGTTATGCCTACAACAACACCACTTATAAAGGTAAATAGAACTAAAAGTTATGGTGCAGAAGTAGTATTGCATGGAAATGTATATGACGAAGCATGTGCATATGCGTTAGAATTAGCCAAAAAAGAAGGATATACATTTATTCATCCATTTGATGATTTACAAGTTGCAACTGGCCAAGGAAGTATTGCAATGGAAATCTTTAAAGAACTTCCATTAGTGGAATATATTTTAGTGCCTATTGGAGGTGGCGGTCTTGCAACAGGAGTATCTACTTTAGCAAAACTATTAAATCCTAAGATAAAGGTGATCGGAGTAGAGCCTGCCGGAGCTTCATGTATGAAGGAATCTTTAAAAAATGGTAAAGTAACAACACTACCAACAGTTAATACAATTGCAGATGGTACAGCAGTTAAGACTCCAGGAAGTAAAATTTTTCCATATTTGCAGAAAAATATAGATGAAATTATTACAGTAGAGGATGATGAATTAATAGTAGCTTTCTTAGATATGGTAGAAAACCATAAAATGATAGTAGAAAATTCAGGATTGTTAACAGTGGCAGCACTAAAACATCTTAAAGTAAAGGGAAAAAGAGTAGTATCTATTTTAAGTGGTGGTAATATGGATGTTATAACAATGTCATCTGTAGTACAACATGGTCTTATTTTTAGAGATAGAATATTTACAACATCGGTTCTCTTGCCGGATAAGCCAGGAGAATTGTCAAAAGTGGCAGATATAATTGCGAAAACAAATGGAAATGTAATCAAACTAGAGCACAACCAATTTATTACAACAAACAGAAGCGCAGCTGTTGAATTAAGAATTACATTAGAATGTTTTGGAACAGAACATAAAAATGCGATTTTAAAAGAATTAGAAAAAAATGGCTATAATCCTAAAACAGTACAGACTAATCTGTAATAGGTAAAAGCGTTTCACAAAACTGTCACATAAAAAACACTTTACTGTTAGAAAAGTCACAACATTTCGACAAAAATAATTGGTAAATTATACTTAAGAATGATAGAGAATTGAGAGGGTGTTATTTATGTACGATAAGAAAAGAAAAGGTTTTATGAACAAAATAGTAAAGACTTTATCGATTGTATTGGTATTTGGCGTAATATCAGGTGGCACATTTGCTGGTACACAGTATGTATATAATAAGCATATAGACAAATCAGCAAATGGAGAGTCAACACAACAAGCAGAGACATTAAGCACATCAAAAGAGATTTCAAATGCTAAAGTTTCTGACGTTGTTGATAATGTAATGCCTTCAGTTGTTGCCATTACAAACGTTAGCGAAACTAGCGTAGATGATATTTTTTCTTTTGGAAAAAGTGGTCAAAGCGAAAGCGCTGGTAGCGGAATAATTGTTAAAGATGATGGCGAATACTTATATATTGCAACAAACAATCATGTTGTAGAAGGTGCCTCAAAGTTAACAGTACAATTTGTAAATGATAAAACTGCAGAAGCAACTATTCAAGGAACTGATCCAAGTACAGATTTAGCTGTAGTTAAAATTAAATTATCTAAATTATCTGATAAAACTAAAAAAGCAATCAAAGTTGCAACTTTAGGAGATTCAGATGAACTTAAAGTTGGTGAAAATACTATCGCAATTGGAAATGCTTTAGGAATTGGACAATCAGTTACAACAGGTATTATAAGTGCAGTAAATAGAGAAGTTACAGTTCAGGATGATGAAACAAAAGAAAATTACACAAATAAGTTGATTCAAACTGATGCAGCAATAAATCCAGGTAACAGTGGTGGCGCATTATTGAATTCAAAAGGCGAAGTAATTGGAATCAATTCATCAAAATACGCAGATAGTAGTGTAGAAGGTATGGGATTTGCAATACCAATTAATACAGTTAAAAAAAGCGTAGGTAAAATGATTGAACAGGGCTCTTCATCAACAAAAAATGATTCAAATAGCGGAAAATCAAATGACAACGGATTAGGTAGAGATGGTTCAGACGGTAATGGATCAGATAGAAATGGTTCGAGTGATGATGATTCAAGAAATCGTTGGTTTGGAGATTCAGGCAATGATTCAGGAAGAGAAGATGGCAATTCATATGGAGATTCCGGTAGCGATTCAGATGAATATAGTGATCCATTCTCAGACTTCTTTGATTAGAATATTGAAAGCTGAATGATAGGAACTAAAAAAATAACTAAATAAAAAACAGAACTAATAAAAATTATTAAACAATCAAAAAAATAAAACGAAAGTCTGTTCTATCAAGAAAAAATACTTGACATCATTTGACGGCTATGATATTCTATCATAGGTGACTGACATGGAAGAAAAGATAGAACAGGCTTTTTTATATGATTTTTATGGCGAATTGCTTAATGAGCATCAGCGCCAAGTGTATGAAGATTTTGTCTTTAATGATTTATCTCTAGGTGAGATAGCAGAAGAGAGAGACATTACACGACAAGGTGTCAGCGATATGATTAAGCGCTGCACTAAGAAGCTCGAGGGGTTTGAATCTAAGCTACATTTGATTCGTAAATTTATGTCGATCAAGTTAGAAGTAGAAGAGATTCATGCGTTAGTAAAAGAGCTTAAGAGTAATCCTAAGACAGAGATTATAGATAAAATTGAAACAATTTCAAATCAGATAATAGAGGAATTATAATATGGCATTTGATAGTTTATCAGAAAAATTACAAAGTGTTTTTAAAAACTTAAGAAGTAAAGGCCGCTTAACAGAAGATGATGTAAAGATGGCACTTCGAGAAGTAAAGATGGCACTCCTTGAAGCCGATGTAAACTTCCGTGTAGTAAAGCAGTTTACAAAGAGCGTTCAGGAAAGAGCCATAGGTCAAGATGTTATGAACGGTCTTAATCCAGGACAGATGGTTATTAAGATTGTTAACGAAGAAATGACCAAGCTTATGGGCTCAGAAACTACAGAGATTAGTTTCTTACCAGGTAAAGAGCTCACAATTATTATGATGGTTGGTTTACAAGGTGCAGGTAAGACTACTACAACTGCAAAGATTGCAGGTAAGCTTAAGAGTAAGGGCAAGAAAGTCTTATTAGCAGCTTGTGATGTTTATAGACCGGCAGCTATAGAACAGTTGCAGATTAATGGTGAAAAGCAAGGCGTAGAAGTCTTTACAATGGGAGATAAGAATAAGCCAGCTGATATAGCCAAGGCAGCAGTTCAGCATGCTACAAAAGAAGGATGCAACGTTTTAATTATAGATACAGCAGGTCGTTTACATGTTGATGAAGACATGATGAATGAGTTAGTAGAGATTAAAAACTCTGTTGACGTACACCAGACAGTTTTAGTAGTTGATGCTATGACAGGACAAGATGCTGTTAATGTTGCAGGTACTTTCGACGAAAAAGTTGGAGTTGATGGAGTAGTTCTCACAAAGTTAGATGGTGATACTCGAGGTGGTGCAGCTTTATCTATTAGAGCCGTTACTGGAAAGCCAATTTTATTCGTTGGTATGGGAGAAAAGCTCTCAGATTTAGAGCAATTTTACCCAGATAGAATGACTTCTCGTATCTTAGGTATGGGTGACGTACTTACTATGATTGAGAAGGCTCAAGAGACCATAGATGAAGAAAAAGCTAAAGAACTCGAAAGAAAAATGAAGAAAAATGAATTTGATTTCGAGATGTACTTAGAGTCTATGAGTCAGATGAAAAAAATGGGAGGCTTAGCAAGCATTCTTGGAATGCTTCCAGGATTAGGACTTGGCGGAGGTAAACTTCCAGATATAGATTCAGACGAAGCTGAAAAGAATATGTCTAGAATCGAAGCAATTATTTTCTCAATGACACCAGAAGAGAGAACTAATCCAAAATTATTAAACCCAAGCCGTAAGCATAGAATTGCAAGAGGTGCAGGTGTGGATATCTCTGAGGTTAACAAACTTGTTAAGCAGTTTGAACAGATGAAGAAAATGATGAAACAGATGCCTGGTATGATGGGCAAAGGTAAACGTGGTAAAAAAGGATTGTTCAAAGGACTTCCTTTTTAACATAAATGTGTTTTTTGACACATAAAGAAACACTAGGAGGTGAAATTAAATGGCAGTAAAGATTAGATTAAAAAGAATGGGACAGAAAAAAGCTCCTTTCTATAGAATCGTAGTAGCTGATTCAAGATCTCCAAGAGATGGTAGATTCATCGAAGAAATCGGTACATATGATCCAACTAAGGATCCAAGTGAATATCATGTAAACGAAGAGTTAGCTAAAAAATGGTTATCTAACGGTGCACAACCAACAGAGACTGTAGCTAGACTTTTCAAAAATGCTGGTATCGAAAAATAGGATTTGAGAGGTGGACGTAATGAAAGAATTAGTAGAAGTAATTGCAAAATCGCTCGTTGATTATCCAGATGATGTTCAAGTAACAGAATCGGAGAATGAGAAAGCAATTGTTTTGGAATTACGTGTTTCACAGTCTGACATGGGCAAGGTAATTGGCAAGAAGGGACGTATTGCTAAGGCACTACGTACTGTTGTTAAAGCCGCTGCTTCAAAGGAAGACAAAAAGGTAATTGTTGAAATTATGCAGTAATCCTACGACCGTCTCGTTCGAGACGGTCTTTTTCGTTGGTATAATTTGTAGAGGAGACCTATCATGAAAGATAAGTTACAAGTAGGTGTGATTACAAGCACACATGGAATCAGAGGAGAGGTAAAAGTTTACCCAACAACTGATGATGTAAATAGATTTAAAAAATTGAAAAATGTTATTCTTGATGACGGAAAAGTTCAACTTGATTTAGAAGTTGAAAGAGTTAAATTCTTTAAGAATTTAGTTATCCTTAAATTCAAGGGTATTGATAATATAAATGATATAGAAAAATATAAAAAAGCATCCTTATTTGTAAGACGAGAGGATGCAGTAGAATTAGAAGAAAATGAATTCTTTATCGCAGATTTAATAGGATTAAAAGTTGAATCAGATGAAGGTGAGGATTTAGGTAAAATAGCTGATGTTTTGCAGACAGGTGCTAATGATGTTTACATAATCAAAAAAGCAGGCGAAGAAGATTTATTAGTTCCGGCAATACACGAATGCGTTAAAGAGATTAATATAGAAGAAGGATATGCAATTTTGCATCTTTTACCTGGATTAAGATAGTTTGGAGGCAATATGAATTTTCACGTTTTGACATTATTTCCAGAAATGGTTTTAAATGGAGTAAACACAAGCATAACTGGTCGTGCAATTAGAAATAACAAAATTAGTATAGAAGCAGTTAATATTCGTGATTACTCAAACAATAAACACAATAAAGTTGATGATTACACTTATGGTGGAGGAGCAGGAATGCTTATGCAGGCAGAACCTGTTTATCAAGCTTATAAAAGTGTTGCAGATAAAATTCCGGAAAATCATACAAAACGCGTAATTTATGTGACTCCACAAGGAGAACAATTTACTCAGAAAAAAGCGGCAAAGCTCTCAAAGTACGATGATTTAGTGTTTCTATGTGGACATTATGAAGGTATAGATGAAAGAGTTTTAGAAGAAGTTGTTACAGATTACATATCTATTGGTGATTATGTGTTAACAGGCGGAGAGCTTGCCACTATGGTAATGATAGATGCAGTGTCTAGATTAGTACCTGGAGTATTACATAATGAAGTTTCTGCTGAGACCGAATCTTTCCATAAGAACCTTTTAGAATATCCACAGTATTCTAGACCAGAAGTTTGGCATGATAAGAAAGTGCCAGATATCATATTATCTGGAAATGAAAAAGAAGTAGAAAAGTGGAGATTAAATCAATCAATTAAAAGGACAAAAGAGCGTAGATACGACTTATATGAGAAGTATAAACAGTATGAAATGTGTCTAGATAAATTAAAAGAAGATAAACTTAATCACAGTGATATGATTTCTTTAATAGATACAGGAAGGGCTGAGATTGTTTTAAAGGCAGAAGGCGAGTACCTTTTAAAAGACATTCAGACCAACATTTATTTTTATTGTTCTTTAAATGATAAATACACAATTTTGCAGTTAGTTTTTGATTGCGTTTCAAAAACAGCTAATTTACAAGAGAAAACTTTGAATAAAATAAAAAATATAAGAAAAGAATTAGAAAAAATTGTGGTACATGGTTCGAAAGCAAAGAAGAAATTAGAAGAAATTCTATCAAACTCAAATATCAAAAATTTGACATATACTATGGAAGAATTTGAACAGTATGTTTATACACAAAATATTAGATTAAGTATAAAAGGAATGAAACATCCAAGGATTAGTGGGAATGTTGTAGAAAATGCCCAAGATCAATTGGCTAAAATTCAACTAAAAAAATATGGACTAGACATATGCAGTGATATTGAGATCTTTGATGGAGAAAACTTTGCTAAAATGACTATAACGGCAATTATAAATAGCCAAAAAGATGAGAAACTCTTACCAATAATTTGGAACAAATCAGCTAACAATGCAATAATTAAGGAAACAATTAAAAATGCTAATGGCTATAAGTCAAAAGAAAATATAATAGTATTTTCTTTAAGTTTAGCTTGACGATAAATGCATAGTGTGATAATATCTTAATGTTGTATTGTGCAAAAAAGAGATGGTCCTCTGTTGTCATATTGACATTAAGAACATCAAAATAATAGGAGGTCACAAAATGAACGAAATTATCAAAAAAATCGAACAGGAACAGTTAAAAGCAGAAGTTCCACAGTTTAACACAGGTGATACTGTAAGAGTACACAACAAAATCAAAGAAGGAAATCGTGAAAGAATTCAGATTTTCGAAGGAACTGTAATTAAAAAACAGGGTGGAAGCAACCGTGCTACATTCACAGTTAGAAAAATCTCTAACGGTGTTGGTGTAGAAAAAACTTGGCCTGTACATTCACCAAATGTTGCTGACGTAGAAGTTGTACGTAGAGGTAAAACTAGACGTGCTAAATTATACTACTTAAGAGACCGTGTTGGTAAAGCAGCTAAGGTTAAAGAAATCGTTAAATAATTTTGTTTAATGTGGCAGATGCTTTAGGGCATCTGCCTTTTTTCTTATATAATACTATGACTAAACTGAAGGAGATTTAAAATGCTTTTTAGAAGAAAAAAAGGGTTAGACTTTAACAGAAGAAGAAGAAAAGTTAACTATGGACTTATGAAAAAAGTAGCCATTTGGACTGCAGAGATTATAATTGTAATGTTACTTGCATTTGCCTGCGTTCATTTTTTCGGAAAAAGAGTTGCTGTAGTAGGTGATTCTATGACAGATACATTGAAAAATGAACAGCAAGTTTTTGTTAATAAATTTATTTATAAAATTAGAAAACCTAAAAAGAATGATATTGTTGTGTTTAAGCCTAATGGTAACACTAAATCTCATTATTATTTAAGAAGAGTTGTTGCGACACCAGGAGATACTGTTCAAATTAAAGATGGTGCAGTATACGTTAACGGAAAGATTTATCAAGATGAAAGAGAATATGATTCAATAGAGAATCCAGGAGTTGCATCAAAGAAAATTAAACTTAAAAAAGACGAATATTTCGTTCTTGGCGATAACAGAAATTATAGCGAGGATAGTAGATATTCTAATATCGGGAATGTAAATATTAAATATATTGAAGGAAAAGCATGGTTAAGAGTTGTTCCTTTTTCCGATTTTGGATTAGTTAAATAAAAATATTTTATCTCAGATGGAGTTTATTCTCCGCCTGAGATATGCACCGTGAGATTTAAAAACGTTAAAGATGAAAGAGAGGTAATTACATGAATTTTCAATGGTATCCAGGACATATGACTAAGGCGAAGAGACAGATGCAGGAAGATATTAAGTTGATCGACTTAGTAGTAGAGCTTGTAGATTCTAGAATTCCCCTTAGCAGTAGAAATCCAGATATAGATGAATTAGGAAAAAATAAATTCAGATTAATTCTTATGAATAAAGCTGATTTAGCAGATAAAAGACAAAGTGATAGATGGGCAAAATATTTTGAATCAAAAGGATATTTTGTGTATAGCTTAGACGCTCGTACAAAAAATGGAATCAAAAAAATCACTGATATTATAATGGAAGCTTGTAAAGAAAAAATTGAAAGAGATAGAAAACGTGGAATTAAAAATAGACCTGTTAGAGCAATGGTTGTAGGTATTCCAAATGTAGGAAAGTCTACTTTCATCAATTCTTATGCAGGAAAAGCAGTTACTAAAACAGGAAATAAGCCAGGTGTAACAAAAGGAAAACAGTGGATTCGCATGGGAAAAAATGTAGAACTTTTAGATACACCAGGTATTTTATGGCCTAAATTTGAAGATCAGATGGTTGGTTTAAGACTTGCATTAGTTGGATCAATTAAAGATGAAATTTTAAATACAGACGAATTAGCATTAGAATTAGTTAAATTCTTAAAAGAAAAGTACAGCGGAATTCTTAATGAAAGATATGATGTTGATGAATCACAAAAAGATATTGATATCATTAGCCAAATCGCAGTAAATCGAAATTGTCTTTCAAAAGGAAGCGAGCCAGACTTTAGTAAGGCAGCAAATCTTTTGATTGATGAATTTAGAAGTGGTAAATTAGGAAAAATTACTGTAGAATGGTGCGAGGATAATGAGTAAGAAAATTGGTGAAATCAAAGAAGAATTAAAAAATACACAGATAGAACAAATGCAAGGTTTTATAGATTGCTATAAAGATGATGAAAGAGCAGGTGTTCAAAAATTAGTCGAGCAAGCTCATAAAAAAATGGTTAAGCTCCAAGAAGAAAAAGAAAGAATGTATAACCTTCAGAGCTTTGAAAGAGAGTATGCAGATTATAATTTTATCTGTGGAATAGATGAAGTAGGACGAGGACCTCTTGCAGGACCAGTTGTTGCAGGTGCCGTAATATTACCAAAAGATTGCGATATTTTATATATTAATGATTCTAAAAAGCTTTCAGCTAAAAAAAGAGATGAGTTGTATGATGAAATTACTCAAAAAGCTGTTTCATATGCAGTTGGAATTGTTTCGCCACAACGAATTGACGAAATTAATATTTTGCAGGCAACATATGAGGCGATGAGAGAAGCTATTGCCAAATTAGACCCACAGCCCGATATACTATTAAACGATGCGGTTACTATTCCTAAAGTAGATATCAAGCAAGTACCTATTATAAAAGGTGATGCTAAGAGTATGTCAATTGGAGCAGCAAGTATAATCGCAAAAGTTACAAGGGACAGATTGATGGTAGAATATGGAAAGATTATGCCAGAATATGATTTTGAGTCTAATAAAGGGTATGGATCAGCAGAACATATAGCAGCACTAAAAAAATATGGCCCAACACCTATACATAGAAAGACCTTTATCAAAAATTTTGTCTCTGAAGAATAGAAGAGTAAACGGTTGATTTAGAAAAGTAAATGGGGCATGTGTATGCAAATTTCAAATTTGATTGGACAATATATGAGTTCGCAAACTAATTCACTAAAGCAAGCATCTGGAGAAAAAAGTATTTCAAGAGATGAAGGTGCTTTAAGTGGATTAAAAGAAGGTAGTATATTTGAAGGTACAATAAGTTCAAAAGAGAATGGACAAGTTACTATTGCGCTATCAGATGGGCAAAAAGTAACAGCTAGATTAGATGAAGGCGTTAACATAAAAGAAGGCCAATCTATGTTCTTTCAAGTGAAATCAATGACTGATACATCAATAGCTATTAAACCATATGACATGGGACAAGGTGCTAATCCAACATTAGTAAACGCATTGAAACAGGCAAATATTAGTGTAGATGCAAGAAGTCTGTCAATGGTTAATGCAATGATGGAGCAAAATATGTCTATTGATAAAAATAGTCTTAATCAAATGATGAGAACAGCACTGTCTAATGAAAATATAGATATTAAAACTCTTGTTATGCTGAAGAAATTTGATATTCCAATAACTGTAGAAAATGCTTCTCAGTTTGAGAATTATTTGAATGATAAACAGGCAATAACAGGAAAAATAGAACAGTTTATGAATGATTTACCAGAGCAACTTGCAAATGCTAAGGTAGATGCTAATCAATTACAACAGTCAAATAAAGCTGTTTTAGATATAATTTCTCAAGATATGGATAAGACACCAGTTGGTGAAATTATGTCAGAGAAAGCAGTTGTTACATTAAAAGAAGCAATTGAAGGTTTTGTAAAGGAGATGTTTAACAAACCACCAGAAAGTGTAAATTCATCGTTGAATCAAAATCCAATGCAGAATCATCAGACAGCTTCAGATAATGTAAATGTTCAGTTGGTAAATCAAAACAACAGCCAACAAATTGCCCAAGGTCAGGCTCAGGTAATAGAGCAGACCCAGTCCCAGGCTCAAGGAACAGAACAGCCACAAGTCCAAGGCCAAGGAATAGAACAGCCACAGACTCAAGGTCAAGGGATAGAGCAGGCTCAGCTCCAAGGTCAAGGAACAGAGCAGTCACAGGTTCAAAGTCAGGCCCAGGTAGCCCAAGAATCACAATCTCAGGCAACTACCCAGGAACAGGGAACAGCAAAAATAGCAGATATTCCTAGAGAATTATTCAATATCTCCAAAGAATCCAATTTGCAAGATTTGATGCAAGGATTGAAAATTGTATTAAGCCAGGATAACTTTAGTAAAGAATCTTTAGTTAAATTATTTTCGAATTCGGGATATAAGGAATTAATAACAAAATCGTTAGAAAAGCAGTGGTTATTAGAGCCAGAAGAATTAAAAACAGAGGGTAAGATTCAAAATCTATATGAGAAGATGAATAATCAAATACAGCAAATGGATAATGTTTTAAAGGCAGTTGGGCAAAATTCAAATGCTTTTTCCCAGATATCTGGTGAGATTCAAAGCAATATAGAATTTATGAATCAAATTAATCAGGCTTATACATATCTTCAGGTTCCGTTAAAAATGGCGAATCAAAATGCAAATGGAGAATTGTATGTATACACTAAGAAAAATAAAGCTATTGAAGGAAAAGAAGACTTAACTGCATTTTTACATCTAGAAATGGATAATCTAGGAACGACAGACGTATCAATAAAGCTACATTTGAAAGAGTTAACTACAAATTTTTATGTGGAAGATGAAAAATCTTATGAGTTAATAGAAAAAAATTTACCACGTTTAGAAAAAATCCTTAATAAAAAAGGATATACATGTAATTTATTGATTACGAATGAAGAAAAAAAGGTAAATTTTGTGGAAGATTTTCTAAAAAAAGATCGACCATCGGCAGGTCCGGTAAGACGATATTCATTTGATATGAGGGCGTAATACATGGATAAAGAATTACAACGTTTTAGAAATAAAATTTCAGATGAAAAGACCAATAAAAATGGTAAAAATAGTAAGACAGCAGTTGCTTTATCGTATGAACCAGGGGAAACTGCGCCTAAAATCCTTGCAACAGGAAAGGGTCAAGTTGCGGACAAAATTATTAAAACAGCAGAAGAAAATGATGTTCCACTGTATAGAGATGATAAGTTGGCTGACACTTTGTCTAAATTAGAAATTGGAGACATGATTCCACCTGAACTATATGAAGTAGTAGCTGAAATCTTAGTTTTCGTTGATGATATGGACAAATTAAAGGCAAAAATTGACGGACATAAATAAAAAAGTAGACAGAAACGCAATTCAAAGGTACAATATAAGAGCGTACTTGCATATTTTGAGAGATTGCAAGATATATGAATAACTTTTATAGAAAAGCGAATTATAATGGTTGCAGTAATTATAATAAGCGACAAAATAAAAAAATTAATACTAGAAGCGTAGGTGACTCTAATGAACAACGAGCTGCTGAGTTTATGGAAAAGGAAGGGTATAGAATTGTTGCACGTAATTTTAGAAATCGCTATGGCGAAATCGATATTATAGCAATAGATGGCAATACTCTTGCTTTTGTTGAGGTTAAATACAGAAGTTCTAATAGATATGGGTTCCCAATAGAGGCTGTTGATTATAGAAAACAACAAACTATAATATCAGTGGCTAGGTATTTTATGATGCTCAATAACATCTCAGAAGATTGTCCAATACGATTTGATATTGTAGCAATTCTAGGAGATGATATAGAGATTATAAAAGATGCATTTGGTATTAATTAATATGAGGAAATAAACATGCAATTTAAGACAAAAAATGACAATAAAATATTTAGACTAGAGGAAAAAACATTAACAAACGGTGTGAAATTTCCTTTGTTGAAATATCATCAGCTTGAAGAACTAGGAATTGTAGAACACTGTTTTACTACGCGAGAAGGCGGAGTAAGTCAAGGTGTTTTGTCATCTCTTAACCTTAGTTTTACAAGGGGAGATGACAAAGAGAATGTAATAGAAAATTACAAACGTTTGGCGGAAGCACTAGATGTGGAAATTACGGACTTTGTTTTATCAGACCAGACTCATACAACTAATGTAAGACGTGTCTATAAAAAGGATGCAGGTTGTGGAATAGTAAAAGAATTACCATATCATGATGTTGATGGACTAATTACTAATGAAAAAGGATTAGTTTTATCTACATTTTATGCGGATTGTGTTCCACTTTATTTTGTGGATACAGTTAATAAGGCCATTGGATTGAGTCATTCAGGTTGGAGAGGTACTGTTAATCGAATGGGTAAAGCTACAATAGAAGCTATGACCAAAGAATTTGGAACAAATCCAGCAGATGTTGTAGCAGCAGTTGGACCATCTATTTGTTCTGCTTGCTATGAAGTAAGTGAAGATGTTGCAGATGAATTCAAGAAATCCTTTGCAGGTCATGAAAATGAGATTTTAACAGCAAAAGCAGATGGAAAATATCTCTTAGATTTATGGAAGGCAAATGAGATAGTTTTTCTGGATGCAGGAATCAAAAAGGAAAATATAGCAATCACTAATATATGTACATCATGTAATAAAGATTTGCTGTTTTCACATAGAGCAACAAAGGGAAAAAGAGGCAATTTAGGAGCGTTTATGTACTTGAAATAATTTTACTGGAGGTATTGATATGGAAATCAAAGAATATGTAGATTATATTGTAGAAGAAGTTAAAAAAATTATGGCAATTAATAGTCCAACGGGTTATACTAAGGAAGTTGCCAATTTTGTAGTTGATGAATACAAAAAGCTAGGTTACGATGCAAGTTTAACAGTAAAAGGTGGTGTATTCGTTGACCTTGGCGGAGAAGATGTAGACGATGGACTAGTTTTAGCAGCCCATATTGATACTTTAGGTGGAATAGTAAGTCAGATTAAATCTAACGGTAGATTAAAAGTTTCTCCACTTGGAGGAATGAACCCTAATAATGCAGAAGCAGAGACAGTTAAGATTATGACTCGATTTGCAGGAGAATTTGATGGAACATTCCAATTAAATAATGCATCAATCCATGTTAATGGCGACTATGATGACACAAAGCGTTCATGGGATAATATGGAAGTCGTAATAGATGAAGACGTTAAGTCAAAAGAAGATACAGAAAAACTAGGCATTATGGTAGGCGATTTTGTATGCTTTAACCCAAGAACAACAGTAACTTCATCAGGGTATATAAAAAGTAGATTCTTAGATGATAAATTAAGCGTAGGTATTTTATTAGGTTATGCCAAATATTTAAAAGACAATAAAATTACGCCTAAGAGAAGAATTTACAATCACATTACGGTATATGAAGAAGTAGGTCATGGCGGAGCTGCCTCAGTTCCAGATGGTGTAAAAGAGATGATTTCTGTAGATATGGGATGTGTAGGTGAAGGTCTTAATTGTACAGAAAAACAAGTTTCGATTTGTGCCAAAGATTCTAGAGGACCATATAACTATGATGTAGTTACTAAAATGATTAAATTATCAAAAGAAAATGATATTGATTTTGCAGTAGACATATATCCTTTCTACGGATCAGATGTAGATGTGGCTCTTGGTGCCGGTCATGATATCAAGCATGGCTTGATTGGAGCCGGAGTGTATGCTTCTCACGGCTACGAAAGAAGTCATAAGGATGGTGTTTTAAATACATTAAAACTCATAATTGAGTATTGTAAATAATTTGTTAAAAGTTTTATAATTAGAGATAGGAGAAATAATATGAGTAAACCAATTGTTGCCATTGTAGGTAGACCAAACGTTGGTAAATCAACACTTTTTAATACTCTTGCTGGTGAAAGAATTTCCATTGTAAAAGATACACCAGGTGTAACAAGAGATAGAATTTATGCTGACGTAGATTGGCTTGATAAAGAATTTACTATGATTGATACAGGTGGTATTGAACCAGAAAGTTCTGACATCATTTTATCTCAGATGAGAGAACAGGCCCAAATCGCTATTGATACAGCAGATGTAATTATGTTTATCGTTGACGTAAGACAAGGCTTGCAGGATGCTGATTCAAAAGTAGCAGATATGCTTAGAAGATCTAGAAAACCAGTTGTATTAGTAGTAAATAAAGTTGATGATTTCAACAAAATGATGGCAGACGTTTATGAATTTTACAATTTAGGAATTGGAGATCCACACCCAATTTCAGCATCATCTAAATTAGGTTTAGGTGATATGTTAGATGAGGTTATTAGCCACTTCCCAGAAGGAGCCGGCCAGCATGAAGAAGATGAAAGACCTAGAGTAGCAGTTATTGGTAAGCCAAACGTAGGTAAATCATCACTTATCAACAAATTATCTAACGAGGAAAGAGCCATCGTATCAAATATTGCAGGAACAACAAGAGACTCAATAGATACAAATATTAGATACAATAAAAAAGATTACTTATTCGTAGATACAGCAGGTATCAGAAGAAAAAGTAGAGTAAAAGAAGACATTGAAAGATATAGTATCATTCGTGCAGTAGCAGCAGTAGAAAAATCAGATGTTGTAATTATTATGATTGATGCAACAGAAGGTGTAACAGAGCAAGATGCTAAAATTGCAGGTATAGCACATGATAGAGGAAAAGGTATTATTATCGCAGTAAACAAATGGGATGCCATTGAAAAAGATAATAAGACTATGAAAAAACATACAGAAGACATTCATGATGTATTAAGTTTTATGCCATATGCAGAGATTTTATTTATTTCTGTAAAATCAGGTCAAAGATTAAATAAATTATTTGACTTAATTGATATCGTAATGGAAAATAACTCACTTCGTGTAGCAACAGGTGTATTAAATGAGATTGTTACAGAAGCAGTAGCAATGCAACAGCCACCAACAGATAAGGGTAAGAGATTAAAAATCTTTTATGTTACACAGGTTGCTGTTAAGCCACCAACATTTGTTATTTTCGTAAATGACAAAAAGTTAATGCATTTCTCATATACTAGATATTTAGAGAACCGTATCCGTGAAACTTTTGGATTCCAGGGAACGGCTTTGAAGTTTATTATTAGAGAGAGGAAGGAAGACAAATAATGATTTTGGGGCGTTTAGTAGCTTTAGTAATAGGGTATGTAATGGGTAACTTTCAGACAGGTTATTTATACGGTAAAAGTAAAGGCATTGATATTAGAACATGTGGAAGTGGTAATGCTGGCACAACAAATACACTTAGAACATTAGGTGTAAAAGCAGGTTTAATTACCTTTTTAGGAGACTGTTTTAAGGCAGTATTAGCAATTGTTATCGTTAATCTGATTTTTGGAAAACAGTATCCAGAACAAATTAAATTACTTGAGATGTATGCTGGATTCGGCACAGTGTTAGGACATAATTTTCCATGCTACCTTGGATTTAAAGGTGGCAAGGGAATTGCTTGCACAGCAGGTGTTATAATAGCAGTATGCCCAGTTGCAGCTATTTTATGCTTATTGGTTTTTATAGCTATAGTAGCAGCAACAAGATATGTCTCACTAGGTTCAATTATTATGATTTCAGTTTTTTTGGCACAAGTAATTGTTTTCAATCATTTAGGATTGTTGAATTTGCCAAAAGACAATCAAGCTGTTATTATGGAATTTGATATAGTGGCAGCATGTTTTACAATAATGGGTATTTGGAGACATAGAGCTAATATTAAGAGATTACTCACAGGCACAGAAAATAAGTTCTCTATGAGTAAAAAATAATTATCTATGGGCGAAAAATAAATTATCTCTTATTTGAAAAGAGAAATTTGATTGACAAATAGAATAATAAAAAAGTTAGGAGCTATTTAATGATGAAAAATATTGGAGTAATCGGTGCGGGAAGTTGGGGCACTGCTCTTTCAAAAGTTCTCGCTAATAACGGTCATAAAGTGGTAGTATGGTCAATAGTTAAAGAAGAAGTTGAAATGTTACAAAAAAACAGAGAACATTTAGATAAACTTCCAGGAGTAAAATTACCTGAATCAATTTCTTTTACAACAGATATAAAAGAAGCTATTGAAGGAATGGAACTAATTATTTTAGCAGTTCCATCAGTATTTACAAGAAGTACATCAAAAACTATGGCACCATTTGTAAAAGAAGGTCAAATAGTAGTATGTGTAGCAAAAGGAATTGAAGAAAACACTTTAAAACCTTTAGCAGAAATTGTTGCAGAGGAGATTCCAGGCGTAAAGGCAGCAGTAATGTGTGGACCTTCACACGCTGAAGAGGTTGGTATTGGATTACCTACAACAGTTGTTGCAGGAGCAAAAGAAAGAGCTGTCGCTGAAAAAATCCAGGATATTTTCATGAACGAAGTATTTAGAGTTTATACAAGTCCAGATGTTCTTGGAATGGAATTAGGTGGATCATTAAAGAACGTTATTGCACTTGCAGCAGGAATGGCAGATGGACTTGGTTGTGGAGACAACACAAAAGCAGCTTTAATTACTAGAGGTATTGCTGAAATCAGCAGACTCGCAATCAAAATGGGTGCTAACAGTGAAACATTAAGTGGTCTTACAGGTATTGGTGATTTAATTGTAACTTGTGAAAGTAAACATAGCCGTAACAGAAAAGCTGGTATGCTTATGGGACAAGGTCTTACAATGGATGAAGCTACAAAAGAAGTTAAGATGGTTGTAGAAGGTATTTATTCTGCAAAAGCAGCATTAGCTCTTGGTAGAAAATATGACGTAGAATTACCAATTATCGAAGAAGTTAATAAAGTCTTATTTGAAAACAAAAAAGCAAAAGACGCAGTAACAGACCTTATGGTTAGAGATAAGAGAAGTGAAAGCAGTAGCTTAGAGTGGAATTAGAAAAGGATTTGAACATGGAAACAATTAAAATCAAATATTTTACAGAAGAAATCGAGAAATTAAAATACATCGATGGAAAATCAGATTGGATTGACCTTAGAGTATCAGAAGAAGTTGAGTTAAAAAAAGGTGACTTCAAATTAATCCCATTAGGTGTTGCGATGCAATTACCAGCAGGATATGAAGCACACTTAGTTCCTAGAAGCTCAACATTCAAGAATTTTGGATTAATCCAGACGAATAGCATGGGTGTAATCGATTGTTCATATTGTGGTGATGAAGATATGTGGAGAATGCCAGTATTAGCAACTCGTGATATTACATTACATGTAAACGACAGAATCTGTCAGTTTAGAATTGTAAAGAATCAACCACAAATAAACTTTGAGGAGACAGACAAACTAGAAGGAGTCAACAGAGGTGGCTTCGGAAGCACTGGAATCCAATAAAAGATAAGCAATATTAAAGCTTGCAGAAAGAAAACTGCAAGCTTTTTTATGCCATTAAATAAATCAAGCCAATTTAAGAAAAAAATAATAGTTAAAATTATGTAGTTTTTAATACTAGATAAAATAGAAAACTAAACCATTATATAAAGTGATAATATTCTATGTGTAGATGATATGATATCTACTAAAAATCATATGTTAATCTAGTAGTTAAAGTGCTCTAAAACCTTTAAAATAAAGGAAATTAAGCACTTTTATTTTTGGGCTGTCTATGGTATACTTAACAAGTATATACAAGGATACAAAGGAAACTATAACAATCTATTTAACTATATGAAGATTGATTTTGAATAAACTCATACTGTATAGGGACATTTTTAAAAGGATAGTTCTACGGTATAGGGATTAGATGGAGGAAATATGAGTAAAATAATTGTAGTTACAGATAGTAGTAGCGGAATAACACAAGCCGAGGCAAAAACATTAGGTGTAGAAGTAGTACCATTGCCATTTTATATAAATGGACAAATTCATTATGAAGAAGTAGACTTAACACAGGATGAATTCTACAATCATTTACAAGAAGGTACAGAATTAAAAACATCTATGCCAATTTTAGGTGATGTAACAGATAAGTGGGATGAGTTATTAAAGGAATATGATGAGGTTGTATATATTCCTCTTTCAGCTGGTTTAAGTAGTTCATGTGAGACAGCTATTATGTTATCACAGGATTATGATGGAAAAGTACAAGTTGTTAACAATAAACGTGTGTCTGTAACACTTAGACAGTCGGTATTAGATGCAGTTGAACTTGCAAAAGCAGGAAAATCAGCAAAAGAGATTAAAGAAATATTAGAAGAGAATGCATATGAATCATCAATTTATATTATGATTGATACTTTAGAGTATTTGAAAAAAGGCGGTAGATTAACAAGAACAGCAGCTGCTCTTGGTACACTTCTTAGAATCAAACCAGTTTTACAGATTCAAGGTGATAAACTTGATACATTTGCAAAAGCACGTACAGTAAAACAAGGTAAATCTATTATGATTAAAGCAATTCAGAATGATTTTGCTAATAGATTTGATGATCCAGAAGGTAACAATATGCATATCGAAATGGCATATACACACAATTTAGAAGATGCAGAAGCATTTAAAGCAGAAGTTCAGGAAGCATTTCCTAATGCGGAAATTATCATGAATCCACTTTCACTTTGTATCGCTTGCCATATTGGACCAGGTTCATTAGCACTTGCATGTTCAAAGAAAGTTGAAGCTTAAGAATATTAGACATAAATAATATAAGATATAATACTTAACAATATAAGATATCAGACATAAATAATATAAGACTTAAAAATAAAGCATAAAATGATAAAGGAGCTTATAATGGATATTAATTTAGAATATTATAAAATCTTTTATTACGTAGGAGTTAAGCAAAGCATTACACTTGCAGCAGATGCACTTTCTATTTCTCAGCCAGCAGTAAGTCAAGGCATTAAGAACTTAGAACAGGCATATAACTGCAAATTGTTTGCTAGAACACCAAAGGGAGTGCGCTTCACCACAGAAGGTGAAGTGCTCTTTTCTTATGTAAAAAAAGGTTATGAGACAATACTTACCGGTGAAAAAAAAGTTAACGATATGTTGAATCTAGAAAGTGGAGAAATCTGCATAGGAGCAAGTGATATGACATTAAAATATTATTTGCTTTCATATCTAGAAAAGTTTCATGAAGAATTTCCAGAGATTAAAGTTACGGTTACAAATGCACCTACACCAGAGACAATAGCACATTTGTCAGATGGCAAAATTGATTTTGGAGTAGTAAGTACGCCAATTGTTTGCGGAAATAATATATCCCAGATACCAGTTAAAGAAATCAGAGATGTTTTTGTGGCAGGACGTAAATTTCAAAATTTAAAAGATAAAGAGTTAGATTATAAAGAATTAGAAAAAATGCCACTAATGTGCTTAGAAGGTCACACATCTACAAGAGAGTATGTAACAGCATTTTTAGATAAGCATGATACTAAAATTAGTCCAGAATTTGAACTTGCAACAAGTGACATGCTTGTACAATTTGCAAAAAGAAATTTAGGAATTGCAAGTATTGTAGAAGATTTCGCTTCCGAGGAAATTAAAAATAATGAATTATTTGAATTAAAATTTAGCGAAGAAATTCCTAAAAGGAAGTTCTGTGTAGTTTTAAATAAAAAATTACCATTGTCAACAGCAGCTAAAAAGCTAATAGACATGATGGATATAGAAGTTAAATAATTAAACATAAGATGAGCTTATATGATTCATAAAAAACATTGATTTTACTTATATTGAAAATCGATTTATAATCATAAAGTAAAGACGGTAGGTTGTTTTTACACCTACCTCTTTTTAGTTTTATGAGTAAAAAATTTAGTGAAAATACTCATTAATTTTTAGCAAAGGTTTAACAGGAGGACAAATACAATGGTTAAAGCAGTAGTTGGAGCCAATTGGGGCGACGAAGGAAAAGGAAAAATCACAGATATGTTAGCAGAAAAAGCTGACATCATCGTAAGATACCAAGGTGGTGCAAATGCAGGACATACAATTGTAAATGATTACGGTAAATTCGCATTACATACATTACCATCAGGTGTATTTTACAATCACACAACAAGTGTAATTGGTAACGGTGTAGCACTTAATATTCCAATTCTTTTCGATGAAATCAAATCTATTACAGATAGAAATGTGCCAATGCCTAAAATTTTGGTTTCAGATAGAGCACAAATTGTTATGCCATATCACATCTTATTCGATCAGTATGAAGAAGAACGTTTAGGTGGTAAATCATTTGGTTCAACTAAATCAGGTATTGCTCCATTTTATTCAGATAAATATGCAAAAATCGGTTTCCAGGTTAATGAATTATTTGATGATGAATTATTAAAAGAGAAAATCGATCGTGTAGTTGTTCAGAAAAACATTATTCTTGAGCACTTATATCACAAACCACTCATTGATAAAGAAGAATTACTAAATACATTACATGAGTATAGAGATATGGTAGCCCCATATGTATGCGATACAGCAACATTCCTTGAGAACGCTATTAAAGAAGGAAAAACAATTCTTCTCGAAGGACAACTTGGAACATTAAAAGACACAGACCACGGAATCTATCCAATGGTTACATCTTCATCAACTCTTGCAGCATACGGTGCAATTGGTGCAGGAATTGCCCCATACGAAATCAAAGAAGTAATTACAGTATGTAAAGCATATTCATCAGCTGTAGGTGCTGGTGCATTTGTAAGTGAAATTTTCGGTGATGAAGCAGATGAACTTAGACGTCGTGGAGGAGACGGCGGTGAGTTTGGTGCAACAACAGGTAGACCAAGACGTATGGGTTGGTTTGACTGTGTGGCTTCAAAATATGGATGTAGATTACAAGGTGCAACAGACGTAGCATTTACAGTACTTGATGTATTAGGATACTTAGATGAAATTCCAGTATGCGTAGCATATGACGTAGATGGTGAGATCACAACAGACTTCCCAGTAACACACAAACTTGAAAAAGCAAAACCAATCATTGAAAAATTACCAGGTTGGAAATGTGATATTAGAGGAATCAAAAAATACGAAGATTTACCAGAAAATTGCCGCAAATACGTAGAATTCGTAGAGGAGAAGATTGGATATCCAATTACTATGGTATCAAACGGACCAGGTAGAGATGATATCATTTATAGAGAATCTAAATTAAAATAAATTTAGAATAAAATATAAGTTGGAAAATAATCTAAATTAATAGAATTACAACTAACGCAATAATGCATATGTAGATATAATGCATATGTAAATATAATGCATATATAAATATATCGTAGATATATTTATATATGCATTTTTTGTTGGTTTACTTTTGGCTCATATGATTTAAAATTATTGAGGTTCTATGCTGATTCAATTATTAAACTTTCATAAAAAATGTATTCAAAGTGCAGATAGCTACTAAAAGAACTTCAAAACCCCACAAAGAACTCTCTATCTGCTCAGTCAGTGTGGGTTTTATTGAATATCAGCCCTTAAAACGCTAAATGCTCCCTAATCCATAAATTTCCCACCTTCCACAAGAACCAGAACTCAAAAATTTACGTGTAAAATCCACAAAAATGAAAATTTACACGTAAGCAAATTGAACTTTGGAAACTAAAAATTGAAAAAGTGTTAAGAATACCGTGCTTTTCAAGTTTTAAATTGATTATTGCAGCAGGAAAGTGGCTAAATATAATGATTTGGCAGTCATTTAGTTCCCCAAAAGCCTCTACACATCAAAACGTTACGTGTAAAATTTCCAAAAATGAAATTTTACACGTAAAAATCCA
>FOPE01000020.1 GCA_900113385.1 Lachnospiraceae bacterium C7
CATGCTCTTTTAATTGATGATATAAGGAATATCCAAGACATCCTGCTTCATATCCACAAACAAATGTAACTTCTCCATCATATCTGGAGCGAACCTGCTCCATGTATTTAAGAACAAGTTTGTAATCTGATGGTATTGTCTGCTTATATTCAACCTTATCTGTTTCGTAACTGTAACAACAAAGTGTGTACTGTTCCTTATGGACATCCATCCCAACATAAACTATACTATTCATATGTGACCTCCTATTGTATGCGGTAATCCCTGTTACCTGATATTGTTTTTTCAATTAATATCTTACAGGTAAATCCACGAATCTACAATTGTGAGGTCACTTCATATTGTCTCCTATTTCCTATACTTTATCGGTATAGAAAAATAGAAGGTAAAGTTGGATTTTTTTATTTATTATTTTTTATATTTTTTTAATAATGAAACTTTTTTATATTAAAAGAGAGATACTCCTTATACCAAGCTTTACTAAGGAGACTTAAATATTTTCTAACCTCGTGTTAAATCCTGAATCCATGTTCCACTTCTTACCATGAAAAATGCTATTGCACATTTTATAAATTCTGATACTTGCACTATTATAAAAGCTGTCAAAATCGTAAATTCTGTAAAATGTGTTAGGCAAAATACAAGTGGAATTGAAACTATCCATACAAAACATGAATCAAAGAAAAATGTTGTCCAGGTCTTGCCGCCAGATCTTATTATAAAATATGATGAATTTTCATAAGCATATACTGGCATAAAAATTGCGCTTACTCTTATTAAATTTCTTGCAATTTCTTTTATATCATCTGTTGTATTATAGATATCTGGAAAAAAGCTTGCTGCTACAAACATTATAGCGCCCATTCCAAAACAAATTGCTACTGCAAAAAAGGTAAGTTTAATTGCATCTTCTTTAACATGTTTAATTTTTCCACTGCCTAGCTCGTGTCCAATTATTATGGCTATTGCATCTCCCATTGCTATAAATGCAATGTTACAAACATTCGCCAATGTGTTATTAATATTAAAGGCTGCCACTACATTTAAGCCATAGGTAGAATATTGTTGATTTAACGTAGTTTGACCTAATGACCACAATGTTTCATTTAATAATAGTGGTAATGCTCTTAGCATTATTGGTCCTGCTAAAGCTAGTGGTATTTTAAAGTTTTTATATACACCTTTAAAGAAACTAAATCTTTTTATATTTTTTTCTAACCAGAATCTAATATATGCTAGCTCCACAAATCTTGAAATAACTGTAGCAGTTGCTGCTCCTACAACTCCAAGTCTTGGAGCTCCAAACTGTCCATATATAAGAATATAGTTACCTAATAAATTTACACAAACTGCAATTATACCTGCAAGCATTGGTGCAAATGTTTCTCCATTTTCTCTAAGAGTTCCTGCATATGTCTGAGATAAGGCATAAGGTACTAAACCTATACACATAGTAAGCATATATTTTCTTGCTGCAATTAATGTTTCATTTAAATTTGCCTTTGTTGCCTCACCTGTTAACCATAATGAAGCAATGTCTATTCCTTTAAAATAAAATATAATAATTCCAAAAACTGTCAGTGTCATAGCTAAAAGCATTTTCATTCTAATGGTAATTCTTACACCTTCATAGTCCTTTTTTCCTGCATACTGAGCTGTAAAAATACCTATTCCTGCAAGACCTCCAAAAATCATAAGGTTAAAAACTAACATCATTTGATTAACAATAGCTACTCCAGACATTTGGTTTGTTCCTACTTGACCTACCATTATGTTATCCAACATACTTACAAAATTAGTTATACCATTTTGTATCATTATTGGAATTGCAATAACTAGCATGTGCTTGTAAAATTCTTTACTTCCGATTAATTTACTTCTCATTTTGTTACCGTCCTAATATATTATCAATAGCCTTTTCTTAAAATATCTAATAAAAGCTTTTTCTTTATAATTGTATCTTATTTTATATATATTAGCAAAACAAAAACCCCTCAAGCAAATAATTTATCTGCCTAAGAGGATTTTTGTTTTCCGTTTTATAATTTACCCCAATTTATTATTATTTAGTGCCACATTATTATTAGTATCAAATATTATTTAAGACCATATTTCTTCTTTAATCTGTTTTTTCAAACGATATAATACTATCTCAAGGGCTGAAGCTACTAATAAAAGTACCATAAGTGTTGCATCAAGAACTGGATCTCCTGTAATTGGTGCATAGATTCTAGATGCTTTTCCGCCTGCGCCAATAATTCTTGTTGCACTTCCACCAGCTACTCCACCTGGTGCTGCATTAGCTGTTGCTGTTGCTGTTCCACCACTTGCAGTTGAGCCATTTGAATTTGTATTATTGTTTGTACTACTGCCATCATCAGTGCCACTTCCACCGTTTGAACCTGTTCCATCAGAAGCAGTTGCTGTTGAACCAGTGTCACTTTGTTGTGTTTCTGAATTATTATTTTCTGAATTATTATTTTCTGAATTACCTGTTTCTGTCTCTCCTGTTTCTGTCTCTTCTGTACTTTCATCACCATCGTTATAAGCAACTACGTATTCAGAGAACTTACTAGCATAAATTGTAATTGTTTTTTTATCTGAACTTACAAGGAAATAATCTTCACCATCTGCAACTGTAGGAGATAATGCATCATAAGTTTCTTTATCTCCTTCTTTATGCTTTCTATATATTGCATAATTTTTATGACCTTGATCATCCTTTGGTAATTCTATTTCAAATTGGATTCGGCTAGATGTATGTGTTACATCTGCTGTTTTAACATCAATATCATCTGTCAAAACTCCGTCTTGCTTGTAATTTGCTTTAATCGTAATGTCATATCCTGTACCAAGTTTGTACTCTTCAGGATCACCTTTTGCTCCTTCAAATACTTCTTTGGCTGTTGTTTCTGTTATTTCATTAATAGTTACGTCTATATCAATTGTCGAATCGTTATCACTATTTCCTACCTTAGAAATCTCTGTCTTAGTTAGATTGTCAATTGTTCCAGCATCAATATCCTCTAAAATTGATGCTTTTGCTAATCTAGGTAAATTTGCTTTTCCTGTATCTGTAAGCTTAACTGTACTATTTGCTGTACCCATTATGTCATTTACAGTAATTTTGCTTTCATCTTCTGATGCACTTGATCCTGTATTTGCAATTACAAATTTTGAAAAATATGCAGTAGAAATTGTAATTACTGATCTTGTATCATCTAGCTCAAAATATTCTGATGGATTTCCTACTTTTTCCTTGATTTTTCTATAGGTCTTTAACGAATTTTCTTCATGCTCTTCGCAAACCATATATCCGCTAAGTCCTCTTTCGCTCATTGGTAATTCTATTGAAAATACTACTGGTTGTTCAAATTCTGAAATTCTTCCTATCTCTATAACTTGATTTGTTGGAGTAGCTTCTCCAAGTTCTTTATAATACAAATCGAAATAAATTTCTACACCATATCCTGCTGTATAATCCGAATTATTTAAAGTTCCGTTGACTATTCCCTGCTTTTCTGTTTCATCACTAATCAGCGATATGTTTGACTGAACTACTAATTCTGCTGGATCTCCAGGATGTAACTTTTTATTTAACTTATCTACTTGTTCTGCTGTTAATTTATCAATATATAACTGTGCCCAATTCTTTCTCAAATATGTAAGGGCCATTTCATCTATTAAAACTTTAGAATCATCACTTATAGTTACATTTACAAGACCTGTATCGTCACTATATAAATTGTTAAAAGCAACTACATGATTACCCATTTTCTTAAAAACTAAATCTAACTTATTACTTTCAATTTTAAAATACTCATCTGCATTTTTTAATTTATGATATTTTTCGATTTTATCATAGGTACAAGCTGTTAAATCAATTGTATCTACTTTTCCCGTACTATCTAATTCTCCTGTTTCTCTACATATATAGTATGTAGCCATATTTTCCTGTCCAGGTGGTAATTGAATTTCTACACTTAAACCTGTAGGTACTTCTTTTATATAATCTGTATGTTTAGGCGAAGAATCTGGTACCCATTTGTTATTAGCACTATCATATGTATCGCCATAATACTCTGCCTTTAAAGTAATGCAAAAAGCTTGACCCCTTGTATAATTAACCTTATTACCTATTGCATGTTCAAAAACAACTTGAGCATGTTCATCATCCACTGGATCAATTGTCATTGTAATCTTAAGAAGGGTAGCTCTCTCACTGCTACTTAATGTTGCAATATCAGCAGCGTCAATAGAGCTACTTGTATCATTTATTAGATACTCACATACTTGCTCTTTTACAGTATCATTTTGAGATTCACTAAACGTACAGCTTACCTCGTTTTTATTTAGCTGAAAATTTATTCTTTTTCCATCTACCGCTCTGATTCCATTTCTTTCTAAACCTATTATTATGATCGTCATCAATATAAGAATAACTCCTGCTAAAATATATGTTGATGACTTGCTTTTCGCCATTTTGACCAACACTTTATACATAAGAATTCCCTCCAAATAGTTTATAGACGTTCCTAATTGTTATTTCGACACGTAGAAACCATTTATTAGAATTTGCGATAGATTTAATAATTATATAATAATTTGTTTAGAAAAAAATTATAATTTAAAAAAACATTCTAATAACCTAGTTTCTCTCTCATTACAAAATCTATATCGGAATCAATGAGCTCAAGCATTATCCTTGCATATACCGGATCAAATTGGGTACCGGTGCATTTTAAAATTTCGTTTCGTACTTCACTCTGTTTTAATGGGTCTCTATAGCTTCGTTTTGATGTCATAGTATCGTATGCGTCTGCTACGGAAATTATTCTTGCCAATTCTGGAATTTCTTTTCCTTTTAGACCTTCTGGATAACCTTTTCCATCATATCTTTCATGATGATACATTGCGCCTACACTAAGGTATTCCGTTGAGCTTATACTTGAAAGAATCTGACTTCCAATTACTGTATGTTTTTTTATTGTCTCATATTCTTCGTCTGTCAATCTACCTGGTTTATTTATTATATAATCTGGCACTCCGATTTTTCCAACATCATGCAACAAAGCTGCATAATAAATCTCCTTGCACTCTAGATAAGATTTACCAGCTCTTCTTGCTAAAATTTCTGAATATTTTGCTACACGTTCAGAATGACCTCTAGTATATTCATCTTTTGCATCAATTGAATTTGCAAGAGCTGCAGCAGTTTGTTCAAACATCATTTGCATTTTTTCTTGCTCTTCTTTTAAAAGTCGTATCTCTGTCATTTGTGCTGCCTCTAATTTTTCATTTATATCTATAAGTGAAAAAATATACAAAAGCATAGCTATACCTACTATAGAAATATTAGTCAATGATACTCCATAATTCATAAGTTGTGCTATAGTAGCAAAAATTGGACATACACTAAACAAAACAAGAGGTATTATCATTTTAAAAGTTAAAGTTTTACGTAGTCTAATTATAATTATAAATTGTATTATTAATGTTGCTAATGGAAAAAAATAACAAAATAAAATTCCGGGACCTCTTTGATATCTATTATGAGCATCAATTGTGTAATACCACCCTGTAAAAAGTGATACAATCAACATGATTTGACCTACAAATGTAATTATTTCTGCTAATCTTAATAATTTTTCATCAAGTGAATCTCTTTTTTTTCTACCTTCCTCTAAGCATCTCAATACTAGATTAAAAGAAAAAATAATAAATAAACTGATAGAAAAAACTAAATAATTACATATCCTAACCATTACATATCCTTTAAATGACATATCTCCCCTATAGATATAGGCACACCGATCTGCCAAAAGCAAAATCAATGAACCTATTTCCATAAGCATTAACGCTCTTCTTTTATTTTTTGGTATAGCTTTTGAAATTACTACAAGCAGTGAAAGAGCTGCACAAGTTCCGCTAAGAAATAGCATTATATCTAACTGATATTCTTTTAAAAATTCCATAATTTATCCACCTTTAAAATAAACTTTATATCATAAACTTTATATCTTTAATTTTATATAATTGACCTTTGTTGTATAACCTATGTATTGGTAACTATTTTCTAATTTTTTTATATTTTTTATTAAATTTTTATTTTATAAAAAAATAGCCCCAACTACTGCCGATAATGCAATTAAACCTATTGGAGATAGTCCTTTTTTCACAAATTTTCTTGAACCAAAATATATTGTTCCTAGTATTATAGTTAAAATCATCATTTTATAATCTGGCATGTACTTTTGATTTTTGACTATGCATAAATTGATTATTGAATAAATTCCTGTAGCTGCAATTGTTGCTGCAATACATGGAATCAATCCTTGAAGTACTGCCTGTACGTAATCATTATCTATAAACTTTTCCATAATGGCTACTGCCACAACTATCATAATAAATGCTGGTAAAACTACCGCAAATGTGGCAACTGCTGCTCCGATTATACCTGCCTGAGTGCTTCCTGCGTAGGTTGCCAGATTGACCATTATAGGGCCTGGTGTGCTTTCGCTAACAGCAATCATATATGTAAGCATGTCTTCATTCATCCAACCATAATGATTAATAACATCTCTAATTACTGGTATTGCTGCATAGCCCCCACCGAAAGAAAAGAGTCCTACCTTTAAAAAACCTATAAATAATTCTAAATATATCATGTCTACATTCCTTTCTGGTGCTTCTTTATGATAAACATTACTAAACCAAATATAGATGACAATGCCATAAGAAGTGTTACTGAAACATTAAATACAAATACATTACTAACAACCATTAATATCAGTGATATTGTCGCTATTGCAATAGTCATTTTGTTTTTTTCCATTTGCTTTAACATCTTTACTCCTGCATCAAGGATTAAAATTCCAACTGCTATTTTTATTCCTGAAAATGCATTTGAAACCCAGGATAATTCTAAGAATTTACTAAAGAACATTGACAATAAATATATCATTATAAATGATGGAACTATTACTCCTACTGTTGCAAAAATTGCTCCAATAAATCCACGTCTTTTATACCCTACAAAAGTCGAACAGTTAATAGCTACTGGACCTGGTGTTGATTGGGAAATAACTGTAATATTCATCATTTCATCTTCTGTAATCCACTTTTTTTCCTCTACACAAATATTGTCAATTATAGAAATCATTGCGTAACCGCCACCAAAAGTAAACATGCCGATTTTAGCAAAAGTCAAAAAAAGTTCAATTAGTTCTAACATCCTAAACTCCCTCCGGTGCTACATCTATAACATCTCCTGAATGCACATACTCTAACTGGTCTTTCATGATTTGTTTCATTTCATCAAAAGCAACTACTCCTGTACAATGACATGTATAAAATTTAGTTGGATACTTTGTTAACTTCTCTGCAATATCTTGAATTTCTTGAATCTCGCTTTCTCTATAATCCACTTTTTTCATTAGATGAAAGCCACTTATTACAATATCTGGTACTGAATTATATTTTTTCTCGTAGGCATCCATTATGCTTAAAATTCCGTTATGAGCACATCCCGATATCAAAATGTGTTTTCCGTCAGCTTTTACAACTAAGAAATGCTCATGTTTAAAATCATCCTTTACATAACCTTCTTTGTCTTTTATTAGTAATCTTTTATTTGTAAATGGAAGAGGGTACCTTCTATCTTTTACTGTAAAAAGTTCTAGTTCATCATCTATTTTATAATCACCATCTACGAATTTCACTTGTGGTAACTGTAAAATGTCTTTATCAATTCCAATATATCTAAATCTAGCATCTCCTGCCTTTTTTCCGTCATCTGCATAGTACTGTCCACTTGCTAGGTTTTGCATATATATTGTTGCTTCTTTATTTATCTTTGAAAAAGGAATAATTCCGCCTGAATGATCGTAGTGACCGTGACTTAAAATTACTGTGTCGATTTTTTCTAAATCTATACCTAACTTATATGCATTTTTTATTGTTTCATCTGAGGGTCCTAAATCTACTAAAAGTTTGTGATTATTTGTTTCTACATAAAAAGACAATCCATGAGCAAATGCACATCCAAATTTGCCTTCTGTATTTTCAATTAGGTTTTGAATTTTCATAATTAGCCTCTCTTTTCTCTTTTGCCACTTTAATATGTTACAAAAAAAATTATATCATAATTGTATAAAAAAAACTTCCTACTAGATTATTAAACCTAGTAAGAAGTTATTTATTCATATTTTATAATTAAAAATAGCGCTTTAAATTAATAGAATATGTTTTTACTAATTGTAGTATTTCTAATTAAATAGAATGCATTACACCATAAAGTGCCATAGCTATTATAAGTGAAATAACTGTAATTAAAACATAAAGTCCAATAGATAATGCTACCTTTTTACCTGTGCTATTTTTAGAATTTGCACAAATATTAAATGTTATGCAACAACCAAATGCAAAAGCAACACCACCTAATGCACCTCCCATAACTAATAAAAAGTTTGCAATATATAAAGCTACGAACGCATACGCCCATTTTGGGAAAATGATTTTTTCATATGCTTGTCCTGTTAAAACATCTCTACCGTTGTAAAAAACATCTTCTACTCCTGATGCGAATCTAGGCTGACGAATTCTAACCATTTCACCATTGCCTACTGGAATGTCATAGTAACTAATTGCAAATTCACTATCTTGTGCTTTGTAATTGTCTAATTTTTCAAACTGACCTCCGTTAAGAGAAAACTTTCTCCCCTTTGTTACTAGCTTAGTAACTGTACCATCTAATCTTTGAATTGCCCATTGTTTAAGTTTTGCCATCTTTTTCCTTTGTTACTAAAATTTTTCAACCATTTATTTTAGTAGCCTCTCCTTCCTCGTTGTTATGTGGTATAAAAATTTTATAGAATATCACAAAATATTTTATAAAATATTTTTAATTAAAAATACCACCCTAATACAGAAAAGTCAAGACTTTTATTTTTTACTATTTAATTGGATTAAATTTTTGTTTTTCATATATGTATTCATATTTTCTTCCATCAACCTCAAACAAGAAACCACTTACGTTGTGAGAATTTTCTTTCTGTGGTACGATATTTTCTATTTGAGATTCTGCTTTTCCTAGGGAGATTGCAATTTTCTTTAATATTTTTGATTTTGTATCAAATCTATATGATTTATCAATCTCTCGTAAGTCTTGTAATGAATCAAATTTATATATCTCTTCTTTATCATATTCTTTATTTTTTAATTTCAATTCTGCTATATGTTCTCCGTAAACTTCTTCCCATGGTTTTGAAGCAGTTTCTGGTAAATTATATTCTTTTTCCATGATTTCAACAAATTTTTTACTGAATTCTTCGTTCCAAAATGCATGACCGCATAAAACATACGAATTCTTTCCGCCTTTTTCGATCTTACTGATATAATCTCCTAGGCCTACTTCTATACTCCAGTCATCTTTAACATTCTCTTTATAAACTGTAGCATAAAAACTATCATTTTCTTCGTTTTTAAAAGGATTATCTGGAAAATAATTATCGACTGAACATATATAAGTATTTTTTAATATATCTTTTACTACCCAAATACTTGAAATATTATCTTTTTCATTAAATTCTTCGTTTTGTATTAACTTAACTCCGAACTTGTCTTTTAAATATTGAAGTTGGCCTGATTTATAGCCTGTGACTACATAAATATCTTTGATTCCTGCCTCTTTAAGCTGTTTGATTTGACGTTCAATTACTACAAAACCATTTACATCAATAAGTGCCTTTGGTTTTTCATAAGATAATGGTATACATCTAGATGATACACCTGCTGCCATAATTACTGCATTGTCTACGTTATACATTTTAATTCCCCCTAAATTCTTATGTAATTCTCAAAAATTATTTTTTAAATATAATTCTTTAAGATATCATAAAATACCTAAAAATATCTAAATAAATAATCTTTTTTGTTTTTACAACTCCTTTTTTATATCGTACATATTACCCTCTTTTAAGTATAACGTACTCTGTTTTCATTTGCAATTTGGGATTTTTGCAAAATAAAAGCGGATAATATTTCACATATAAATATGAAATAATATCCGCATATTATAATTATAACTACTTTGTTTCTGCTCTTAATGTTCAAGTTTAGATGGATTCTCAATTTCTGGCATAAGCTCTTCGCTAATTACCTCTAAAATCTTCTCCATTGTGGCAAGTTCGTCTTCCGAAAATCTCTTGTATACTCTATCCATAACTTTAGAAACATAATTATAACTGATTTTATAATATTTTTTATATTTATCAGTTACTTCAAGATAAAATTTTCTTTTATCTTCTTCTGATTGTACTTTTTTCAAATATCCTTTTCTAACGAGCCTGTCTACTTTATATGCTGCATTAGGTGAGGAAATATTAGCCATTTTTGCAAATTCATTTACAGTTGGTCTTCCCATGTAATGAATAATTTCCATACAAAATGTCTCAACGGTTGTTAACGAAGCCTCTCTGTCTTGCCACTTTTCAAAGAGGTTCTGATAAAAATGTAGCCTAAATTTAGAGTAAACATCTTCAAATTTTTCTTGCAACATATCTTTATCTTCCTTTTCTAATATAAAATATCTTTAATAAAGCTTTCAATACAAAAGTATAACATCTAACTGACTTATTTGCAAACAACATATTTTATTTTTTGTAGCCCTATTATACTTTTTTTAAATTTTGTAGCATTATATTAGTACATTTTACTTGCACTATCATATGCTACATACTGTATATCGGTATTTTTTACAAAAAAAGGAGTGTAAATTATGTTTCAGTGGAATTTTCTATTTCAGGCATTAACTCTTCGCTCATTACTTTAAGTACTTTTTCCATTGTAGCAAGTTCACTATTGGTGAATCTTTTATATACCCTATCCATTACGTCTGCAACATAAGCGTAGCTTAGATTATAATATTTATTATATTTATCCGTAACCTCTAAGAAAAATTTTCTTTTGTCTTCTTTAGACTGTACTTTTTTTAGGTAACCCTTTCTTATTAATCTATCTACTTTGTATGCTGCATTAGGTGAAGAAATATTAGCGATTTTTGCAAACTCATGTACTGATGGACGTCCTAAATAATGTATTATTTCCATGGAAAACGCTTCTACCGTAGTTAAAGTTGCTTCTCTTGTATTAATTTTTTTGAAGAGATTCTGATAAAAATGTAACCTAAATTTAGAATATACGTCTTCAAATTTTTTTTGCAACATTTTATTTCTTCCTTTATTGAATAGCAAATGTAAGCTCTGCTGTTGCAGCAACTTCACCATCTACAAGCGCTTCACATTTACCAATTCCAATTGGGCCTCTTCTTTTTACGATTTCACAATGAAGATCTAAAACGTCTCCAGGAATTACTTTTCTTTTAAATCTTGCATTTTTGATACCACCAAATAATGCTAATTTACCTTTATTTTCTTCTTCAGTGAGAATTGCAATCGCCCCTGTTTGTGCTAATGCTTCGATTATCAAAACTCCTGGCATTACTTGTTCTTGTGGAAAATGTCCTACAAAGTGCATTTCGTTTGCTGTTACGCATTTTCTTCCATGAGCTTTTACTCCTGGCTCAAAGTCAAGAACTCTATCTACTAATAAAAATGGATATCTATGTGGTAAAATTTTCTTTATTTCATCTGAATTAAGGACCATTTTTTCTCCTACTTTCTGTATTTTCTATCTATCTTCTAACTATCTTCTAACTATTTTCTTAGTCATTAAATTTCTTAAATACTAAACATGCATTATGTCCACCAAAACCTAATGAATTAGACATAGCATAATCTACTTTTGTATTTCTTCCTTCGTTTGGAACAATATCTAAGTCACAATCTTCATCAAAATTTTGATAATTAATTGTTGCTGGTACATAATCTTCTTTTACAGATAAAGCTGTAATAATAGCTTCTACTGCACCACTTGCACCAAGTAAGTGACCTGTCATAGATTTTGTTGAGCTTACCATTAAATCTTTTGCTTTTTCTCCAAAGACTTTCTTAATAGCCATTGTCTCACACATATCGTTTAAGTGTGTTGATGTTCCGTGAGCGTTAATGTAATTAATTGATTCTTTTTGAACTTTTGCATCATCTAATGCTAATTCAAAACATTTTGCAGCTTGGCTTCCATCGCTTAATGGAGCTGTTACATGGAATGCATCGCAGTTGCTTCCGTATCCTGCGATTTCACAATAAATTTTTGCGCCTCTTTTTACTGCATGCTCATATTCTTCAAGTACTAAGATACCAGCGCCTTCGCCCATTACAAAACCGCTTCTATCTTTATCAAATGGAATAGATGCTCTATTTGGATCTGTTGACTGATTTAAAGCTTTCATGGCTGTAAATCCACCCATACCAAGTTCTGTAATACTTGCTTCGGCTCCACCACAAACCATCATATCAGCATATCCATCTCTGATTTGTCTAAAGCTATCTCCAATTGCATTTGTACCACCTGCACAAGCTGTAACTACACAGCTACACATTCCGTTTAGACCATACTTAATTGCAATCTGACCTGCTGCCATATTTGAAATAACCATTGGAATAAAGTGAGGTGACACTCTATCATATCCTTTTTGTACACCTCGTGCATCCTCTTTTTGAATAGTAGCTAATCCACCAATACCAGATGAAACAATTACACCAACTCTTTGAGTATCAATGTCTTCTTTGATTTTGTCATCTTCTAACATTTTGGCGTCTTCAATTGCCTCTTTTGCAGCTACTAAAGCAAACTGTGTGAATCTATCGCTTTTTCTTGCAGTGTTTTTATCTAATTTTTCATTAGGATCAAAACCTTTAACTTCTGCTGCTAATTTTACTTTTCTGTTTTCTGTGTCATAAGCTGTGATTGGTGCAATTCCACATTTTTTTGCTTTTACACCTTCCCACATACTTTTTGTATCATTTCCTATTGGTGTGACTGCACCTACACCTGTTATTACTACTCTTCTCATTTCGCACTTCCTTATCACTTTCGATTTTATGCTAACGACAGAAATTTATCTGGTTTCTATACCATTCCACCATCAACTATTAATACTTGTCCTGTTATGTATCTACTTTCATTTGAAGCAAAGAATGCAACTGCATTGGCAATGTCTTCTGGTTTACCCATTTCTCCAAAAGGAATTGAACCAAGAATTTTTTGTTTTGCGGCATCACTTAATTTAGCTGTCATATCTGTTTCAATCATTCCTGGAGCAATTGCATTTACTCTGATTTTTCTTCTAGCTAATTCTTTTGCTAGAGATTTTGTCATACCAATTACTCCTGCCTTTGATGCTGCGTAGTTAACCTGTCCTGCGTTTCCAACCACACCAACAACTGAACTCATATTTACGATGCTTCCTTTTCTTTGTTTCAACATAACTTTTGAAACTTCTCGCATCATATAAAATGTTCCTTTTAAGTTTACATCTATAACTTTTTCTATATCTTCATCACTAATTCTCATGATTAATGAATCTCTTGTAATTCCTGCATTGTTTACTAAAACATCAATTTCACCAAATGTTTCTAATGTTTTTTCAACAAGACTTGCACAATCGCTAGAGTTACTAACGTCATATTTGAAGGCAACTGCTTTTACTCCTTTTGCTTCACATAAAGCAATAGTTTCTTTTGCTTGCTCATCATTTGAGTTATAACTAAATGCGATATCAAATCCTTTTTCTGCTAATTTTTGGCAAACTGCTCTTCCTATTCCACGGCTTCCACCAGTTACTAATGCTGTTGACATATCTTTTCTCCTTTGCTGTTATTTGCTAATTAAGCAACAATAGCTTCTAAATCTTCTGCCTTAGAAATGCTTGTAACTTTTACATCTACGTTCATTTCTTTTGCTTTTTTTCTTACAAATCCACTTAATACTTTACCTGGTCCGATTTCAATAAAGTTGTCAGCGCCTTGTAAAATTAATTGTTCTATATCATTTTCAAAACGAACAGAAGACTGAACTTGATTAGTTAAAAGTTCTTTTATATCTTCTCCCGTTGTATTTTCATCAATTAACTTTCCTGTGTAGTTAACTGCAACTGGAAGGTTAGGTGATTTAAAAGTCACATCTTCAAATAATTTTTCCAATGCAATTTTTGCCTCATGCATATATTTTGTATGGAAAGGTCCACTTACATTTAATCTTACTAAACGTCTTGCACCCATTTCCTTTAACAATTTTTCTGTTTCTTCTACTGCATTTAAATCACCGCAAATTACATACTGTTTTGGGCAGTTATAATTTGCAATTGTAATATATCCAATATCTTTTTTGCTAATTTCTTCTACGGCTTTTTCTACATCCTCAACTTTCATTCCAATGATTGCACTCATTGCACATTCTTGTTTTGATGCAGCTTCTGCCATTTTTTTGCCTCGATATTCAATAACCTTTAAGTAATCTTCCTCTGTTATAACACCTGCTGCATACAAAGCGCCATACTCACCTAAACTTAGGCCTACTGCCATATCTGGTTTGATGTTATTTTCTTCTAAGATTTTTGTAACACCAATTGCAAACATTGCCATTGCTGGCTGTGTGTTTTGTGTTAAAGAAAGTTCCTCTAGTGGTCCTTCATGCATTAATTTTTTATAATCTTTTGACAATTTTATGCTATCTATAAAATTCTTATATGTTGCATATTTATCATAAAAATCCATTCCCATAGATACAAACTGACTTCCTTGGCCAGCATACATAAATACAGTTTTCATTCGTTTGTCCTCTTTTATTCTATATTGCTGTTGTAATCTGTTAAAATTTCGTTTATAAGTTCTTTAACTGTTACAATTTCAGAAACTCTTGAAGCATTTTCTCCACAGAAAAACAATCCTTCTTCTCTGTTACCTTTTACTGCTTCTATAAGAGCTCGGCTTATACAATAAGGAATTTTGTCTCCTTTTGGACAAGCCTTTAAGCAGTTATTACATTTTTTTGCGAAAAAAGTTTTTCCTTTTTCTAAGCTTTGTAAAAGCGGTGTAAATACTGCTCTTGCTGGCATTCCAACAGGACTTTTTATGATTTTTATGTCACTTTCTTTTGCATCTACTATAACTTTTTTAAAAGTATCACTAGCATCGCATTCTTCTGTGGCAATAAATCTAGTTCCTATTTGAACTCCGCTTGCTCCGTTTTTTACGGCATTGGCCATATCTTTTCCTGTAAAGATACCTCCACCTAAAAAGATGTTAATTTTTCTTTTGAATTTTTCTTCATATGGTTTAATTGCTTCTAAGACTTCACTTAAAATTGTTAAGTTGTCTTGGCATGTTTTTCCTTCTAGGTCTTTATTAGAAAAACCTAAATGTCCACCTGCCTTATAGCCTTCAATAACCATAAAATCTGGTATTGAATCATATTTTTTTGAAAAACGTTTACACAATAATTCTGCTGCTTTTTTACTTGATACAATTGGTGCATATAATGCTTTTGTACCTTTTACATATTCTGGCAAATTAAGTGGTAAACCTGCTCCTGAAATAATCGCATCAGCTCCAGATTCAATTGCGCATTTTACTGTTTCAGCATAATGGCTTACTGCAACCATTATATTTACAGCAACTAATCCGTTTCCTTTTGATATTTCTTTTGCTTTTTGAATATGATATTTTAAAGCTCGCATGTTAGCTTCAAATGGATTACTTAAAAAATCTTTTTCTTTGTATCCAATATTTACTGAGCTTATGACGCCCATACATCCTTCTTTTGCTACATTTCCTGCAAGTTCTGATAATGAGACGCCTACGCCCATTCCGCCTTGTATAATTCCGTGTTTTAATAGTTTTCCGTTTAAATCTAAATTCATTTTACTTTCTATGCTCCTAATTTGTTTACAGTCCTTTCATAGCCTGCATACATATCTTTAAAAATTTCTTTAATTGGTTTTATTTCTTCTATTTGACCAACTACTTGACCTGCCATAAGAGATCCTGTTTTTACGTCACCCTCAAAAACTGCTCTTCTTAATGATCCTAATGTAAATTTCTCAAGTTCCATCTTGTCGGCACCATTTTTTTCTTGTTTAATGTATTCTCTTGACATTGAATTTTTAATAATTCTAACTGGTGTACCGGCAATTCTACCTGTTACTACTGTTCCATTGTCTTTTGCGCGTAGAACTGCTTTTTTGTATTCTTCGTGGATTGGACATTCATCAGATGCTAATAGGCATGTTCCTAATTGAACACCGATTGCTCCTAATGCAAATGCTGCTGCAAGTTGTCTTCCATCTGCAATTCCACCTGCTGCAATTACAGGGATTTCAACAGCATCTACTACCTGTGGTACTAAAGTCATTGTAGTCATTTCACCTACATGTCCACCACTTTCTGTTCCCTCAGCAATAACTGCACTAGCGCCAAGTCTTTCCATTCTTTTAGCTAAAGCTACTGAAGATACTACTGGTATAACTGTTACTCCATGCTCTTTAAATTCATCCATGTATTTTCCTGGGCTTCCTGCACCTGTTGTGACAATTTTTACCCCTTCTTCGATAACAACTTTTTCCATGTCATCAACTAATGGATGCATAAGCATAAGATTTACTCCAAAAGGTTTATCTGTTAGCTCTTTGCATTTTCTAATATTTTCTCTAAGAGAATCTGGGTTCATTCCACCTGCTCCAATTAATCCAAGTCCACCTGCATTTGAAACTGCAGCAGCAAACTCACCTGTGGCAATATTTGCCATTCCGCCTTGAATAAACGGATATTCTATACCTAATAATTCATCTAATCTCATTTTTTCCACCTTTTTCATCCAAACTTTTTTTAGTTCTTACGCTGTTATAATTGCACTACTCCATGTAAATCCTGCACCAAAGGCTACAACTAAGAGTTTTTGGCCTTTTTTTATAAGATTTTTTTCAAACATCTCATCTAATGCTATTGGAATTGATGCTGCTGAAGTATTTGCATATTTATCAATGTTTATGTAAAATTTTTCTGCGTCTTCTTTGTATTTTTTTGCTACGTGATTGATGATTCTTACATTTGCTTGATGACATATTACATGATCTATTTCTGAAATTGTCATGTCAGCATCATGTAAAGCATCTTTAATAGCCATATCAAATGCTTTTACTGCACTTTTAAAAACTGCTTTTCCGTCCATATGTAGATACATATCTTTTCCTCTTACACCGTCACAATGTAAGCCTTCAAAATTTCCTTCTGCATATGCTTCATGTACAAATTTACTATTATCTAATTTAATAACTGCTGCGCCTGCGCCATCTCCAAAAAGTACACATGTTGCTCTATCCTCATAGTTTAAAATTTTTGAAAGTTTTTCACTTCCAATAACAAGAGCATATTTTTTCTTAGAATTTTCTAAAAGTCCTCTTGCAATTTCTAGACCATACACAAATCCAGAACATGCTGCACTAATGTCAAATGCCATTAATGTTTCAGAAAAGCCAAGATTTTTTGCTACCATACATGCTGTTGATGGAAATGCATTGTCACTTGTTGTAGTGGCTACAATCACTGCACCTATAGAATCTTCATCAATTTTTTCTTTTTCTTTCGCTTTTTCGAATGCTTTTCTTGCAGCCTCTGTTGCTAAAGAAGTACATGTTTCTTCTTCACATTTGTAACGATTTTTTATTCCTGTTCTAGAATAAATCCACTCGTCAGATGTATCCACAAAGGTGCTTAGTTCATCATTATCGATGACTCTTTTAGGTAAAGCTCTTCCTGTTGCGACTATATTTACTCCGCTCACTTAACCTTTTCCTACCCTTTCTAAACAAAATATACTTAAATTAACTAATTGCTCTTGTTGATGGATGTTCTTTTATTGGTTTCTTCTTTTCATCAATGTTTCTGAATTTTTGATACCTGTTTTCTACTAACACCGCTGGGCTTAATTTTTCTAGACGTTTAAGCTCTTTTTGAAGCTTTTTATCTATTACTTTATACATATTTTTGTCTTCAGCAATAACGTCATCTATTAAACCAAACTCATATAACTCTTGAGCTGTAATTTTCATTACCTCACTAGCTTTAGAGGCAAGAGATGAATCTTTCCATAAAATAGATGCAAATCCTTCTGGTGAAAGAACTGCATATATTGAATTTTCTAACATCCAAATTTTGTCACCTACTCCAAGAGCTAATGCTCCACCGCTGTTACCTTCACCTGTTACAATTACAATTATTGGTACTTTTAAAGAAGACATCATTGCCATACTTTCTGCAATTGCATTTGCTTGGCCATGTTCTTCTGCTTCTTTTCCTGGATAAGCTCCTGGTGTATCAATAAAAGTGATAACTGGACGATTAAATTTTTCAGCTTGCTTCATAAGTCGCATGCCTTTTCTATAACCTTCTGGTGAAACCATTCCGAAGTTAAATCTAATATTTTCTTCGATAGTTTTTCCTTTTCTTTGTCCAATTATTGTTACAGGTGTTCCATGAAACATGGCAATTCCACCAAGTATACTTTCATCGTCTTTTGATAATCTGTCACCTTTTAACTCAATAAAGTCTTCAAAAAGCTCTTTAATATAATCTGTGACCTGCGGTCTTTTTTTATCTCTAGCTTTTAGGACTCTATCGTATGTTGTAACCTCTTTCATTTTTTCAACCCTTTCAAGACATTCCGTGTAACACTAGAAGTTTGTACAAAGTTTCTTTTAACTTTGTTCTTTCTACAATCATGTCCACCATACCACTTTTTTCTAAAAATTCTGCATGTTGGAATCCTTCTGGAAGTTTTTCTCCTATGGTCTGTTCAATAACTCGTGGTCCTGCGAAACATATTAATGCGTCTGGTTCTGCGATTAAAATATCTCCCATTGCAGCGAAACTAGCAGATACTCCTCCTGTTGTAGGATTTGTATAAACAGAGATGTAGAGGCCTCCATTATCCTGGAATTTTTTTATTGCTGCTGCAGTTTTTGCCATTTGCATTAAAGAAAACATTCCTTCTTGCATACGTGCTCCACCACTGGCGCTAAAAATAATTAAAGGTAAATTCTTTCTTCCTGCTACTTCTGTAATTGCTACAATTCGCTCACCAACTACTGTTCCCATACTTCCCATCATGAATTTCGAGTCAAGAACAGCTACTGCACAAGTGATTCCGTTAAGTTTCATTACACCTGTACATACAGCTTCATCTCTTTTAGATTTTTCCTTATTTTTTGCTATAACTTCGTCGTAATCTGGGAAATCTAACGGATTAACGGATTTTAATCCTCTAAGATGCTCCTTGAAAGTTTTTTCATCTGCTACTAAATGAATTCTTTTATGTGGAGTCATGGAAAAATAATAGTTGCAATCTGGACAAACCATTAAATTTTTTAATAGAGTCTCTTTTTTAAATGTGCCGTGACACTTTTTGCATTCTATAGTTTCATCTAAATCTTGCTTTTTACGTGCCTGCATCATTTTATTCAGTTTCTTTTTCCTGTGTTTAAAAATATCTGATATATCCATTATTGTGCATCCCCGTCTAGCCATTCCGTAATGGTCTGACCGTTTTCTTGATAAAATCCCGTATTATAGTTTCCATTGATAAACTGTGGATGGAATGTTAACATATGCATAAATTCTGCATTTGTCTTAATTCCTTCAATTACTAGTTCTTCTAGTGCTCTTCGCATTCTCTTGATTGCTTCAAGTCTTGATGAACCTTTTACAATAATCTTTGCTACCATGGAATCATAAATAGGACTTACTTTGCATCCACTATATAAATAGCTTTCTACTCGAACACCGTATCCTGCTGGGAAATGTACAAAGTTGACTTTTCCCGGTGTCAATGCATTGATTCGACATTCAATACCATGTCCGCCTATATTTATATCTTCTTGTGTAAAACCTAATTTCATACCAAAGGCTATTCTAAATTGTTCTTTGATAATGTCTACCCCTGTAACCATTTCAGTTACTGGATGTTCTACTTGAACTCTTGTATTCATCTCAATGAAATAGAAATGTCCGTCTTGGTCTAAAACAAATTCTACTGTTCCTGCATTATAATATCCGCACGCTTTTGCTGCTTTTATTGCAGTTTCACCTATTTTTTTTCTTGTTTCACTGTCTAATACCCACGCTGGAGCTTCTTCTAATAATTTCTGATTGTTTTTTTGAATTGAACAATCACGCTCTCCTAGGTATACAACATTTCCGTGTTTGTCAGCCAAAATTTGAACTTCGATATGATGTGGATTAACTATAAGTTTTTCAACATACATATCTCCATTATTAAAGGCTGCTATTGTTTCTGCTTTGGCTGTTTCATAGGCTTTTTTCACTTCATCTTTTGAAAAAGCTTTTCTCATACCTTTTCCACCGCCGCCGGCTGATGCTTTTATTAAAACTGGATATCCAATTTCTTCTGCTACGGCCTCAGCTTCTTGCCATGTATTAACAAGGCCTTTTGATCCTGGAACAACTGGAATGCCATTTTCTATCATAAGACTTCTAGCATTCTGCTTGTCTCCCATTTTGTTTATAATATCTGATGAAGGTCCTATAAATGTCAGTCCATTTCCTTCGCATTTTCTTACGAATTCTGCATTTTCTGATAAAAAGCCATATCCTGGATGAATCGCATCACACTTAGTAAGCTTTGCTGTTTCTATTAAAACGTCTTCATTTAAATAGCTTTCGCTAGCTTTTGCAGGTCCTATACAAACTGCTTTTGTTGCAACGATTACAGGTAATGTATCTTTATCCTCTGTTGAATAAACGATAACTGTTTCGATACCCATTTCTCTACAACATCTAATAATTCTAAGTGCAATCTCACCTCTATTAGCTATTAATATTCTTTTAAACATTTTTCCTCCAAGTCAGTAAATGTAAGATTTACTTAGGCTGATAATGTAAAAGTGGTTGCTCAAATTCAACCATTTCTCCATCTTCAGCATCAATTGATGTAATTACACCATCTTCTTTTGCTACGATGTCATTCATCATTTTCATTGCTTCAATAATTCCGATGACATCACCTTTTTTAACCTCTTGACCAATCATTACAAAAGGTTTTTCATCTGGTGCTGCTGCCCTATAAAATGTTCCAACTAATGGAGCCTTTAATGCTTCGCCACTAACTGTTTCTTTTTTAGGGTTGGCAGCAGCCTCTTTGCTGCTGCCTGATTCTGGATTTGAGTTTCCTGCTGGTATTGGAGCCATAACAGGACTATTTGTAAATGGTGTAACAACACCACTTTGAACATTTTTCTTGATGGAAATTTCAAAACTGCCATCTTTAATATCGATTTGGTCAACATTTGAAGTTTCTATTCTATCAATAAGTCTGTAAATTTCAGAAGTATCCATTTTTCCACCCTTATACCTAATTTTTTGTTACGTATTATTTTTTGCATATTTTTTACATGTTATTTTTTACATATTATCTATGCTTTAATACGTATTTCTATACGCTACGCTTATTTTATGCTACGTGTTTATCAATATAATCAACGATGTTTTTAACTGTAACGAATTTAACTAACTCTTCATCATCGATTGTAATGTCAAAAGCTTCTTCTAATGCCATGTTAAGTTCTACAGCATCTAATGAATCTAATCCAAGGTTCTCTTTTAAGTTAGATTCCATTTTTACGTCTTCCTGATCTAAATTAACTGTTTCTACGATAATATCTCTTACTTTTTCAAAATTCATTTTTATTTCTCCCATCTCTTTTTTAATATTGGTTTAAAATATTGGTTTTAGATATTGTCATCAATATCTGGTTGTTGTTTTCTAACTAAAATGTTTTAAATAAACATGTTTAATTAAATTAATTTAGATGCTAAACCAATTGAGGGTGTTTGTCAATAGATTTTGATAAAAAAAATAAATTTCTTTAAGTTTTTTGTGTTTTTTCGTTTCACGTAGTTTTCTTATTAGTTTCTAATAATTCCTTTATATTCAAGACCTTGAGTTCTTTATATCACCTTGTGTTTAGTTAAATAATAAGAAGTAGTTTTTTAAACCACGTTACACGGCCCCTTTGTTCGAGTGTTTATTTCCATTCTTTTAGTTTTATTTTTTTAATATTGTAAAGTGTCTATTTGTAGCGGTTTAACATAAATTTATTGTAAAAATAAAAAAGCCCACATCAAAAGGAGTGTTCTTTTCTCTCCTTTGTGTGGACTTTTTAAAAATGTAAATTTACATTATTGAATTTTTTACCAACCACATGCGCCACAATTTCGACAAGGAATACATCCATTTTTTCTTCTTTTTGGAAGTTTTGGTATGTATTCTTTTTCTTCGATAATTATTTCGCCTGAATCAATCTTTTCTTTTGGAAATTTGAATTTATCAAACCCAACTTCAAAAATTATATCGCTTTCATCTGACATCTTTTTTATTGAAATAACCTTAATTTTTCCTGGGTTCATTCCATCTTCAAATGTTATGGGTTGTATAATTTTTGTTTTTTGATTCTTTGTATTAGTTATCTTGTAAAATACATATTTTTCTTCGTTGTTAACTGCTTTGACTGTTGAAACAAATGCTTTGACTGTAGTTTCATTAACTGTGTTTTGTTCTTGTTGTTCCATAACGTTATATCATTTCCTTCTATTACCTCTATGGCCTCGCTAGAGTTTATCCCCTAACTAGGTCAAAAATTTAGCTTTACGCTCTAATACATTGTACTAGATTGTGCTAAATTTTGCCACTAATCTGCAAAGGTAATATCAGTAACTTCAATAGTATAATTACTTCTATCTACGCTTCTAGGAATGCTTGTTAGTTCATAAAACTTGTCATCTTGCATCTTCCATGAATAGTTTGCATTTAGTGGATCATCTACGTATTCATTTAATACGCAAATTGATTGCTGAGCCACTTTTTTACCTTGGTCATCTCTGAAAAATACTGTAACTGTAACATCTTTTACATCTCTATCACCATTATTTTTCAACTCTACCTCGGCCATTCCTAGTTTACTTGTTCTTGTATAATCTTCCATCATATCTACAGTTCCGCCTGTAACCCTCATGTATTTATCTATGTAATCTTGTTTTCTACTAGAACTATTTCCTGCTCTACTGCTATCATAACTACTATAACTTGAGCCATTAGCCTCATCGTCATCACCATCAGATGAATAACTTTTTCCAATGTAACTTTCCTTATTTTCATTTGCAAAAGTATAAATTTTATTGCCTGTAAATGTAATTACTCCACATAAAATAATTGCTGTACTTCCAAGTATAATCTTTAATTTATTATTCATTTTCCATGTCCTTCTTTCAAATTTTATTTTAGCCTTGTGTTTATTTATTTTTTGTCTATGTTTATTTATTTTCAAGTTGTGCGTTTTTAATTTGTATGTTTTTAATTTGTATGTTTTTAATTTAATATTTCTAGTTTTAGGCTGTTTTTACCAAGGTAAAACTTCTGCTTCCTGATTTTTCTTCTCCATAATTTGTAAAATTCCTTTAACCATGAAGATAATTGCTAAAGCATTTTCTCCTAATTCATATCCTATTATTTTTCCTAAAATCACGATATATGCTGAACTATTTGGATTTGTTAAACGAAGACCAATAGATAAACCACCATATAGTAAAATTGCATTTAGACAAACGCAAATACTTGCAATTATAAGTAATGGAGCGTTTTGTAAAATACCTGCTTCATACTCTGCAAATACCACGTAACACATAACTAAAATAATATTAAAAAGTAACTGTTTTGCTGAGATTCCACCTGAAATTATAGTTATAAACATGTTTAAGACTGCATTTACTGCCATTGCCACTGCTGTAACTTTTCTACATATTTCACTTTCAAATAAAGAAGCAACAAATGTTACTAATGTTGCGATACAAGTTGGATAAAAAACATTTACACTGTTCAAATTTCTTGTCAAAAATAACTTCATTAAAATTCCAACAATTCCTAAAATTGCCATTGCGACTATAACCTTATTTTTTTCGATAATCTTTTTCTCTACCATTTTTTTCTCCTTTTACGCCTGTTTTTTGAAACAATTATATTAAAACATAGCCTATGAGTAAAAAATGGGACTTTGTGTAAATTGTATTAATTTTTCTTTTTATTTAATTTATTCCAATATTATTTTGAATTTTTTTTCTAGATATTCTTTCTGTGGTAAATAGCATGGATAATTGTGTCCAGCTAGATTTTGCATAGGTGTCATGTAATCTTTGCCATACAACTTTTCTAACACCTTATGATATTCTGCTGGAATTGATATATTAATATTTTCAAATGGCACCTTTATTGTATCTCTAAACCATGCTCTTTTAAAAACTAACTCCTTATATGCATCTGTAACGAAATTATGCATAATTGCAACTTCTTCTGTTTCCACATCTTTATAACACCCTGCAAGTTGTTCTGATAATTTCATAAGCTGTGCTTTCGGATTGTCGGCTGTGTGTATTGTGCAATCACAAAATTCTTCTATTTTTTCAATATAAAATCCCAATTTTCCATTCTGTGAGTATAATTCATAACTGTCTACTGCATCGCACACCATTCCATAAACATTAATTAAAACTTCTTTTTCTTCTTTTTCTTCTGGGATTGAATCTAGACAAAAAATATCGATTCCCACAATATATGGACAGCCATAATTAGCCTCCATTCTTTTTTTATAATCATCAATATCTGCTGAATTTGCAAAAAATTTTATTGGATTGTAAGAATATCCCTTTCCATAACCTTTTAGACAATATCCTTCTGGCATTTCCTCCCGCGCAACTTCTGCAAAATGTTCAAATTCTTCCCTAAACATATATAAATCAATATCATCATCCCATGGAATAAAGCCTTTATGCCTTATGGCACCAAGTAAAGTGCCATAGCCTGCATAATAGGTTATTCCATGTCTACTGCATATATCTTGTATTATTGATAAAACCTTTAAATTAGTGGCCCAAAATCGTTTCATAGAAGATGACACCAAAAAATTTTCTCTAATTTCATCTTCAAAAAAATCATTAGAAAATTCCATAATCGTCCCCTTTAACATCCATTTAGCGTATTTATAATTATAACTACATCTTTTTATTCATAAACTATATTGTATATCGACTAATTTTTTTAGTTTTCTTTGGAATACTTACTTCATTTTCTTTAACAGTTATTAACCATAGCATTATAAATATCATTAAAAAGCCAACTGCATCATATATTGAAAAAACCGATCCAAGTACTGTTGTTGAGATTATTGTAGCTGTAATTGGTTCTGCGAAACTATATAAAATAGCTTTATTTGGTCCTATAAGTTGTACTCCGCTTACATATAAATTAAATGCCAATATGTTTCCTACAACTACAACAAAAATTATTCCAATTATTCCATAAATATTTGGGATATATTTAAACTCCCAAATCCTAAATCCAATTGAACCTGTAACCCCTCCTAAGAAAAAGGACCAGCCTTGTATTACAAATACTGGTATATTGCTTAGTTTTGGAGCTAATATATTATAAACGGCTACACACATTCCGCTTAACACACCAGCTAACAGTGCCTTTGATGGTACTGTCATTGATGATAAATTACCATGGGTTGTTATAAAAAAGACACCTACTAGTGCCATTGTTATAGATCCCACTTCAATTTTTTTTGGAAATCTACGTGAAAAAATGCACGTAAATATCAATATAAAGATTGGTGCTAAATCCTGCAAAATTGTTCCTACTGCTGCAGTTGATAGTTCTATTGTCAAGAAATAAAAAAATTGACAAAAGCTAACACCTATTAATCCATATATCAACATAATACCTGCACTTTTTTTCGTCTTCCAAGGAAGCATAACTTCTTTCTTGTTCTTAAACATTGAATATATAAGCAAGATTATTCCTGCTAATCCTAATCTTATTGGGACTAACCATCTACTATCCATTTTTTGAACTGTAAATAAGTATTGTCCCATTGAGCCTGAAAGCCCCCAGCATGCTGCTCCTAGAGTTGTAAGCAATGCTCCTTTTAAAGTATTTTTATTCATTTTTGTATATAACCTGACTCTCTTCTTTTATTAGACATTTTTCAAGTCTCGCCCCCGCCTACCCTTTGTATATAGGCGAAAGCCATATTGTCTGAGATATATTATATACGTAACTTTTCCATAGTCAATCTACATTTTCCACATATTTTTGGGCTTTTTAGCACAAATTTTTTCCATATACTTTAAGCTGTGTAAGGGCTGGAAATGGTGAGTCATCTTCCACCTTTTTTAAGTCACACAATTCAAGCCACTCTATTGTTTTTTCTTCTATAGAAAACTCCTGTCCTTGGTCTGTTTTTTCTAAGTTTAAGTCCATAGTTGTTTCATCTGAGAATTTTACTGTTAATTTATTCCACCAACTATCATGTGGGAAATCAGCTCGAAGATAAATTACTAGTTTATCTATTTTTACTTTTCTTCCAAAATCTAAATGAAAAACAGCTTTTGGATCTCTGTTAATACCCCATGACGAAAAAGGCCAAATTCCATGTGCACTATTTGCTGTTAGTCCATCTATGGCGTTTCTTGCTGCAAAAACAGATTCTCCTCTTGTTTCTACATTTGCTGATGCATGTGGAAATGAATTGACATTTTCATGTTGATCATTAACATTTAGCGCTAAATTCTGATATGCATTTATTTCAAAATCTGTTGCATATCTAACTCTAATATTATGATTTTTTCCTTCAAAAGCTCTAGGGGAAATAGGAAGTTTCTTTTCTCCTAGTGGAACTATATAGTCTATTTTTCCAGTAATATAAACTAAAGATTCTCCTAATGCTTCATCTAAAGTTACCCACGCATATGTGTTTTTTGGCACTTCCACTAAAATATGATCTCCCTCTTCGTGGGATGCAATAAGATCGCAAACTTCATCTCGCGTAAACTGAGAAATGTCTCCTGCAATAGTGCTTTTTATTGCAGCAGATGCATTGCCATATTTAACGGCTTTTTCCATACTATTTTCACAAATCAGTCCATACAATGCTCCACCTACAAAAGCATCTCCGCTACCAATTCTGTCTAGCACATCAATATTTTGATATGGCATTCCCTTGTAAAACTCATCATTTTTGCAATCATATATCATTGAACCAAAACTGTGACTTCTTGCTGAATGAACTGTGCGTTTTGCTTGGCAAATATAATCTAGGTCATATTCTAAAGCAAAGCTTCTTGCAATTTCCTCTCCATTTCCAGTTTTATTAAATGTATATCTTGCAGTGTCTTCTGAACAAAAGAATATATCAACATATGGAAGTATTTTTTCTATACTTTTTCTAGCCTCTTCTCCTGTCCATAGGTTTCCCCTAAAGTTTACGTCAAATGAAATAGTCGCTCCTGCTTTTTTAAATCTTTTTATACACTCAACTGTAAATTCTCTTACATCTTTGCCTAATGCAAGATTTATTCCACTAGTGTGAAAACATCTTGTGTTATACCAAATATCCTGTGGCAATTTGTCTATATCTAATTTTCTAAATGATGAATTACATCTATCATATATAACTTCTGGTTTTCTTGGCGAATTTGCACTTTCAAAATAGTAAAGACCTAGTCTAGCATCTTTGTGGCTATCAGATAAAATATATTCATCATCTACTTTCATTTCAAGGACTTTACGTCTTGCCATTTCTCCGATTGCATTAGATGGAAGTTCGCTTATACATGCACTTTTTCCGCTCATTTGAGAAATAATCGAGGCCACATTTAATTCTGCTCCTCCTACAAATAAATCCATAGATGATGCATTTAAAAAACTTTGATTTTTTTCAGTAGAAAATCTTAATAAAATTTCCCCTAATGTAATTAAATCAAACATTGCTACAATCTAAGTATTCTTTTATGTTTCTTATATTGATTCCACCTGTTGGCATTATAGAAATATCTGGGAAAACTGAAGCTAATGATTTTATTGTTTTAACGCCACCATAATTTTCTGCTGGGAAAAATTTCACATAAGATAATCCCATTTTGCGGGCTGTTGCAAACTCTGTAGGAGTTGCACATCCTGGCATAACTGGAATATTTTTTTCTTTTCCATAATCAATTACCTCAGGAATAAGTGCAGGACTTACTAAAAATTTGGCTCCTGCTGCGACTGCCTCTTCTGCTTGCTGTCTATTTAAAACAGTTCCTGCACCTACTACCATTTTAGGGCAATTATCTGCAATGTTTTTTATGGCTTTTTTGGCTGAGTCTGTCCTTAAAGTCACCTCTATAGAATGAATTCCTCCATCTACTAAGGCATTGGCTATGTCAACTGCATCGTTAGCATTTTCAATTATTGCAACTGGCACAACCTTTTCCCTTTTAAAAAAATCTATTGTGTGTTCCTTTACTACTTCTGTCATAAAAATTTCCCCCGTGCTAAATTTATATTACCTAGTTCTTATTTCTACTTATGGTTGTTTTCCGATGTAAGCTAAAATTCCTCCATCTACGTATAAAATATGACCATTAATAAAATCAGATGCTTCTGAAGCCAAGAAAACAGCTGGTCCCATTAAATCTTTTGGTGTTCCCCATCTTTCTGCTGGTGTTTTTGAAATAATGAATTTATCAAATGGATGTCTTTCTCCATCTGGCTGAATTTCTCTTAATGGCGCTGTTTGTGGTGTTGCTATATATCCTGGTCCAATTCCATTACATTGAATATTGTATTTTCCATATTCTGATGCAATGTTTTTTGTTAACATTTTTAAACCACCTTTTGCAGATGCATATGCTGAAACTGTTTCTCTTCCTAGTTCGCTCATCATTGAACAGATATTAATGATTTTTCCGTTTCCTTTTTTTATCATTGATGGAATAACAGCCTTAGATACTATAAATGGTGCAACTAAGTCAATATCTACCACTTCTCTAAACTCGTCAACTCTCATATCAGTCATTGGAATTCTTTTTATAATTCCTGCATTGTTTACAAGAATATCTATTGTTCCTAAGGATTTTTCTATATCACTAACCATTTCCTTGACTTGGTCTTCTTTTGTTACATCACAAATATATCCTTTTGCATCAATTCCTTCTTTCTGATATTCTTCTAGAGCTTTTTCCATATGCTCTGTACTTCTACAGTTAAAAGCTATTTTCGCTCCTGCTTTTGCATAAGCCTCTGCAATTGCAAAACCTATTCCATAGGCTGCACCAGTAACTAGTGCAACCTTTCCTTCTAGTGAAAATTGTTTTAAAACTTCCATTTTTTCCTCCTAAATAAAATTACATAATCTCCTTGTTTTCAATTCCATCCATATCGTCGAAATCTTGGTTTTCTCCAGCCATTCCCCAAATAAATGTATATGCTCTTGTACCACTTCCTGCATGAATTGACCAACTTGGTGAAATAACTGCTTGCTCATTTCTCATTACAATATGTCTTGTTTCATCTTTTTCTCCCATGTAATGCATAACATAAGCATCTTCTGGAAGTTTAAAATATAGGTAAACTTCCATTCTTCTGTCATGTGTATGGCAAGGCATTGTGTTCCATACACTACCGGGTTTTAACTCTGTCATTCCCATTACAAGCTGGCAACTTTCTACCTGGCCTGGCAAAATATATTTATTAATTACTCTATGATTTGATTCCTCTAATGTACCTAATTCTACTTTATTTTCGTCTTTTATAAGGACCTCATCTTCTCCTGATACTGTTCCTTCTTTTTTAATTAAAACAGTTGGATATTCTTTGTGTGCTGGTGTAGAATTCAAATAAAATTTGGCTGGATTTGATTGATCTTTACTTGCAAAAGTAATTTTTTTCTTTCCTAAACCAACATACATTCCATCAAAACTTGATACTTCATAAGTTTTTCCGTCTACTTCTACGATTCCGTCTCCACCAATATTGATGATTCCAAGTTCTCTTCTCTGTAAAAAGTAGTCAGCTCTTAACTGATCTCCTGCATTAAGTTCTAGAGTTTTTCCTACTGGTAAAGCTCCTCCCACAATAATTCTGTCAGACTGGCTGTATACTAGTGTTATATCATTTTCAACGAATACTTTTTCTATCATAAATTCGTCTCGTAATTGTTGTGTTGTGTAATTTTTTACATCCTTTGGTGATGATGCATATCTTGTTTCCATTTTGCTTTCCTCCATTTTACTTTTATTAATTCAAGGTTTTTAAATTTATATTTACCCTAATTTTCATTAAAATATTCATTATCTTTACCACAAAAACAATTCTTTACCTGCAAGTTTAAAAATTGCTTCTATGTAATAATAATCTCCATAAATTATTGTAAAATTGTGATTTTCATCGTTGTAAGCTGCACTACATTTTTCTAGTAGATAATCTGTGTCTTCATTCCAATTACAACGTTTTTCTGTCAAAGTCTTTAAAAGTAACATTGCTACTTTGTGATATTTTTCTTTTTCATCTTGACTTACATGTTTTTCTAATTCAAGCAATCCACAGGCAAATATTGCACTAGCAGTGTCATCTTCCCAATCACACTCTTTCTCTTGACAAAAATCTACTGGGACAATGCCATCTTCTGGAATTTGTGAAATCACATACTCTGCAACTTTTTTAGCAGTTTCAAGGTATTTTCTATCCCCTGTATGAATGTAACTTAAGGTAAAACCATATAGTGCCCATGACTGACCTCTTGTCCAGGAAGAACCTTCTTTCATTCCCTGGCCTCCAAGGGATTTAATAATTTTTCCTGTTTGTGGATCAAAACATACTATATGATTAACTGAGCCATCTTCTCGCACAAAGGCTTTTATGGCATGATCGGCGTGGCACTTTGCTATGTGGCAAAACCTTGGATCTTTTGTAGTTTCACTAGCCCAATACAAAAGTGGCAAATTCATCATGCAATCAATAATTGCCCAACCTGCTGTATCGCCAGTGTCTTCATCATTCCAAGCTCTTATTAGTCCAGCTTCTTTGTTGATTCTTCCTGCCAAATTTCCTGCTGCTAACATACTTCGATTTTTAGATTCTTTATCTCCACTAATTTTATAAGAAGCCACTGAAGTCAAAAGCCATTTGAAACCACTATCATGGTCCATTTCCATGTAATTCATTAGATTTTCATCTAGTTTTTCTTCAATCCATTTTGCATTTTTCTTATAAATGTCTTCCTTATAGCCATGATAAAGTTGCCATAACATACCGCCGTAAAAACCATTTGTCCACCAGCAAACATGCTCTTTATCTGACCAATCATCAAAAATTCCATTTTTTGTTAAGTATGGAATCTTTTTTTCGTTTCTTTCAGCAACAATTTTTTCTTTTTCATTTAATCTATCAGCAATTTTTTTTGCCCATAGAACATCCTCACTATTGTATTTATATTCCATCTTTTTCTACTCCCTGCAATTTAATCTGTTGCATGATCGCATTTTATGTTTGCGCCACTCCATATTTTCTTAGATGTCCACTCTTCATCTTCATCACTCCAAAATGGATGTGTTTTTGGTAAACCTAATGGTAAAAATACAGCTGTGCACAAATATAAGCTTCCTACGCAAATATAATCTTCTGCCATATCTGGTTGGTTACCACATATTCCAGGTAAAAGCCATCCATTTTCATCGAAGCACTTATAACTTAGTACTTTTTTAATTACTGCAGTTAATCCGCATCTAACAGACGCATTTGATACTTCCTCTGGTAAATTTTCCATTAGAACTGCTTGAGCTAATGCGTGAAAAGCACCAAATCGATAAGTTGTACTTCTTCCAATCACTGGGTAACTTCCATCAGCATTAATTAATTCTTCTTGGATTCTTGCATATCTTTTATGTCTCTTAAGTTGACTTTCATATATTTGATTGTACTCACTTTTTTCGTTACGCATTACCCTTAATATATCTGTGTACATTGGGTGTATAACAAAACTATCGTAATAATCCCAATGGAAAAATTCTCCATCTCCATATGTTCCATCTCCAACATACCATCCGACAAATTTTTGAATGGCATAGTCTATCGTTTCCATGTTGTAATCTTCTTTGCAAACATATAAAGCTGTTTCTATCATTGCTGAGAAAAATAACCAATTGCATTCAAAGGGTTTGAATTTCCTTGTAAGCTTCAATGCTTCGACTAGATTCTTTTTAGATTCTTCATCTAATTTGAAAAAAAGTTGTTTAGGTGCTCTTACTATTGCATGTGCTAAAAAAGCAACATCTACAAGAGCTTGGCCATATCCCTCTGAAAAATTTAAATAATCCTTTGAATCTAGCCTACAAGCATTTGAAAGTCCTTCTCTAGCAATTTTTCTATATTTATCCTGTAATTTTGCTTCTTCCTCATCTAGTCCTTCCATCTCAAGCCAAGGTGCCATTCCTTGAAGAGTTCTTCCTACTGCCTCAAGATGCGCAAACATTTTTCTATCTGGATGAAAGTTCATAGGTAAGTTTTCGTGAAGCTTTTCATCTTTTAAACTTGTTAAAACAGGATCTGCTATTTTTAACATTGTATCTACCCAATACTGTCTAGTTTCCATTTTTCTTTTCCTTAAAATCCCCGTTTTTTATCATTTAACCTTCTATAAATATAGTAAACTGTATTTTTTCTTTTGCAAATTAAGTATGTTGTTATTTACTAACATTTTCTGCTATAATGTTTTTAGAATCCATAAATAATATGGTTTTCTTATAAATTTTACTATTAGAAGGAGGATAAATATGTACAATATTTTAAAGGGTGGTATATTTGCTAGACATTATGGTGGCTTAAATTTAAAAAGACCTCATGGAATTAATAGTTATTTATTGCTTATTATTAAATCTGAATCTATTCTTTATGTTAATGATACAAAACACCATGTTACGCCTGTTAACGCTATTATTATTCCACCAAACACTCCTTACTCTTACTACAATATAGATGGCGATTACACTGATGATTGGCTTCATTTTGAGGCATCTTCTACTGATTTATTAGACAAATTACCTATCAGTGTTCCTTTTCAAATTACTAATGCCTCAATTTTATCTTCATACATAAATCAATTATTGTGGGAAAATTATTATACTGATGAACCTTTTAAAACGAAACACGTAGACTACATAGTTGAGATTCTTCTAAATCATTTATACGTTGAAGCTAAGCAAGAAAAAAAGGTAACCTATACTCCTTATTTACAAAAGTTGCAACAACTTAGAATTTATATAAAGACATTTCCAGCGGAAGCTCCATCTAGCCAAGATGCTGCAACTCAATGTGGACTTAGTCTGTCATATTTTCAACATTTATATAGTGAAACTTTTGGAATTCCTTATAAAAAAGATGTTATTAATATGCGAATAGCTTATGCTAAAGAATTATTAACTAGCACAGAAAATTCAATTTCAGACATTATATACCTTTGTGGGTATCAAAATCAGATTCATTTTTTTAGACAGTTTAAAGAGATTACTAATGTAACCCCTAAAAACTATCGAGAAATACATGCCACCAAATCAAACTAATTTTTTAATACGCATGATCTTTGCGATATTGTCGTGGGGTCATGTGATATTCTTCTTGAAAAACTCTATTAAAAGTTGCTTGGCTTTGAAAACCAGCGTCAAAGGCTATATCCGTAATCTGTTTTGTACTATTAGTCAATTCCTCAGTTACATATCCGAGACGAATTCTATTTAAATATTGATTAAAATTCTGATGAAATGTTCCTGAAAAGACTCGGGACAAAGTATATTGACTTATTCCTAGATCTTTTGACATTTTAGTTAGAGAAATCTCTTCTTGATAATGTTCTGCAATATAGATAACTGCCTGATAAACTATATCGTGTGTCTTTGGATTTTCTCTCTGATATAACTTCATAAACGGCACAGTTCTAGCTAAAATCACTTGAATGTATGCATATTGTAAAACTGTTTTGTTTCCATGAATACTTTCTTCTTTTTCTAACTCCATAAGCTGTTTTATCACATATGTAACGTCCTGATGTAAATCCTTTGCCTTTATAACTGGAGAGATTGGACGATTTGAAGTTAACAACTCCTCATATCCTAATAAAAATTGTGGCGAAACTTTCATATGAATAGCATTTCCTCTATATTTTTCAAAAACCTGTGCATGATGAATTAAATTTGGGAAAACAATTGCAAAATCCCCTGCCTCCATATGAAAAAAATTAATTCCTACACCAACTTCCATAGTTCCATCTAGTAGATATACGAATTCTACTGCGTTGTGTAAATGTGGGGAAAAATGATTGTTTTTTAATTTTTTGATTTGTATTTTATTGTAGTCTTTACTATATGCTGGTAACATAGGCACCTCGTTTGCAAGATTTGATTGTTTTTTATTTGTCTTTGATAAGTATTATATTGCTTTTTAAATTATAATTCAATTGTAAAGAGATGAACAAGGAGGAAAAAATTATGACAGGTTTAACAATGAATGCAAACGTAATGAAGGTCAAAGCAGAAAAAAAGGTTTCAAAAAAAGGTGTTTTAGAAAATTTAAAAGAAAGATTCATTAATGTTTGTGAAAAAGCACTTGATGAATACATTGAAATGCATGGTGAAGTTTATGGATACAAATACAGAAGATAAGATTTATTACTTTAGCGAGAATTATGGTTTTATGAAATATAGTTTTAGAGATTGCAAGTTAACAACTTGTGATTTGAAAAAGTATGGTTTAAAAAAGTATTTTAGTTTATATGATAAAAGCTGTGAAAAATGTAATATCATTTTCCACAGCTTTTTTAGTTTTGTTTGATTTTATTGTTTTTTTCTCATTTCTTTATTATATTTTTCAGTGGCTTTATCTACCTCTCCATTCCTTAATAACTTTAAGAAAATTTCGGAAATAACTGGATCAAATTGCAATCCTTTATTTTTTTCGATTTCCTGAATGATAGCTTCTTTGTCTAAGCGTCTTCTATATACTCTATTTGAATTCATAGCATCGTATGAATCTGCCACACATATCATTCTTGCTATTAATGGAATTTCATCTCCTGCGATTCCTTCTGGATACCCTCTTCCATCGTATCTTTCATGATGATATAAGGCTCCAAGTTCTACGTCTTTTAAACTCTTAAATCTTTCTAATATCTGACCTCCACGTACAGTATGTGATTTAATTATTTCGTATTCTTCATCTGTTAATTTACTTGGTTTTCCTAAAATACTGTCAGGTACCCCAATTTTTCCACAGTCATGTAAAAGAGCAATATAATATATTCTCTCTAATTCTTCCTTATCATATCCCATAGCTTTTGCAATAAGTTTTGTATAAATAGCCACACGTGTAGAATGACCATTGGTATAAGGATCTTTTGCATCGATAAAGCCTGTAAAAGTCTCTATAGATTCATTTAAAACTTTAGAATCGTGTTCATGCTGTACTTTATATTTTTTTAACTGCATAGATGTTATTATGTAACTAACTAATATAACCATCCACATTAAAAATGCCACAAATGCTATCCAAAAGAAAAGATCGTCTGGCAATATCCTATGCATTTTATACTGTAAATCTAAAGCAAAGAAATTTAATTTAGATTTCATATCAACATATATAATCATGCCTGGTACTGTAGCTTTATAAGCCTCTATTGGCATCTCCATAGCATTCATACTTGAACTTGGATGATATATTATATAGTCACCTGGTTTTAAATGGATAAGCTGTTCTCCATCAACTGTGAAAGTTTCAAATTTATAATTTTCTTTGTTAAATTCTCGCATATCCGCCACTGTAGCTGTATATTCTTTTTCTTTTACGTTTTGATGTATTTCTACTGAACCATTCCATGCTGATGACAAATATGCATCTTTATTAAAAATTAACTTAAACGAGAATTTTTCTACTTTGTCCCTTGTGTTGTTTCTTACCATGAAATCGTAAGTATATGCTCTGTAATTATTTTCAGTTAACCCTTCATTATTGAAATCAAAAATTTTTCCCCAGGTACTACTTCTAATAGATGTGTTAATATCAACTTTATCTTTCTCGTTTTTAGAGTCTAAAACCTCTTCACCTTTTAGGTGATACCTGTGATTTTTGTAATTATACTCATTTGTTCTAAATATACTAAACAAAAATATAATAACTATTATTAGAAATGTTATACCAAATATAAATGTTGCTTTTTTTGTATAATTTTTTTCCACCTTAAATTCCTCTTATTTCTATATAATTTTACCAAATGCAATAATTCTATGCCAATAAAATTGCCTAACTACATATACTTATATGCGTTTATCTTAAACATTATAATCTTCAATTTTCACATAATCAATATAATTTTTGGCTTTATTTTAATACCTTATACTACTGCTATCGGCCAAATTGTACACGAAATAAATATATTTTCCACATATCCCATGAATTATTCTATTTATCGTAAATCGTTTAATTTGCGTCACTTAAACTTTACTCCATTAGCTACACATACCTTGATGAAATCTGAGAATTCTTTTTCACCATCATCCATTTTTTTACAGATTTCGTACAATGCACAGATTTCATCTATAGTAATAGTTTTTTCTGTTTCATTTGATTCAATCAGATTACACATATTTTGTATCATTTGCTCGTTACTTATATTGCAATTACTGTAATCAAATCTTTTTTGACTCCACATCAGCTCTAATTTTTCTTTATAATAGACTTCTTTGTAGAGTCCCTCTGATGAAAGTGCGTATATTTCTTTTCTACCAATTCCGTATTTGTTTTTTAATAATGAAGTAAATTTTTTGTTATCTACATTTGAATAGTAATAATCTATGCACAAATTTTTAAAATTCTTATCATCAAATGACTTGAGCACAAAAAATTTTCTACACATTATGTCTTCTAATGAATGGGTTGCATAATCTCTATCAGGAAAAACTTTTTCAAAAATTTCAGGAGGCATCTTTGAAATCTGATTATAAATAATATTGATACTCTCTGTTATTGATCTTATAGATTTGGCAGTATCCCCACTAGTACTTAAGCTGTTTTCAACGACCCCGTATATGGTAAGCGGTTCTTCTATTAAATAAAAATCATTTTTTTGCGAAGCTTTTATCCACATTTCATAGTCCTGAGTTTGTAAATATGAAAAATCAAATCCTCCAAGCTCCTCATAGACTTCTCTATCTATCATGCATGATGGTGCACAAAAAAAATTTCTTCCTTGCAACAACACATTACAAATTTCATGTTTTCTTACTTCTAATTTATTATTAAATATTCTTAAAAATCTATTTATTTTTCGTTCGTCTTTTGCATATCCAATATCAACATATGTAAAACATACTTTGCATTCTGGATTATTTTCTAGTGCTTCAACTTGCTTTTTTATTTTATCCGGTTTAAATGCATCATCTGCTCCCATAAAACACACATACTTTCCCGAATAATGTTTTGCCATTTCATCAACTATTTCAAAACAAGTATTGTGCTCAGATAAAAAAAGATGAATTCTACTGTCTTTTCCATACTCTTCATATACCTTTTTTATTACTTCTCTTGAATTATCTGTTGAACCATCATCTGATATAAAAAGTTCAAAATTTTGATATGTTCCATTCATTACACTTTCGATAGCATTTCTTACATATGGCTCATGATTATAACATGTAATTACCGCTGTCACTAATGGTTCATTATTATTTTCATTTTTCATTTTAGTTCCCCTTATATTTTTACCGTATAATATTTTTTAACTTTATTTTTCATTAATATTAATGTGATTTTATAGTTTTTTCTTTTCGCTTATATATACATGATTTTATAATTTCTACCTTATTAGTTTTTCCAATTATTTATCTTATCAATTACATAATCTATTTCATCATCTGTCATCCCATAATACATTGGCAAACTTAACTCCGTGCTACTTATCTCCTCTGCTAAAGGTAATTTGCCTTTTTTGATTTCTAAATCTTCGTAGCATTTTTGCATATGTATTGGGATTGGATAATGTTTATTTGTAGTTATACCATTTTCTCTTAAATATTTTTCTAAACTGTCTCTATCTTTGGTGCGAATTGCATAAATATGCCAAACATGTACTCTATCTTTTACTTTTTCAGGCAATATAATTTTTTCATTGACTATTTCTGAAGAATAACGCGCTGCTATTCTTATTCTCTCATTATTCATCCTGTCAAGATGTTTTAATTTTTCCGTCAAAAAAGCTGCTTGTAATTCATCTAGTCTACTATTGTTTCCTTTATAAATATGATGGTACTTATAATCTGAGCCATAGTTTCCTAACGCTCTAACCTTATTTGCTATATCTAAATTGTTAGTAATTATAGCTCCACCATCTCCTAATGCTCCTAGATTTTTCCCTGGATAAAAACTAAAAGCTCCTGCATCTCCAAATGTTCCAACCTTTTTTCCTTTATATGTTGCACCATGTGCTTGGGCGCAGTCTTCTACCACATATAATTTGTGTTTTTTGGCAATATCCATAATCTGGTCCATTTCACATGGCTGACCATATAAATGTACTGGTACAATTGCTTTTGTTTTGTCTGTTATTGCATTTTCAATTTTTTCAGGATCTATATTGTAAGTTTGTATGTCTGGTTCCACTAAAACTGGAGTTGCTCCAATATATGTAACTGCTAAAACAGTTGCTATATATGTATTAGAAGGTACAATTATTTCATCCCCTTCACCTAAACCTAATGCTTTTAAAGATAACATTATTGCATCTAAGCCATTTCCAACTCCCACACAATATTTTGCGCCACAGTATTTTGCGTAATTTTCTTCAAATTTTTTATCTTCTTCTCCAGCTATGTACCAACTGCGCTTTATTACTCTTTCAAATGCAGATTTTAAATCTTCTTTTAACTCATTTTCCATTGGTACAAATGACACAAATGGTATATTCACTTTTTCTCCCCCACATATTTTAAAAATTCATCATAATCTCTTATATAGTCTTCTTCATTATAAATTTCTGATGCTAAAACCATTAATACTGCATCATCTGAAAAATCATACATCTCTCGCCAGTAATTATTGGGAACATATAACCCTTCATATGGTGTTTCCATATATATAATTTTCTTCTCTTTTCCATTATCCAATAATACTTTACAACTTCCGTGTACACAAATCATTATCTGCTTCAAGGATTTATGGGCATGAAATCCTCTTCGAACTCCTTCAGCAGTTTTATACATGTAGTAAACCCTTTTTATTTTGAATGGTATATCATTTTTTTCTTCCAAAGAAACAAGTTCTCCTCTAGAATCTCCATGTTGCTGAAACTGATATTTAACTATTTTCATATTCTAATTTAAATGATGCATTCTCAATCAAATACACCACATCCCCCTTTCTTTTAATCTTAAACTTTTGCCATCGCACTAATAATCTAATCCTCACCTATATGTCCTTTATCGGCTACTTTTGTTTTTATCATAATTTGATTGTTGGGTTGGCTGTTGGGGTGATGGGTTGGCTACTGGGGGGCTGCTTTGATGATGGGGATTACGGCGATTTTAATGTTTTGGGGATTTTCTCTGTATTTTTATCATTTTTTCGATATAATCTAACCAGCCAAAACAAAAGCGCCTATCTCATGATAAACCATCACGAGCTGGCGCCTATTTTATCTTTTATTATCTTGTGTTTTACTGTCTTGTATTTTGCGTCTTATGTGTTATTATCTTATTTTACTATTGTATTATCTTATTTTATATTTCATTCTCTGAAAAAATGCAAATAAATGACTCAAAAAGCTTAATAATTAACTCAATATCAAGCTGTTCATTTTCTCTCTTAAGCCTATAATCTGAAGTGTATCCAACCGCAAATACATCCTCAACATCAACTATAGTTTTCTCAAAGGATATTCCTTGCCACATCTCTGTCGCTATTAATTGGTGCTATCATTATTGCAATACATTCTGGAATCATCAGAACTAAAGGAAATACATAACGCAAACTATATGCCAATGGGGTTGCTATTATCATTGTAATCCAAATTCCCATGGCAGGTATAAGGGGCATGAAAACTCCGCCCTTTCGACGCCTATAACTGATTACTATTGTGCCTAAAACAATCCAAGCAAACAGCGCACTACTAAATAAATGCTTTATAGAGTATAACTCTTTTAGGGAAACCCCAAGTTTTTCATTTATTAAGTCAAAATTCTTGTACTCCGTGATTCCAAACATGGTATTATTTACATATGCATCGTAGGTTTGTCTTGATATGTCCCAAAAGCCTTCATTTGCCAGTGCCATTCCTTTAATAGCCTTTACTGGATTTTTGACAACTATTTTGAGATATGTTCTCAAAAACAACCTATTGTGGTCATTTAAATAATTTTTATCAAATGCCGGATTCCACTTTATTTTGTCTACAATAAGGGGACAATAGGATTTATGGATTTCATCAAAGGGCATAATATTATTAATAACTTCTTTCTCAGATTTTGAAACGTTTCCGTCATTTTCTATAATATAACAAATCTGCTGAATAGGAATCCCATAACTTTCTACTTTATCATCTGAATTATAGCCTAAATAATTATATACAGGCCCTCTAATTATTGAAAAAGCCATTACTAGCACTATCGAAATAACTAGACTGTATCTAAAAAGTTTCTTATCCTTTTTTATTATAAAATAGCATAATAGTGCAAACGTAAATAAAAAGAATGCATATATACCATTATTTCTTGAAAACGAAATCAAATATGCTAAAACAGAATATATGATAATAACTTTAGCATCCATGAGTTTTTTTTCAGAATTATTATCCCAAAAAATATTGAACAATAATACTGAAAAGCAAAAAAAGACTGCTGAAAATGGAGTATCTTTCCATATTGACGCCACATATAAATGGATCAAATTAAATGCTCCATAATATAGAGTTGAAATTAAAATTATAAATTTCGAAAAACCTTTTCTATACAAACTATATAAAAAATAACTAACAGCTAATGCCATCAAAATTGTTTGAAATATTGTACATGAAAAAAAGATTTGATATTCATTGAATTTTAAGGCTCCTCCGATTGCGTATAACACCTGCCATACTCTTGTATATAGCACTGGATTGTGATTATCTATTGGAGTTGCTCCTTTTGCCATTGCGATTGTATTTGTAGTATCTGAAAAAATACCACCAGGATAAAATGTCAACAAACATGGCAACCATACTAAAAATAAGCCGACAAAAAATGCAAAAAACACTTTAATATTTTTTCTCTAGCTTCATATATGTTATTACTCTGACTTTTATCTATTACCTTTTCGAGAACAATCATGCCAAAATAAGTCAACACATAAAAAACTATAAATTTTACTAAATCAATGATATTAAAATCCAAAAACACTGCTTGTGTGTTGTTAGAACCGATACCATTTGTAATTTCGATTTTGCCTACAAAGACTAACATTATTGCAAAAAAACATGCAAAAATTTTTAGCAAAATATCACCTATAATATCATTTTTGTTTAGCCATGATATTTTGCTTGGTTTAATACTTTTCACTTTTAACATCTTACCTAACCTCTACTAATTATTATAATTTACCTTTTTATTATAATTTACATTTCTCATTATAATTTACCTTTTATTATAATTTACATTTTTCATTATAATTCACTTTTTTATTATATCATATAATTTTATTGCGAAGAAATTAGATTTAAGCTCGATGTATTGTATGAATCATATATATGATATTTTCCTAAGATTGGTGAAATAAGAACATAAACACTATCAGTTTTAATTTTTTCTTATCGTTTCCGTCTTATAGATACAATTACCCCAAAAATTATTACCGTTCCAACTATTGCTACTACAGAATTAATTCTAATTTGATTATACTCATACTTGCTTAACTCGTTCACAACATTATAGATTTCATTCTTTGTAGCAGACATATTTTCATATATTTCATCTGGGGTGCGATTACATTTTTTATAAAAGTACTGTTTATCGCAATCTTCATAACCTTCCTCGCCTTTTTTATAAATATAATCAAATGGCTTTTCTTTAAATTTATCTAATTCAAATAAAGAGCAGTTTACATAAATATCATCTACAATATGATAATTTATGTCCGCATATTTCGGTGACGACTCGTTGTTATAGCAAGTTATTTTGTAACTATCTTTTTCAAAGCCATAATAAAATTTCGGAGTAATTGGATCATCAACATATTTGGTATATCCTACTTTCGTATCCGTCCACAAATCACTCTTAGGAAGTAGATACCAAAATTGCTCCTGCACATCACTCTCTTTAGTTGAATACATCTCTCTTTTTATCGTCCATATCGGTTTATTTCCACCTGGTGCATCGATTGCAAATACAAACTTATATATCATAAATACTGCAAAAAGCAAAAGTATTATTGACAGTATATTTGACTTTTTTTTTCTATAAATTTCCATGTTTACCTCCTAAATGTTTTAATAAATAATATTATAATAACATCCCCTCTATATTTTCAATATAATTTAGTTTTTGGAACATTTTTCTATGTGTTCAACGTATTGCTTCCTAAAATAATTTAAAAAGCAACTATCGCACTTTTTTATTAGCACGACAGTTGCTTTTTTTTATATTATTTATTTTTATATTATTTATTTTTATATTACTTGATTTAGTATTACTTACTTATTTTTATTCTATCTGTGTATTTAGAAGTTGAAATTTGAAATCAAACTCTGCTGTTCCTGTGCAAGTTCTGCTAGTGTTTCAGAAGCCATTGCAATTTCATGTGATGTTGCTGACTGTTCTTCCGTTGCAGCACTAACTGTACTCATGTTTTCTGAAATCTCATCACTATGTTTATTAATTGCCTGTACGCCTGTTGCTATAAGAGTAGCCTCACCAACAAGTGTAGAAACAGAATCAGATACTGTAGTCATTTCAGTGGAAACTTCCTCTACCATGTCATTAATCTCGTCAAATACACATCTTAGTTCTTCAATTGATTTAGTTCCTTCAAGTACTGCTTCTTTTCCTAACTTCATAGAACTAACAGCTTTTTGCGTGTCGTTTTGAATTCCTTTAATAAGGGTTGCAATTTTTTCTGCTGAAAGCTGTGATTCATTTGCAAGTTTACCTACTTCTTCTGCAACTACTACAAATCCTTTTCCATGTTCGCCAGCTCTAGCGGCTTCAATTGATGCATTAAGAGCAAGAAGATTTGTCTGGTTAGCTATATTAGCAATTGCGTCAACTATTTCACCAATTTCCTGTGATCTGACACCCAGCTGATTTACAATGTCTGATGACTCATTAACAAGTGTTTCGGCATTTTTAATAGTGTCAACTGAAACACCAACTGACTTCTTACCATCTATAGAACGAACTGCTGCATCTTTTGTCTTCTTAGCCACCTTAGATGACTGAACTTTTACATTATCAACGGCTGCATTAACTTTATCAAGAGACTGGTTGCTTTCCTCAACTACCATAAGCTGACCGCCTATAAGCTTCACAACAACTTGTGCTGACTCGGCTACCTGTAAAGATGAACTATCTGAATGATCTGCACTTGCTGAAAGCTCCTCCGAAGAAGCCGCCATCAAAGTTGTAGACTCGCTTACTTTTCTCAACAATTCAGCTAGCTGAACTTTCATATCATGCAAAGAACGAGCCATGATACCAAATTCATCCTTTCTGGCAAACTTTCTATCGCTAAGACGAAAATCTCCATTTTTCATTTTGTCTATTTCTGTAATAAAAACTTTAACAATTTGTTTTATATCAATTATTATAAGAATACTTAAAATTCCAAGAATCAATAAGCAAATCGCTGTAAGTACTATAGTTGTTTTCATCTGTAACTCACTTCGTTCACTGGATTCTTTTTTAAGTACAGCTGCATTATCTTCTGCAAGTTGTCCTAATTTTTCTAGCATTCCATAAAGTTCCTTCACTTCATTATTTTCTAAATCGTTATAGCATTCCCACGCTTCGTCTAGTTTACCCTCATCTACAAGTTTATTTATTTTCTCAATTCCTTCTTTAAATTTTTTATACGCTGTTTCTGTATCTGGAACATGTACTTTTACGTTAGCAGTCATGTTAGCAAGTACTAGATAGTCAGACCATATTTTTTCGTATGATTTAATAGAATCCTCAAGATCTTGTTTTACTTGTTCATCTGATGAAAACGAAATACGTTTTACCGTGCAAATCTGCATCATTCTCATTTCATTGTTCTCTTTTGCAATGTACTGGGCCGCCTTCATTTTTCGATTATACATATTGTCCATGTCGGCATCAGATTTTTTTATGGAATATACCCCCGATATTCCAAGTGTCATCATTCCAATGGCACCGATTAGCACCAGTATCAACAACTTAGCACTAAGTTTCATATTTCCAATAAGTTTCATGTGCGTGTTACTCCTTTCATAATTACTTCTTTAATTGCACATTTTGGAAGATGTTTTTGGGCTTTATTTTTTAAAATTGTGCACAATTTGTTTGGTTATACTTTTTTGAGGTAATAGGTTTAAATAGATGTATCTTATAATAACTTACTATATATATCGGGATGTTTTTTTATAAATCAATTAAAAAAGAAGAAAGATTTGGTTAAAAAATGGTCAGGACATCGTACGCTTCCTGACCTAATCTTATACTCACACTATATATAATTTGTCATCATCTATTAAATCAGCGAACTGCTTTTCCGAAAATAGTAACCTTTTTCTTATCTCACTTCATATCTAGCGCCTTCTTCTAACATCTCTGGTGTCATGTTATAAACCGCATCTATCACATAGTTTCTAAAACTTGCGTTGCCATCTAGATCCGAAAGTCTTTTAAAAGCTATTTCTCCTGCAAGTCCCATAGTCATTACTGAAACAGCCACAGCTTCTAATTGATTGTCTATATTAGCTGCAATAAATGCTGCTGTCATTGCCGATAGCTGGCAACCTGTACCTGTTATTCTAGACATTTCCTTTACTCCATTATATATACAATACGCCTTTTTATCATTAGCCACTATATCTATCTGACCTGTAATTGCTATTATCGCCTTGGTTTTTCTAGCACATTCTTTTGCAAATGCAACCCTTTCATCTAGGTTATCATAATTAATCGCATCCTCTATATCTGCATCTACACCCTTGGTTTTAGACTCTGATTCTATTATTGCTCTAATTTCAGACAAATTGCCTCTTATAACACTTATCTTTCTATTAGCAATTAAATTCCTTGCTGTATTAGTTCTTAACTTTGAAGCTCCTGCCCCCACTGGATCTAAAAGCACTGGCTTACCTAATTCGTTAGCCTTTTTAGCTGCCAAAAACATAGACTCTATAGTGTTTTTATTTAATGTTCCAATATTAATGTTTAAAGCATTCGCAATGGAGGTTATTTCGCAAACCTCTTCTTTTTCATCTGCCATAACAGGGGATGCGCCTATTGCTAGTATTATATTGGCACAATCATTAACTGTCACATAATTAGTAATATTATGTACAAGAACCCCCTTAGTTTTTACGTTTTCAAAAATTTCGTTAAACATGCTTTTCTTCCTCTTTTTCTAGTCACTTTATTTTAATTACCTCTTAAGACTAACACTTTAATTCTCTTATTTCAAAGCTATTTGCAAATTATTTTCTCTTCGTAAATGTTGTGTATTCTTGAGACTTATATTTGGGGCGACATTCACAAATGCACCGCTTCTTGCTCTTCCATGTGCCGCTCAAATCTAACATTTGAACTTGATATACCGATATATCAAACAGTAAAGTCCCAATTAGAGCATTGAATTCGGATTTACTATATAAAATCTTAATAATACGAAGGCAGTAAACATGTATTAAAATTGGGGGTACATTATGATAAAAGGAAAAGTAGCAATTTATATGTGCTGTTATAATCACGAAAAATTTGTGGCAGAAGCTATAGAATCAGTTTTAAATCAGACCTATTCAAATTGGGAATTTTGGATAGCAAATGATGGTTCTACCGATAATTCTGCTGAGATAATCAAGTCATACAAAGATGAAAGAATACATTTTTTTAATTTTGAAGAAAACACAAACCTTGTAGGAGCTCAAACTTTACTTTTAGACAAGATCAAAAACTCTGATTGTGAATACATAATAGGTACTGCATCAGATGACAAGTGGACTGACGATAGATTAGAAAAACAGGTAGAGGTAATGAACGCTCATCCGGAATATGGCGCATGTTTTTCTTGGGATACGGTCATTTTTTCTACTGATAACATCCAAGAAAACTCTTGTAACCCTCTAGATTATTCTCATGTTAAGAACATGTCGAGATATGAATGGCTAAGAAGTTTGCTTTTAAATGGCAATTGTATAAATGCATGTTCAGCTATGATAAGAATGAATATTTATTATGAAGTGGGTGGATATAATCAGTATTTTATCCGACTTGGAGACTATAGGCTTTGGCTGAATATACTAATGAAATATCCTACATACATAATGCAAGAACCATTAGTTTATTACAGAAGACATGATAATAATATTTCAAAAATAACTTTGGATACTATTATAGCTACACATGCAGAGGATTACTATATAAAAGAAAATCTATTAAAAAAAATGGATACCACTTTATTTTTTAGAATTTTCTACGAAAACTTAATGCTTGATATGAAAAGTCCAGAAGACTGTGAAGCTGACAAAATCTTTTTTTTAATACATGATGGCACAGATAATAAGTTTGTTTCTAAACAGCTTGCAATAGGAACATGGCTTAACAATTCTGAAAACAGACATTGCATGGATAGACTTAAAGAACAGTACGAGCTAGATAATGTATTTTTTACAAAACTCAAATCAAAATGTGGCCTTGGTGTCCTACTATCATATTTTCTTGATGAATCAGACAATTCGTTCAACTTTGATTCTCCTTCAATAGAAAGCTTATTTATCATGCGGTATTCAAAGTATGGATTGAACATGAAGTCTATTGAAGATTATATATGTAATCCGTTTTATAGATTTGCCTACTCGACAAAAAAGATTAATTCAGGCCAAGCTATCTTAGAAACTTTAACCAAGGACATATATAGATTAAGAAAAAATAGGTTGGATTCCAAAGGACGCAAGGTAATGCACATTGTATGTAATGCAGAATATGAAAATGATGCGTATATGATTATTAACGATCTAAAAGATGAGTACAAGATATATTTAAGCTTCGTTTTAAGTAGGCAGGACTATTTTGAAGGAAAAGAGATGCATGTAGAAAACGTAGAGAATGCAGAATATATAGAACTCTACGATAAAAAATATTCGGGTCTTCATTTTGGAAAAGAATTAGGTATAGAAGCAGATGTCATTTACTATATAGACTGCTTAGGCGATGATTTTGAATGTACTAGTATGATCAGAGGCATAAATTTGGGAATAACTCAAATGGCTTTGATAGACAAAAGGCGCTTTGAAGATGAAATGAATTTTTATGCAACATCATTAGTAATCGGAAATGTGGATTGTTTATAAAAATATATGTGGAAGAAAATATTAAGCGCATAAAAATAGATTAATTTTATTGTAAAAACCATTCTGAATAATTTAATAGTTATACTTTCATTGTATTCCCAAAAAAAGCTAGCAACAAACTTTGTTGCTAGCCTTTACTCTGTAAAACTCATCTGTCTAGCCTTTGTAATGGTAAGCTCAAGTCCTTTCGTTGCATATCCCTTTCCACGATATTTTTTCGAAATACAATAGCCAATATGACCAGCCCCTTCTCTCAAAAAATCATTCAGACAATGCCTTAAATTGAAAACTCCAACATAAATGTCTTCATCAACGAGCACATATGTAGTATCAGGAACAAATCCCTCCGGTAATTCTTTTCCCAATGACCAATTTCTCTTTTTTTCAATCCACTCTAGAAACTGCTCATAACTATAACCGTATACATTATTCATATACCCGTTTTCATTCTCAGGAAAAGACATATAAAGCTCATATGTTTTTCGATAATCAGAATCCTGTACTCTTACTAATTCCATAACAAATCCTCCGTGTATTTTTTTATATAAAGCTTATCTTGATAAATATCTATTCTATCTATGAACGCTCTCATAAATTCCTTCTGCTCAATATTAAGTCTGAATGTACACTTATGCTCCTTGATCAGAATGTAAAATTAAGTTTTTAGGTTTCTTTTCTTTTATTAAAGCTTCGTTTAGTGTTTTAATTGCCAATTCTGTATTCATATAATCTGCATTAACTGAAGCAATTGCAGATCTATTATTTGATATCGCGCAGCAAATATGCTCCTCTTCGAGGTTATCTTTTGTTACCTGAACATATTCCATGACCGCTCCTTTCAATAATACAGATACACCTCATCAATTATATTGAACTTTAATCGCTCTACAAATTTGAAGTTGTTTATCTCAAATCCAAACTCATAACATCAAAATCGACATACTCGCTATCAATTTTAAAGAACGCTGGTATCGTACCAGTCTTATTGAATCCATATTTCTCATATAAATGAATAGCAGCTGCATTATCACTACGAACTTCCAAATTGATAATCTCTATTCCATTATCATTCGCATAATCAACAAGCTGTCTCATTAACATTGCGCCTACTCCATTATTCCATTCATCCTTAAGAACAGAAATTCCCATCTCTGCTCTATGTGACATTCTTCTGGACAGCCCACTTAAATTAGCAGTTCCAACTAACTCAGTATCTTTCCATGCACAGTAAAAAACACTATGTGGATCATTTGCTACTATTCCAAGAAATTCAGCCTCTTTCTCAATCGGAATACTTACTCCTTCAGCGCCATATGTCAAATTATCAGTCTCCCCACCAATTCTTTTCATATAATTCAAAATCTTCTCAGCATCTCCTGGCTGTGCTTCTTTAATAATTATGTCACCCATCTTGGCTTCTCCCTTACAAACTCCGATTTGTCGGTCTACATTGTATTCCGGTTAATACGACTATCACTTTCCTGCAATTTTTAAGAATTTCTTCTCGTTCATTTGCTCGTTTGTAACATACTCCCCATCATGGAATAACGCATAATTCGTGATTGGTGTCGGTGCATTCTGTGCTTCTTCTTTACTCTCAAGATGTATTGCCTTGAATGCAATACCATTTTCTTTTGCCGTCTGCTCCAAAACCGGAACATATTTTGCATTGAACGGGCACTGATTCGTATAGTACAGAACATATCCCTGCTCTTCTATATGCGGATGTTTTGCACATTCCTTAAACAGCGGAGCTTTTGCATGTTTATCGAACGGCATATACCAAAGCTGAATACCATTATCAGCTTCATCGCTCATGACAAATCCTTTGTACTTCAGAAACTTCGGATCAGCCAGAAACGGTTTCTTCTTTGAAGCGCAAAGAATACAAAGCCCTTTTTTTCCCTTTTCCTTACTATCCTCGATGCAGGCAATAAGTAAATCAGTAGAATATCCATGTCCTTTGAAAGCCCCAGACACCCAGAGACAGTCAATGTACATATATCCATCTGCCTCTATCGGAATCCATGCATTTTCCGCCGGGATATATTCGATAAAGCACTTTCCGCGCTCTACGCTCTTTAGGAAAACAAGTCCTTCATCAAACCTCTCCGAAAGCCATGCCTTCTTAGAAGAAACCTGAACATCCTTATTATTTGATATCGCACAGCAAATATGCTCCTCTTCGATGTTATCTTTTGTTACATAAATATATTCCATGGCCGCTCCTTTCAATAATATGACTCACCCTAATGTGAGAGTCAATATACTTTTTTAGATTTTCATAAAATGTAAAACGGTAATATAGTTTACCTCTAAAAATCCGAATTTTATGGTCTATTAGACTTTTTATTTACAGTTGTACTTTCGTTTCATTTCTCGTCTTGCCTTAATCTTTCTTAAAAATCCAGAAAGATATATTGCAAGGACTATTAATATACCACAATTTAACCCAAGGCCTGAACCTGCTACTCTTTCATAGACACTTCCAGGTGTATCTAGTCCTGTAAATTCAATAATCACGAACGCAATCATTCCTATTAATGCAATAACCGTAAGTACAAATAACCTTCCTTTAATTTTCTGATTAATTGTCTCTGTATAATCAGATAATTTCAATACTGTTTCTTTTACTTCTTCATTCATATTCTCGCTTTTCCTTTCTCCATCAATGATTTCAGGTATACTAACATCATAAAAATCAGCCAATTCAACCAACAAACTAATATCAGGCATATTAGAACCTGTTTCCCATCTAGAAACCGTTCGTCCTGAAACTTTTATCTTTTCAGCAAGCTGTTCCTGTGTAATATCCTTTTCTTTCCTAAGTTCTTTTAAAAAACGTCCAATCTTTTTCTGATCCATACTGTTTCCTCCTTTCATTGACAGAGTAATATTATTCTACTAAACATAACACGACACAAAGCGAGAAAATGCCGTATTTACGCTATTAGACAAATCTGTCTAGTATTATTTATATTGGCTTTAGCCCCAAAAACTTGAATTTGTTCGATTAACTTCCGATATAATTGTCTATCGGCCTTTGAATGTATTAAACCAAGCTTATCCTTCACCTTATTATAATCTTTTAGAATAAAGGACTTCTTCTGCATCAAACGCCAGTTTTGAAATCCCCGTCAGCGCAAATCCTTTTTTTTCATAGAAAGCCCTAGCAGGGAGATTATCCCGAAATACCCATAGTACCACTTCTGAATATCCAGAATTCTTAATATCCATCAAAACTCTATCCATCATCTGACTACCATAGCCCTTACGCCAATTGTCAGATAAACTGTGAATACAAATAAGTTCTGCTTTCCCGACAAGTTCGGAGTCTCTTGCTGCATCCCAATATGCAATGCAATGAGGTTTTCCGTCCACAGTGAGAAGATATCCATTTCCCTTATTCTCATCTAATAGCCTCTGATACATAGAGGTCGCTCGTTCAATATTTGTACATTTTGTTAATGTCTCAGCATCAAGGATGCTCGTAAAAGCTGCTTTCCAGCTTTCAGTTTGAATATAAGCAAGATTACTAGCATCACCTTGCTGTACTTTTCGAATAACCGCTTCCATTTCCATATCTCCTCATTTATCTTCACAATAGTACGACAAATCTCGATTTGTTAATTTTACTATTTTCAATAGTACAGAATCCCATTGAATGTCAAATAAAATTGACCCACAGAGGGTGCAAATCTTATTCTATTTTTAGATATACATATTCGCCTTCCAATTTGTTATATACATGCTTGCCAATAATAGAAAGTAGTTTTTTGATATCATCTATTTTTTCACTTGCAAATTCAACATAACTAGGACTTGTACATATCTCCATAGCTTTTAATGTAAAAAAAACAACATTAATTCTATATTAAACTTATAAACATTGCAACCAATCATTACAGTGTTCTCTTTCTGCTTCTAATATCAGCCATTCTGTTCAAATCACCGTTTTCGATTTCATTTTCCAATGATGCAATAATGGCATCCTTTCTTTTGAGGCCTCAATGCATCAGGACCAGCGATACGGTATCGATTAACCCACGCAGCAATAACAGAAGGATTTTTGATTCCTTCCTGAAGAGCTATTTCCTGATAAGAGAGCTCGCTTGATAGATATAATTCTACAATATCTAATTTCTTTTTAAAAGAATACACAGTCTTCTTTCGTGAG
>FOPE01000029.1 GCA_900113385.1 Lachnospiraceae bacterium C7
AAAAACGTGGCTCCAGATATTTGCGATACGTACTATATAATGCGGCCAAATATGTCTGTCATTGGGATCCAACTTTTGCTGAATATCTAGCCAAGAAGCGATCCGAAGGTAAACATTATAATGTCGCTCTATCTCACGCTGTAAAAAAGCTAGTACGAGTCATTTATCATCTCGAAAAAACAAATCAGCAATACATTAAAGCATCTTAACTTTTTCTAATTCAATACTCCTTTTTTGAGCACCTACATAGATGCTCTTTTTGTCATGCAGTTTTCAAGGTTCATAGAACTCCAACTGAGTTCAAAATATATCTAAAATGCATTTCTGCACTTTAATCAAAAAATATCATTTTTTAACTTGACTTTTAATAGTTAGTCTTTCTTTTATAACAATAAATATTTTCAAATTAATATGGTTTGTTTTATAATTTCTAGATAAATTATATCAAACATTTCATAGTAATATCAAATAATAAAAAAAGACTCAGACGTAACACAAAATCTGAGTCTTTTTAATATATTCAATATAAATGGGGTTTATATTGATTTTCTGGTAGCCTTAACTATCTTCTGGGGTAGGATAGTTTGGTAAAACTACTAGTGTTGGCCAGCGGCACCTGTTCCTGAGGTTGCGGTACCTAAACCAAATTGTCTAACAACACTTGAATCATTAGTCAAGCCACAGTAGTACGCATCAAGTTCACTTACCTCATTTGTGATGGAATCATAGAGGTATGAACCTGTTGGCTTATCAGAACATGTATACATAAGGTCATTACCCATAGATGTTCTTACATAATTCATAAATTCATCAGAAAAATTAAGTTCTGTGGATTTCGCATATAAATCTGGTGCGCCGAAAGTGTGTAAAATCTCATGAGCGTATACAGCTGGTGGGTTGACTTCCTGATAATCAACATTATACATATATACGATTTCATAAGGAGAAGGCATTCCTTCGTACCAATTTCTTGTGCAAGTAACAGCTTGTGAATTTTCATCAGTATTCATACAAGTTAAGAAAACTACATTGTCAGCTTTATATTTAGCCATGAGACCATTTACATCAATATTTGCATCAATGAAATTCCAAATAGATTCATCTTTGCCAGATCCGTTATCTTCTAGATCAATGCTAAATTGGGTGAAATAAGCAAGATCTTTATTTTTTTCAAAATCTGTGATGAAGTTGGCCTTTTTACCATACTCTTTAGTAATGTCTTCAAGGTAGTCTCCTGCAATTCCGAGATATTTATTAATGTTGTGAATAGAAACTCGGTCTTTTTTACAGGAACGGTTCCAAGAATATCTTGTGTCACTGGCAAAAAGAGAGATAACTATAGTAGTGCCTTCAGGTGTCTCAGCACTTCCGTGAACAAAATCCTGTACAGTTTTTTGTTTGTGAGAAGTTACGCTTGGGGTAGCGCGTCGTTTAGATACTTTAGATACTTTTTTGCACTCTACAGTTGGATTATAAACCTGTGCATGAGTTGTTTGAGGAGTGGTATTAAATACCGATGATACTAATAAAGCCATAAGGCAAATAGAGGTAATAACTTTTTTCATTTTATCTAGTCCTTTCTTGATGTGAAAAGTTTTACGCTTAGTAACATTTAGAACCGAGGTTCTTTTCTTCTCAGGAGTACTTATAAAATAAGTTTAAAATTAACACTAGTGCACATAGTTTGTTAATTCTTAATTAGTATAAAGGCAAACATAGGGAACTGTCAAATATTTAACCAAAAACGCTAAAAGTAAATGTTGCAGTAGCTAATACAGTTTTATTTTCATCAGTAATATCTACATCAATAACACTAATGCGTTTTCCTTGTTTAAGAATTCTTGCCCATCCCATAATCTTTTCGCAATTAATTGCAGGACGAAGATAATGAATATTTGAATCAACTGTAGTCATTTTTTTCCCGGTGGAAAAGGCTGCAATTCCGGCAACATTATCTGCTAACGTAAAAATACAACCGCCATGCACAGAACCAATAGGATTAAAATGCTCAGGTTTTAAAATCAACTCAGCAACGGCTTGTTCTTTAGATGCAGAAACAAGTTTTAATCCAAGTAGGTTGGCAAAGCGGTTGGTTGTGATAGTTTCATATTCTAATTGTGTTAAATTCATTGTAAATCTCACTTTCTATTTCAAAATAATTCTTCATAAAGCATAACACATTGTAAGGAAATAGAAAATTGGAAAATCAACATACTAAAAATCCAAATCGATTTGTATCCCTTTTAAATCATCATGAGTTAGACCAGATTTTTTTATCATATGGTCAATGTCTTTATGGGCAATTTCGATATCAGAGTTAAATCCATTTTCATAGAATTTCTTTTCAAATTGTTGAGAATATTCTTTTAATTTTTTTCTACGTTTAGCAATTTCATCTGCTCTTTTTTTACTTTCAGCTTCTTTATTTATAGCATCTCCACCATTATATGCACTTTGCATAAGATGATAAGCTCTATCTCGAGTCATAGCACGCATATTAGCGATACGATTAGTAATTTCAAAATCTTGAAAAAAAGAAAGCTCAGTTTCATTTGTAACTTGTTTTATAGTTGAAGATGTATCAGTATTAGAATAATGGTTTGAAGTTGAAGATTGAGTAGATTTTGCTGATTCTATTCTTAAACTCATAAGCATATTCCTTTCTGATTTGAAAACATATAGTTTCGTTTTCTTATCTAATTTAAAGTGAATTTTTAATTCCTTAAAATACATGTTACATCATTGTTGAATATTTTATCGGTGCATTTCTAAAAAATTATTATAATTTATTAAAAAAAATTAAAAATAATATAACTATAAAATAAAAGAAACTATTCCATAAAGAGATATAAATGAATCTCAAAGGAATAGCTTCTTTTTTGATGTCTCTGGTAAATGAAATTATAATTGGAAACGTGATTTCTCTTTTTTTATTTCATCCATATAGGCTGCGGTAACAATACCTGAAGGAAGAGCGATAACTGCGACACCGACTAAAGCGGAAATCATTGTAAGAGCTCTACCAGCAGTAGTAACGGGAGAAATGTCGCCATACCCAATGGTTGTAATTGAAATTGTAGCCCAATATACAGCTTCAAAAAAACTTTTGAATAAATCAGGTTCAAGTTGAAAAATAAACATTGCAGAAGCAAGTATATACATAAAAGTGAGCATAAGAACAGCGAAAAGTTGCTTTTTTACTCGTCTTAAAACATTTTCAATAACAACAACGGTGTCAGAATAACGTAATAATTTTAAAACTCTAAAAACTCTAAAAATTCTAAATAATCCTAGAGTTACTGAAGTAGGATAAAAATATACAAGAGCAGGAATAATTGAAAGTAAATCAATTATAGACATTGGAGTTAAGCAATGTGCAATATAGGCCTTGTAACTTTTAATTCCCATTTTATAGTCAGAAGTATAGAATCTAAGGAGATAGTCAAGAACAAAAACGAGAGAAGTAATTAAATCTATCAACTTAGAGTAGTCATTTTCATGCTTCATTGTCAGAGGTATTAAACCTACTACGACAGCTATGGAAATTAATGTATCGTAAGCTTTACTTGCGCTATCTCCAGTGTGAGATTTTTCAACAATTTCATAAATTCGTTTTTTATATTTGCTCATGGATTATCACCTCTTTTGTTATCCTTCTATTAAAGATAAAATGCCTAAAATTATAAGTATAATATCAATAATAATGCTGTTAAAAATTATAAAAGGTCCTAGGATTTCTCGTTTTTCTTTAGAACCACTATCATCAATAACAGTGTGTTTTGTTTTTAAATTAACTTTTTTCATTTATTTCTCCTAAATTATAAAGTATTTATAAATTTTATAATACTAATATCGGTTAAAAAAAAATAATAATAACCACGTAAAGAGAAAGAAAATCACAAATATTTTCAAGGTCTTTAGTGACTAAGTTACATAATAAAAGAAAAAGACTTGACTTTAAGTTGACTTGAAGGGTTATATTATAATTGAGAATATGTAGAGTAAAACACAAATAGAAAAAAGAGGTATATGTAATGAGTGAAAATAAAAGATTTAATCCTATTGCTAGAAGCAATGAAGAAATATATCAAGAAGATTTTACAGGAGAGAGAGCCTTATATCGTGGAAAAGATTTAAAAATTTATGATAGTATTTTTCATGATGGAGAATCACCATTAAAAGAAAGTAAAAATATAGAAATTTATAATTGTGAATTTCAATATAAATATCCAGTATGGTACTCAGAAAATGTGTATGTAAAGGATAGTGTGTGGAAAGAATTAGGACGATCAGGTGTATGGTATACAAATCATATGACAGTAGAAGACAGTATGATTTGGGGACCTAAAAATTTTAGAAGATGTAGTGATATAACACTAAAAAATACATCACTTCCAGATGCGCAAGAAACATTTTGGATGTGCAATGGGATTAGATTAGAAAATGTAATTGCAAAAGGAGATTATTTTGCAATGAACTCAGAAAATATTTATGCAGATAATCTCCAACTTTATGGAAATTATGCATTTGACGGGGCAAAGAATATAGAGATACATAACAGTAAATTACTAACAAAAGATTGTTTTTGGAATTGTGAAAATGTAACAGTTTATGATTCATATATTTCAGGTGAATATTTAGCTTGGAATACAAAAAAACTTACATTAATTAACTGTACAATAGAGTCGGATCAAGGATTATGTTATATAGATAATCTTAAACTTGACAATTGCAAGGTTATAAACACAAAGTATGCCTTTGAATATTGTTATAACACAGATGCAAAAATAAATAGTAAAATAGATTCGATTTTAAATCCAGGTTCAGGAAATATTACAGCAGAAGAAATTGGTGAAATTATTATAGAAGAAGATAATTGCCAGCCAGAAAAAACAACGATTAACACAAATAAATAAAATAACAAAAAGCAAATAAATAACTGACAAATATTAAAAATAAACAATATAATAAACTAACATATTAAAAAAGAGGACTATATAAAATGAGAAGTTTATCTCACGAAATATAGTCCTTTTCATTATATTAAATATAAATATCAGCTATTTCCTCCATAGTATGACGTAAAGCTACACTAAGAGGTGAATCTGAAGCTTTATAATACATTTCTTTTCCTTTTCTTTGACTGATAATAAGTCCTGAACTTTTCAAAATTTTTAAATGATGAGAAATTGCAGGACTAGTCATATCAACAGCTGCAGCAATATTTATAACACATTCTTCTGTATGACATAAAATCCAAAAAATACGTAAGCGACTAGGATCGCCAAGATGTTTTAAAGCGGATGAGACGGTTTCTATAATATCGTCATCAGGAATTTGCGATAAAATTTCTTCGTCATTATCATTGTGATGATGTGGCAATTTAAGATCTTTATTTGTCATGATATCACTCTTCTTTCTATAGAATTAATCCGAAAATTATGTAGAGATATATTATTAAATATATTTTTAATTGTATACATTAAAAAGAAATAAGTCAAACGAAAAAAGATATAAAAAGATAAGAAAATATATTGACAATGGTAAAGAGAAGTATTATATTTAAATCAACGATTAAACATATATTTAATCGTACCTTAAACAAATAACATATATTAAGTAATAAAATTTTACACTAATAAAAGTAAAGAGAGGTAAATATTATGAAGAAGAGTTATAAGATTGATGTTGATTGTGCTAATTGCGCAGCAAAAATGGAAGAGGCTGCAAAGAAAACAGCTGGTGTTAAAGATGCTACAGTTAATTTTATGACATTAAAGATGAAGGTAGAATTTGAAGAAGGTGTAGATCCAATGGATGTTATGCCAGTAGTTAGAGAAAATTGTAAAAAAGTAGAAGATGATTGTGAAATCTTTTACAAGAAGTAATATGTAAAAATTTTGACATTAATATGAACAAATGCTCATATGTTACACTAGAATGGCTGGTATGGCATTCTAGTGTACAAATGATAAAGGATGAATGCTATGAACAAAAAACAAAAAAAGAATTTAATTAGAATTATTGTATCAGCAATGCTTATGATATTCCTTGGATTTTTTACAGGAAAAGATAAACAAATACAAGGTGTGATAAGATTCGTTTTATATCTTGTTCCATATATTATAATAGGATATGACATTATAATTAAAGCGTTAAAAGGTATAAAAAACAGACAGCCATTTGATGAAAGTTTGCTTATGGCTATTGCTACAGTAGGTGCTATGGCATTAGCAGTATATAAAGATGGAGATTATACTGAAGCTATTGCTGTAATGCTTTTTTATCAGATTGGTGAATGGTTTCAGAGTTATGCAGTTGGAAAAAGTAGAAAAAATATTACAGAACTGATGGATATTTGTCCGGATTATGCAAATATTGAAGGAGAAGATGGTCAACTTGAGCAGGTAGATCCTGATGAAGTTGAAATAGGAAGTATAATAGTAGTTCAACCTGGAGAAAAAATTCCAATAGATGGAATAGTAGAAGAAGGAGAAACTACATTAGATACAGCAGCTCTTACAGGAGAATCTCTTCCAAGAACAGCTAAAAAGGGAGATGAAGTCATTAGTGGTTGCATTAATATGACAGGTTTGTTGCATATTAGAACCACAAAAGAATTTGAAGATTCAACAGTTTCAAAAGTGCTTGAGCTTATAGAAGATGCAAGTTCAAAAAAATCAAAATCAGAAAATTTCATTACAAAATTCGCAAGAGTATATACACCTGCAGTAGTTTATTCAGCACTTGCCCTTGCTATTTTGCCACCTATTATTAGGATGGTAATAGGTATGGATGCAAATTTTGGAACATTTATATATAGAGCCCTTACATTTTTAGTAATATCATGTCCATGTGCACTTGTTGTTAGTATTCCTTTGAGTTTTTTCGCAGGAATAGGTGGTGCAAGTCATTCAGGAGTATTAGTAAAGGGTTCAAATTATCTAGAAACATTGTCTAAAGCAAAGACGGTAGTATTTGATAAAACAGGTACCCTTACTAAAGGGGTATTCCAAGTGACAGCTATACATCCATCAAAATTGTCAGAAGAAGAGTTGTTACATATGGCGGCCCACGTAGAGAGGTATTCTAATCATCCGATAGCTATTTCTCTTAGAGATGCTTATAAGAAAGAGGCGGATGGTTGTCAGGTTTCAGATGTAGAAGAAATTGCAGGTCATGGCGTCAAAGCTGTAGTTAACGGCAAAATTGTATATGTAGGTAACAGTAAAATGATGGATGCAATTGGTGCAAAATGGCATAACTGTTCAACACATATAGGAACAATAATTCATGTGGCCATTGGAAATGAATATCAGGGACATATAGTTATTTCCGATGTTGTAAAACCACATAGCGCACAAACTATTAAGTCGTTAAAATCAGCTGGAATAAACCAAACAGTAATGCTTACAGGAGATATCAAAAAGGTTGCTGATACAGTTGCAGAAGAATTAAAAATAGACAAGGTTTATAGTGAGCTTCTACCACAAGATAAAGTAAGTATGATAGAAAAAATATTAGACAATAAAAAATCAGAAAATGACGTGGTAGTTTTTGTTGGTGATGGCATAAATGATGCACCAGTTTTATCTAGAGCAGATATTGGTATTGCAATGGGTGCAATGGGAGCGGATGCAGCAATAGAAGCGGCAGATATTGTATTAATGGATGATGATCCTATTAAGATTTCCACAGCAATAAAAATATCTCGTAAGTGTTTAAGAATAGTAAATGAAAATATTTGGTTTGCTATAGGAATAAAACTTGCATGTTTAGTACTAGGAGCATTAGGATTTGCAAATATGTGGTTAGCGGTTTTTGCAGATGTAGGAGTAATGATACTTGCAGTTTTAAATGCAATCAGATGTTTATTTGTAAAAGAGATAGATTGTAGATAAATAAATATTAAAATATAAATGTATATGTAACTTTTTAAAATACGTTATATGTTTTTTAATATAGGACATATATCTATAACTAACAGAAAAATGGATGCAACCAGGTACTAAATAGGTTGCATCCATTTATTTTTAATGTAGCATAATTATTATTCAAGAGTTTTATGGTGAGAATTGTATTTTTTTACAATATTACTACCATGAGGCATTTTAAATTCTATTTTTATTCCCAACATTAATTTCATAATCCAAATAAAAAATAAAATAACACCAATAGGAATTAAACAAGTTGTAACCATTAAAACAGCAATGGCATCAATGAAGTTATTAAGCATATTTTTTAAACTATCAATTGACATATTTATAGTTTGAGAAGCCTGATCTACTGTATTGTCGATAGTCTTCTTTGCTTTATCAAACCAATTGTTGTTTTTGTTAGATTTTTTTTGCTTGTTTGACTTGGTAATAGAATCTGTATTTTTTTTAGCAGTTTTAATTGTGTTATCAATTGAAGCTTGATAATTTGCCTCTACAAGATCAGAAATTTCCACACTTGTAGGGATTACAGAATATAGCAAAAGGGAAAAAATAATTAATTTTATAGCAGCAATTCGCAAACTGTGATTATCATAGAAAAAACAAATTGCTATAACTATAAGTGCTATTGGAATTAAAACTTTAAATGCAGCATATCCTAAAACGGTTATTAGGAACTTCTCGAGATATATTGCTAAAAAAATAATTAAAAAATATCCACTTAAATCGGCAAGTTTTTCAGCAATGGGAGTGCCGGTATCTCCAGGTAAAACTGTAATAGCAGCGGAGGCAGCAGTAGAGGCAGCAGTAAGCTCCATAACAGTTTTTTTCTTGTCATCAAGTTTTGTAATAGTTGTATTGTGAGTTGTTGTAGAGGAAGCATAATCACCTACAACAGTAAAGGATAAAAGAGCTATAAGTAATGTTATTATAGCTCCTATTGTTTTGTATTTAGTATTCATTTTCCGCTCCTTATAAAATAATTTTAAACCAAGAAATATTATCGCACACCTAAAAAGAAAATTCTATATAAGACTAGAAAATAGTAATTTGACTTTGAAATGTTGTTAGAAAAATAGAAAAAACATACCGATATTGCTAATATAACAAAAAAATGTGAGGTTAGACATATGAAAAAAGATAAAGAGATTATAAATAAATGCACAGGTCAATGTTGCAGTTGTCAAAGCTTATGCACAAAAGATGTACCATTTTTAAAAGGTCTTCCAATAGAAAAGCAAATGCGAATAGCAGATAGTGCATTGCACAAAACGTATTTAAAAGATGAATTATTATTTAAAGAAGGCGATAAAGTAGACGGCTTGTTCATAATACATACTGGTGGTATAAAGTTAACGACTTATGATAGTGAGGGCAACGAAAAGATTGTTGGAATATATTCCGCGGGGGAAACTTTGTGGGAGGAAGTGTTTTCTGCAAATGAGGAGTATAAGTATAACGCAGTTGCTATCGAAGAAGCAAAAGTATGTAAACTTTTAAAAAAAGAATTTAAAAAAGAAATAAGTACATTAGATATAGCTTTTGATATTATTGAAATGTTAAGTAATAATCTTTCTGAAGCAAAAGAAATGAATGAACTTTTAACTACATCTACTGGAATATCAAGGGTTGCTGGCTTTTTAATATATATGGCAAGAAAAACAAAAAATAATATAGTAACATTGAAATTAGATAATATAGCTGCAAGTTTAAACATGAGACCAGAGACAGTATCAAGGAAAATAAAGGAGCTATCTTTAGAAAATGTAGTTGAAAAGACAGGTCAAAGTAGTATAAAAATAAGAAATTTTGAAAAGCTAAAAGAAATTTTTGAAAAATGATTTAAATCAAAGTTTGTATCTTCTAATAATGATATAGTTATGACAGTTAATAAATCAATCGCTTAAACAATTAATAAACAATCAATCAAATAACATATATAAAGAAAGAGGTACAAATTATGATTAATAAAAAGAATTCATTAAATAAGGAAGTAATCAATGAAAAAATGACTTTAGCAGAAGTTGTAAAGGAATATCCACAAACAATTCCTTTTTTAAATGATTTTCATTTAGACTATTGTTGCGGAGGTCATGAGGCAATTGATAAGACAGCAAAAGAATTAGGACTAGATGCTAAGCAACTTGTTGAAAATTTAAACAAAATTGCCAATAAACCCATGATTGGAGATGTAGATAGAGTAAAGGATATTGAGAGATTTGAAAAACTATCAGTAGATGAAATGATAGATGATATCCAAGAAACTCATCATGTATATGAAAGGGAGTTAATGGACAAAATAGAAGACTCTCTAAATAAGATACTTTTAGTGCATTATCCACATCATGGACAGGAGTTAACAAAACTTCATCATCTATATGCACAGCTAAAAGCTGATTTAGAGGAACACTTCGCTAAGGAGGAAAGACTTACTTTTCCATTAATGCATAAAAATCCTATCCCTAGCGTTGATGATATAAAAAGAGTTCAACAACTCGAAGAAGAACATTCAAAGGCAGGTGATTTAATTAAAGAAATACAAGAACTAACTAACAATTTTACCCTTCCAGATGACGCATGCCGAACATATCAGTATACGTTTGAGACAATGGAAGCCCTTTTTAACGATATATTTATCCATATTTTCAAGGAAAATTCAGTACTATTTCCAGAGTACTATGAAATGAAAGATGGATGTAAAAAAAGTTGTAGAGCCTAAAGTATGCCCAAGCTTTAAGGCTATATCCCAAGAATAAAAATCACACCAAGTAATTAAATAAAGTTATTGAATAAGCTTGAAAAAGCATTTTATCTAAATCAAATCTATCTTAAGTAATCTAGCTACATAAATTTGTGGCTAGATTTTTTTATGAAAATTGTATTTAATTCTCGAAAAAAATATAAAAACTAGTAGGTTTTATGGCTTCATGCTATAATTAACAAACAAAGAGAGTAATTTTTTTAGTTAGAAATATGTAAAAAAGTCTGAAAGGAAATCAAAAATGAGTAACTTAAATGAAATTGTAAATATTGTAGAGATAAAAAATAATATGGATTTAAAAAACCTAATTTTTGATGTAGGTGACGTACTTTTATCATATAGATGGAAAGATATGCTTATGGATTATGGCTTAAAAGAAGATGATGCCATACGAGTTGGAACAGAGATGTTTGAAGATCCAGAAAAACTATGGCATGTATTTGATTTAGGAACAAAAAGTGATGAAGAAATAATTGAAGCATTTTGCCAAAAATATCCAGATGATGCGGAAGAAATTAGATGGTTTATCAGTCATGGAGAATTTATGCATGTTCCACGTCCAGAAGTGTATAAATCAATAAAAACACTAAAAGAGCAAGGCTATGGAATATATATTTTATCAAACTATCCAGAAAGTTTATTTAAAAAACATCTTATGTATAGTGAGGTCCTTGATTATGTAGATGGAATGATGGTTTCATATATGATTAATGAAGCAAAACCAGATGCAGTAATTTATGAAGCTCTTTGCAAAAAATACAATCTTAAACCAGAAGAATGTCTATTTTTTGATGATAGATTAGAAAACGTAAAAGGGGCAAAAGCCTGTGGTATTGAAGCAATACAAGTAAAATCAAGAGAACAAATAGCAAGGGATTTAGAAAAATTAATTAAGGCATAGATATTTTAGGAGGCATAAGAGAAATGGCAGAACAAAGCAAAAAGAAAAGTAAAATGGTTTATTTACTGGCAATTCTTTTTCAAAAAACAGATGAGGAACATGGGCTAACAAGGGAAGAAATTGAAACGGAACTAAGTAAGTACGGCATAGAAATAGGAAGAAAAAGCTTTTCTGATGACTATAAAGAATTAAATATTTTAAGTCAAAATTTAGGGTTAAATTTTGAAATTAAAATAGAAAAAACTAATGGACGTAGCGAGTATAGACTAAAAAATAGAATTTTCTCAACAGGCGAATTGAAAATTCTAGTTGATATTGTACAAGCAGCAAAACCTATTACAGAAAAAATGTCTCAGGATTTAATAAAGAAGATTGAATTGTTAGGAAGCGAAAGAAGTCGAAATGAGTTAAATCGTCATGTTATTGTTGCAGGAAGAAGTAAGACAACTAATGATGAAATTTTTGACAACGCAGACATAATCTATGAGGCAATTAGAGACCATAGAAAGCTTAAATTTAAGTATTTTAACTGGAATATCAAGAAAGAGAAGGAATATAAAAAAGATATATATATGGTAAGTCCAGCAGCTTTAGTATGGGATCATGATAACTATTATTTACTAGCAAAAGATGAAATCCATGCAGCAACTTTGCGTGAAGAATTAAAAGATGAAAGAAAAGAAGTTAGTAAAATTGAATTAGAAAAAAAAATATCTGAAGAATCAAAACGCCATTATAGAGTAGATAAAATGGAACGTATAGAGTTATTAGATGAAGATAGTACAATAAACGAAGAAGAATATCGTACTTCACAATTTACTCAAAAGATAACTGGAATGTACGAAATGTACGATGGTAAGCGCGAAACTATCAGATTAAGAGGACATAAAAATAGGGTTGGTGTTCTAATAGATAGATTTGGAAAAAACTTTCCTATTAGAGAGGATGTTAATGATCCAGAATATTTTGTGGCAAGAATTGAGGTATACTATAGCGCGCAATTACTTAATTGGCTTTTAGCAATTGATTCAATAGAAATTCTAGGACCAGAAAATGTAGTAGAGGATGTTAGAAAAAAAATTGATAAATTTTCAAAATTATATAAAAAGTAGAAAATAAATCCGATAAAAAGTATTAGATAAGCACATTCGGGATAGTTTTTAGAATGAAAATCTAATATTTTTTTGGGAGGAATGCTTTATGAATGAAAACATGGAAAAAGGTGCAAAAACTAGTATTGCACTAATTTTGTGTGTAATTGGAATTGTAGTAACTTCTATACTATCAATAGTTTTTGGGATATTTAAATCAGAAATACTAAGTAATGTATGTTCAATTGCTGCGGCAGTATTAGGAGTATGCACAATTTTTGCAGGAAAAAATGTGGCTGAATCAGGTGGGATGCTAAACCCTACAATTATTGAATTAACTGAAAAAATGGAGTTGGTAGAAAAAGGAGACTTGTCAGTAAAATTCGAAGGTGAATATGGCATTTATCAAGATTTAATAGATTCCATTGAAAGTATGTTGAGTCAATTAAGTGATTATGTAAAAGATATTGGTCATGTAGTTAGGAATATTTCTAAAGGAAATTTAACTGTACATAAACATGTAAACTACCAGGGGGATTTTAAGGAAATTGAAAGAGCCTTAGATGATATTTTAAATGGTTTAAATGAAACTATTTTTCAGGTAAGTAGTAATGCAGATAGTGTATATGAAAGCTCAAGCCAGGTTAAGGAAAGTTCAAAACAAGTGGCAGAAGGAGCAACATCACAAAATATGGCAATTACAGAATTATCAGATGAAATGAAAGTTCTAGAAGATAAGATATCAAAAATCACTGAAAATACTATTGATGCAAATAAAATCTCAAAAGAAACAAATGCACAGTTAAATGCAGGAAATGATAAAATGAAAAATGTAGTATTGGCTATGGAAAAAATAGATTCTACTTCTGATAAAATAGGTGAGATTATTGGAACAATTAATAGTATTGCCGCACAAACGAATTTATTAGCACTTAATGCATCTATTGAGGCAGCAAGAGCTGGTGAGGCAGGAAAAGGATTTGCAGTTGTAGCTGATGAGATTGGAGAACTTGCAAATGAAAGTGCAGAAGCAAGTAGTAATATTGCTGATTTAATTAATGGAAGTAAAGAAGCAGTAGAAAAAGGAAAATCCCTTGTAAGTGATACTGCGGATTCTATTCAATTAGGTGTAAAAAATTCTATGGATTTAGGCTCTAAGTTAAAAGAGATAGTTGGATATGCTGATGAACAAAATGAAGCATTGGGAAAAATATCTACAGGTGTAGAGGATATTTCACAAGTTATTGAAACTAATGCATCGATGTCAGAGGAAAATGCAGCTACAAGTGAAGAACTTATAAGTAGCGCCAATGTACTTAAAGAGTCAGTAGCAAAATTTAAATTACGTAAGTAAAATATAAATGAAAAAACTATTAAAAGTAAAAAGAATAAATAGAATTTCAGTAATTCCTCCGGTCTAATAGAAGACTGGAGGAATTTTTTGAGTATTTGTTTGATTTTATGTGTGTAATATCGCTTAACATGCCTAATTTTGCAAAGGATAAAAAATCACAATTTGTAGTCATAAGAAAGAATTGGTCAGATTCTAGCTTATGTTTTATTTTAAAAAGCCTTGTTTTAAAAAAGTGATGCAAGTGGTCAGCTATTCTATGTCTTGTAAAAAGCATATTTGGATTATGAATTGCAGCATCATAAAAAAATCCAAAATCAATTTTACGCATAGATGCATCACAAAAAGCAGTGCTTTCAGGGGAAAATGCACTGTTATTTCCGGTAACACAAGTAAAAAAAGGCTTTTTTAAAATGATATTAAAATTTTCTAAAAAAACTGTATTCAAAATATAAATAATTGATAAACATATTCCGAAATATATTGTGTTAGATAAAATGTTTAACATGTGATCTTCTCCTTTGCTATATTTACATACAAAAAAGGCATTAGCTAAAACAAACAATTAAAATTAAACACATCAATATGTGCTAAGTAAAATGTTTATGATAGCTAATGCCTCGTTTTTCAACAAGTAACATGCCTTTTGTACGTTGTAAGTATACTTTAGCACTGAACTGTAAATATGTCAACAAGGAAATTAGTGATATGACGAAAAAAATATGGGAGCAAGAAAAATGTTTAAACACAAAATATATTCACAAAAATGAAGGTATATTTATATAAGTTAAAGTGCACAAATGAAAAGAAAAAAATAAAAAAAAGTTGTATAAAATGCTTGCAATTTTAAAAAATGTCGTATAGAATGTCATTCAGATGCAAGATAGCTGTGACGGTTGTTGACGGAATGCAAATAGCGCGTGTGTTCCGCGGGGAATCAAAAGCACGGATTAAATAGAGTTTTTAATCATATACACAGCAAGTTTAATGTGCATTATTACAAAATCCTAGAAGAAAGGAAGTAAGAGAAATGGTAGGAATTATTATTGCCAGCCATGGAGAGTTTGCTGCTGGAATTTACCAGTCAGGACAGATGATCCTTGGAGAGCAGGAAAACGTCAAGGCTTGTACTTTAAAGCCTAGTGATGGGCCTGAGGGAATTAGAAAACAAATGGAAGACGCCATCGCATCTTTTGATGATCCTTCACAAGTTCTTTTCTTGGTTGATCTTTGGGGAGGTACTCCATTCAATCAAGCAAGTGCATTGATTGCAGGTCATGAAGATACTTGGGCAATTGTTTCTGGACTTAATTTGCCAATGCTTATTGAAGCTTATGGCGCAAGATTTACTTCAGAATCAGCACAAGAAATCGCAGGAATGATTGTAGAAACTGCAGTTGAAGGAATCAAAACAAAACCTGAGTCATTAATGCCAAAGAAAAAAGAGGCAGTAGCTCAGACAGAGGTAAAACAGGGAACAATCCCAAAAGGAACAGTAATTGGAGACGGCCACATGAAATATGTGTTAGCTAGAATTGACACAAGACTTTTGCATGGCCAGGTTGCAACCGGTTGGACAAAAGCAGTTCAGCCAAACAGAATTATTGCTGTTTCAGACTCAGTAGCACATGATGCATTGAGAAAACAAATGATTGAACAAGCAGCACCTCCAGGGGTAAAAGCACATGTTGTTCCAATTGAAAAAATGTGTGAACTTGATAAAGACACACGTTTTGGAAATACAAAAGCTATGCTTTTATTCGAGACACCACAGGACGCTTTAAGAGCTATCGAAGGTGGAGTTCAGATTAAAAAACTCAATCTTGGATCGATGGCACACTCACTTGGAAAAGTTGTAGTTTCAAAAACAGTTTCCATGGACAAAAAAGATGTGGAAACTTTAGAGAAGTTAAAGAAACTTGGAGTTGAGTTTGATGTAAGAAAAGTTCCCGGTGATGCACCAGAAAATTTCGATGCTATGCTTAAAAAAGCAAAAGCAGAATTAGGTTAAGGAGGAAAAATAAATGTCAGGAATTTCAATATTACTAATTATTATAGTAGCATTTTTGGCTGGTATTGAAGGAATCCTCGATGAGTTCGAATTCCATCAGCCATTAGTAGCTTGTACATTAATTGGTATCGTTAGTGGACATCCACATGAAGGAATTATCTTGGGCGGTACTTTACAAATGATGGCACTTGGATGGGCAAATATCGGTGCCGCAGTAGCACCAGATGCTGCACTTGCATCTGTTGCATCAGCAATTATTATGGTTTTAGGTTTAAACGGTGGTACAGTAGATACAACAAAAACAATTTCATCTGCAATTGCAGTTGCAATTCCACTTTCAGTAGCAGGATTATTCTTAACAATGATTTGTCGTACAATCGCAATTCCAATTGCGCATTTACAGGATCAAGCAGCAGAAAGAGCTGATTTTAAGGCAATTGAAATGTGGCAATGGGTTGCTATTTGCCTTCAGGGTATTCGTATCGCAATTCCAGCAGCAGCACTTTGCTTCGTTCCAGCAAAAACAGTAACAGGCGTATTAGATATGATGCCAGCATGGTTATCAGGCGGTATGACAGTTGGTGGTGGAATGGTAGCTGCTGTAGGTTATGCAATGGTTATCAATATGATGGCAACAAAAGAAGTTTGGCCATTCTTTATCATTGGTTTCTGTCTTGCAGCACTTAACCAATTAACACTTATTTCTCTAGGATTAATCGGAATTTCAATCGCACTTATCTACATTGGACTTAAAGAAGCAGCTAAGTCAAGTGGCGGAAATGGCGGTGGTGGATCCGGAGATCCATTAGGTGATATAATTAATGATTATAAGTAGGAGGAAAAAGTGATGGAAATGAATAAAAAAGTAAAATTAAGTCCAAGTGATTTACAAGCAGTTGCATGGCGCCATCAATTCCTACAAGGATCTTGGAACTATGAGCGTATGCAAAATGGTGGTTGGTGTTATTCAATTATCCCAGCTATCAAAAAATTATATTCAAGTAAAGAAGAACAAGCAGCAGCATTAAAACGTCATCTAGAGTTTTATAATACACAACCATATGTATCGGCACCAGTTATGGGTGTAACATTAGCCCTTGAAGAGGAACGAGCTAACGGAGCACCAATCGATGATGCAACAATCCAAGGTGTAAAAGTAGGTATGATGGGACCTTTAGCAGGTGTAGGTGATCCAGTATTCTGGTTTACACTTCGTCCTATTTTAGGAGCATTAGGTGCTTCGCTTGCAATGTCAGGAAACATTATAGGACCAATCCTATTCTTTGTATTATGGAATGTTATCCGTTTAGCTTTCTTATTAACAACAGTTGACTACGGATATAAAGTAGGTATGGAAATTACAAAAGATTTATCAGGTGGATTACTTGGTAAAATCACTCAAGGTGCATCTATTTTAGGTATGTTTATCATTGGAGCATTGGTAGAAAGATGGGTAAGTATAAGCTTTACACCAATTGTTTCTAAAATCACACAGCCAGCAGGAGCATTTATTGACTGGGATAAACTTCAACCTGGAGCTGATGGAATAAAAACAGCGTTAGAACAGTACAATGCATTAGGTGCAAATGGCTTAAATGAAATTAAAGTAACAACATTACAGCAGAACTTAGATCAATTAATTCCAGGTATTGCAGCCTTAGGATTAACATTATTATGTTGTAAATTATTAAAGAAAAACATATCTCCAATTGCAATTATTCTTGGATTATTCGTTATCGGTATAGCTGGAAGATTCTTTGGATTTATGTAAAAAAATATCATTTAGATGTAAAATATAATCATAATACCCCGCTTGAAATTTAAGTGGGGTATTAAACTTATTGTTAGGAGGAAAATATGGTACAATCACAAAATAAAAAAGTGGATTTAACAATAAAGGGTACATCATATATGGGCATTGCAAGCTATGGAGATATTATGATAGGAGACGAAGCTTTTGAATATTATAATGAAAAAAATGTAAAAGACTTTATACAAATACCATGGGATCAAGTTGAATATGTATCAGCATCTGTGTATTTTAATAAATGGATTTCACGTTTTGCTATTTTCGTAGAAAACGGAAGCAGAAGCTTTAGTTTCTCATCACGAGATAATAAAAAGGTCCTAAGAGCTATTAATAAATATGTTCCATCAAATAAATTGTTGAAATCGCCTACTTTTCTAGGGGTAATCAGAAAAGGACTATTTAGTTTGTTTAAAAAACATTAATACGGTAAAAAATATGAAAAATAGCGAAAATATAAACGAAAAGGGAGATATATTCAGGAAAGCACTAAAAAACTTTATGTTTGATGTGGCAAGTGGTGGAGCAATAAAACACTTGACAGACAAGGGGTTCACCACAAAAGAAATAAAAGAAAAATTAGATTTTCCAACGCCGGAAAATGTGATAATGGAAGCATCTTGGAATCGATTAGTTTCTAAAAGGATTATATTGTTAGAAGATCCCAACGAAAAACTTCCAGAACAAAATTATAAGTATGTTAAAGTCTATGGAAAATACGGAAAAACTTCATTAAAACGTGTTTTGATAGATGAAAATGAAAACGGAATTAATGACATTAAAAAAGAAGACTACGCTCCAATTAATTTTGGGGTTTTAATTTATAAAGATCAAAAAGCATTTGAAAAAAGTTTAAATGTATTAGAAGAAAGAGATAAAGACTACATTTTAGGACTACCCTGGCCGAAAAAAATAGTGTATCATAAAATGGATAATAGAATGAAACGAATTTTAAGAAAGTTGAGGGAACAAAATGGAAAGTAAATTTGGGAGAATAAAAGTTTCCAATAATTCGCCGGTGATTGTTATATTTTCTTTGATGTGCGTAGTAGCGTTTTTTATTAATGGTATGACTCAAGGAACAGCGAATAGGGCACTTTTTAGTGTGTACAGGGCACCTTTGACAGATCCATTTACCTATGTAAGGATGTTTGGACATATTTTTGGCCATGCAAACTGGAATCATTTGATAAGCAATTTGACGTTGATTTTAGTCGTAGGACCACTTTTAGAAGAAAAGTATGGTTCGCGAAATATGATAATAGTAATTGTAGTGACAGCATTAATAACGGGATTAGTCAACTATACTTTTTTTCCAAGTGTTAGATTGCTAGGGGCAAGTGGAGTGGCTTTTGCCTTTGTTTTGCTTTCTCCGTTTACGAATATGAAGCAAGGTTATATTCCTATAACATTTATTTTAGTAGTAGTGATTTATCTTGGTGGCCAAGTATATGAAGGATTATTTGTGAGAAACAATATTTCAAACATAACTCATATTATTGGTGGAATTATAGGAGCAGTTCTAGGATATAGAATGCAAAAAGAATAAAAAAGAAAATCTTTTGTGTATTTTTGAATATGCAAAAGATTTTTTTATTGTGTCGTTATGAATAGAAATATGGTATTATTTATATACTAATAATTAAATTTAGGAGGATATATGGCAACACTTGGAAATCCAAAGAATACGATAGCCGTATTACAAAAATATAATTTTAATTTTCAAAAAAAATTTGGTCAAAACTTCTTGATTAATACAGGAGTGCTTGAGGATATAATTGAAGCAGCTGATATTACAAAAGATGATTTTGTTGTAGAAATTGGACCAGGAATTGGTACAATGACACAGTATTTATGTGAGAATGCAAGGGAAGTTTTAGCGGTAGAAATTGATACACATCTTATTCCGATTTTAAAAGATACACTTCAAGAATATGATAACGTAGAAGTTATCAACGAAGATATCTTAAAAGTAGATATTAATGCAATAGCAAATGAAAAGAATGGTGGAAAACCTATTAAGGTTGTAGCCAATTTACCATATTACATTACAACACCAATTATAATGGGACTTTTTGAAAGCCATGTTCCAATTGAAAGTATTACAATTATGGTACAAAAAGAAGTTGCTGATAGAATGCAAACTGGTCCTGGTTCAAAGGATTATGGTGCATTGTCTTTGGCAGTTCAATATTATTCAAAACCAGAAATAGTATTAACAGTACCACCAAGTTGTTTTATGCCACAACCAAAAGTGGGTAGTGCAGTAATAAAACTTACAAAACATGAAACAGTACCAGTTCAAGTCGATGATGAAAAAATGTTATTTAAAGTTATTAGAGCATCCTTTAATCAGAGAAGAAAAACATTAGCTAATGGCTTGAAAAATTATGGAGGAATTCCACTTACTAAGGAACAAATTGAAGAAAGCATTGAAGAACTTGGTGTGATTAAGAATATTCGAGGCGAAAAACTTTCTTTAGAGCAGTTTGCAGAACTTAGTAATATTGTAGGAAGAAAAATTAAAGAAAATCAAAAATAAAACAATAAGAGGAGTAAAATGGAAATTAATAAACAAAATGAAGAACTAGAACAAGAAAAAACTCTAGAACAACAAGATTGCTCTAGACAAAATCCAGGCCAGGATCCATACCAAAACCAAAATCAGTGGCAAGGCCAGGATTCATACCAAAATTATAATATGTATGGTCAAAATAACCGATACAATAATAGGGAGTATCAGTGCGGAGATCCATCAAAAATAAGTGAAGTTCCAAGAAATCTGTTATTAGTTATATTTCCACTTCAAGTTATAGTAGCATTTATAACAATTGGTCCATTTGTGGCATCTGTGAAACAAACATTACCTGAGATAACTAATATTATGAGTTTGTCAGCAAAAATGATATATACTCCAGATTTTATTATTTGGAATCGTTTTTTGAATGTGGTTGCTATAATTATGTATGGAGCATTTGTTTTTGATTTGTATAAATTAAAAAAAGCTGGATACAAAATAGGAGCAGCAACGATATTTGCTATTATTTGTCCAAAACTATATTTGCTATGGAGAAATCATTTACTTGGAAGAAAAATGAAGGGTATAGCTATATACACAATTATGGTAGTTGTTTTGGATATAGTAGCAACTATTATTAAGGTTTTATTAGTTATGAATGTTATTATGACATCATATCAAAATTTATTAGTTTCGTAATTTTATAGGGAATTTTATTATAACGTCCAATTATGGAGGGGAAAAAGAAGCTATGAATCTTGAAAAATATAATAAAAATATACAAAAATTTATGAGACAAATCTTAAAATACAGAGGAAATGATGCAAAAAAAACCTTAGAAATTTGTAGTGAAATGCTTATTTATGGTACACAAACCGCTATCGGAATAGCGTGTGGCTTTGCCTATTATTTTAGAGGTGAAGTAAGTTACTGGTTAAATGATAATAAGCAATTCTTTGACAATAGTACTAAGGCCCTTCCATACCTACATCAAGAAGAAGAATGGGATTTAATGGCAGAATGTTACAATAGAATGGGTATTTCTACTGCAAATGGTGGAAATGCCCCTATTGCTATGGATTATTATCTTAACGGTCTAAAATATGCCGAATTATCTGGCGTGGAACACATAAAAAGTTTAATTGAGTTGAATATAGGAATTTTGTACTCATCAGTAGGTCGCTACGAAGAAGCAAAAGAAATGTTTTGTAGGGCTTTAACATATTATAGGAAGAACAAAACATTAAAATACTATGACACTTACATGATGTGTGTTTACGCAAATTTGGTTAAGACATATATAAGACAAAGTCTATACGATAAGGCAGAAAAAATTATAAAAATTGTGAAAAAAGAACATTGGGAAGGCGCTGAAGATATTGATAGACTTTCTTTGCTTACTATAGAAGCAATTTTTTATCATAAATTAGGAAAAATAGAAAATAGAAACAAGTGTATAAAAGAAGTATCTGAAAAAATAAGCAAAAACATGGGAATAATTGATATATTTGAGGATTTTGAAGAATATTGTAGCATGTTATTAGAAACAGATATGGATGAAGATTTTTGGAAAGCAGTTAATACATTTGAACCAATAGTAAAAAATGCAAGGATGTTATATTTTCAAATGCAAACAGTTACATTAAAGCTTAAATATTATAGAAAAAATGGAAAAGGTGCAGATTATTTGAAAGCAGCAGGCCTTTTTTATGAATATTATGAGATTATGGAAAAAGAAAATAATGCTATGGCTAAGACTATGTTAGAAATTCGCACGAACTTGGAAAAAGCGAATATAGAACGTAAAAAATATGAAAAAGAAAACAAAAAACTTCATCAGAAATCAGAAATTGATGAACTTACACAAATGGCTAATCGCTATAAATTAAAGGATTATGCAGAACAAGTCTTTGCAGATTCTTTAGAAGAAAATAAAAGTCTAGTTGTAGAAATATTAGATATTGATTATTTTAAAGAATATAATGATAATTATGGTCACCAAGCAGGGGATAAATGTCTTATTGAAATTTCGGATATCATAAAAGAAGTGGCCTCTGAAAATCATGGATTTTGTGCAAGATATGGCGGCGATGAATTTATTATTATATATAAAGATATCGATATTGAAAAAGCTAATAAGTTAGGTGCAAAACTCCAAAAGAAAATAAAGGAAAGCAATATTGAACATAGGTTTTCACAAGTGGAAAATAGAGTTACATTATCCCAAGGTATTTGCTGGGATATACCAAAAGAAGAATTTAAATTGTGGGATTTTTTGCATGCAGCTGATATAATGCTTTATGACGTGAAAAATATAGGAAAAAATAATTATAAAGTAGGAACAATAGATGACTCAAGAAAATAAAAAAAATTATACATACATTGTAGAGTGTAGCGATGGAACTTTGTATACAGGCTGGACTAACGATTTAAATAATAGAATAAAAACTCATAATAGTGGGAAGGGTGCAAAATATACTAAGACAAGACGTCCTGTCAAATTGGTGTATTATGAGGTCTTTCCCACTAAAGAAGAAGCAATGAGCAGGGAGTGGCATATAAAGAAAATGACTAGACAGGAGAAAAAATGCCTAATTAAAAATCTTGACATTGACATGAAAAGTTGATAAACTTGAAATGTTATAATATTAATTAGAATAACGAACACAATCCAGGTTACTAGAACGCTGAATTCAGCGTTCTTTTTTTCGGTAGAATGTCCATGGACAAGGGGACATTCGGACATAAGAAAGGATATATATGAAAATAGTTAAATTTGAAGAACTTGATTTAAAGCCACAAATCCTTAGAGCTATTAAGGAGATGGGGTTTGAAGAAGCTACACCTATACAGAGTCAAGCGATTCCAGTAGTTATTAGTGGGCAAGATGTTATTGGACAGGCTCAGACAGGAACAGGAAAGACAGCATCTTTTGGTATTCCACTTTTACAGAAAGTAGATCCAAGCATTAAAAAAACTCAAGCAATCGTTTTATCACCTACAAGAGAACTTGCAATCCAATCAACAGAGGAATTACATAAACTTTCTAAATACATGCACGGAGTTAAGATTTTACCAGTATATGGCGGACAAGACATCGGACGTCAAATTAAAGGTCTTAAAGGTGGCGTGCAGATTATTATTGGTACACCAGGTCGTATCATGGATCACCTTAGAAGAAAAACAATTAAATGTGAAGAAATTAAAACAGTAGTTTTAGATGAAGCAGATGAGATGCTTAACATGGGATTTAGAGAAGATATCGAGACAATTCTTGATTATATGCCTCAAGAAAATAGACAAACAGTTCTTTTCTCAGCAACAATGCCAAGACCTATTATGGAAATCACTAGAAAATATCAGCATGACGCAAAAACAATCAAAATCACTAAAAAAGAACTTACAGTTCCAAATATTGAACAGTATTATTATGACGTTAAACGCCACGATAAAATTGATGTGTTAGCTAGATTATTAGATTACTATAATCCAAAACTTTCAGTAGTTTTCTGTAATACAAAGAGAATGGTAGACGAATTAGTTTCAGAACTTCAGCAGAGAGGTTATTTCGCAGAAGGTCTTCATGGAGATATGAAACAGGCACAAAGAGATAGAGTTATGCGTAAGTTTAGAACAGGCAAAACAGATATCTTAATTGCCACAGATGTTGCCGCTCGTGGTATTGATGTTGATGATGTAGAGGCAGTATTCAACTATGATATTCCACAGGATGATGAATATTATGTACATAGAATTGGACGTACAGGCCGTGCAGGACGTGAAGGCCGTGCATTCACTTTTGTTCGTGGAAAAGAAGTGTATAAGTTAAAAGATATTCAAAGATATTGCAAAACAAAGATTATACATAAACCAATTCCTTCAACAGAAGATGTAGCTCATATCAAAGCTGAGAAGATTATGGATAACATTTCAACAATTATCGAAGAAGAAAATCTTCACGATATGATAGAGATGATTGAAAAACAGGTAAATGAAGCCGATTATACAGCTATGGATATTGCAGCAGCATTTTTAAAACAAGCAATTGGTGGAGTTGAATCAGAAAAAGATAAAGAGGAAGAAAAATCATGGGATTTCTCTGATACAGGTGCAGAAGAAGGAATGGTTCGTCTCTTTATCAATATTGGTAAGAACCAAAGAGTTAGACCAGGAGACATTCTTGGTGCAGTAGCTGGAGAATCCAATATTCCAGGTAAATTAGTTGGAGCAATTGATATGTATGATAATTATACATTCGTAGAAGTTCCATCAGAATATGGAAAAGATGTATTAAAAGCTATGAAAAAAGCCAAAATTAAGGGAAAATCTGTTAATGTTGAACCAGCTAATCACCGTTAATTTAGGATTTGAGATAGGATTTAATAGCATAAGCCGATAAAATTTGTAAATTGTTATTTATATAGAAATAGCATTATATATGTGTTGAATAAACGATGCATATATGGTGCTATTTTTTGTGAAGAAATTTCAAATATAAGCCGATATGGAAAACGTGGATATTTTGTATAGATTTCTTAATTAGATGCTAGGGGGTATAAAATGGATAAGAAAAGTCTTGTAGATCGGGTGTTTAGCCAAATGGTTGATTTGAAGGTTGAAAAAAAATTTAAGACAACATTTTTTAAAATCTATATAATGTTTGGGATAGTGATTTTATCTTTGGTACTAACAATAGCATGAAGTGTTTTTGGATTTAGAACAATGTACGACAAATATTATGTAGCAGATAATATCCAAGGGGAAGTTAGAATAGATATCCAAGCGTTATCAAAAGCATTTTTATGGGCAATGGCTTCAACAGACGATTCGATAAGGGAAGAACAATTAGGAAAAGTAACAGAGAAATTTGATGAGTTTGAATCTAATCTAACTAAATTTTCTAAAGTCTATAGTAATTCAGAGTTATTAAGTAAAATAAGAACAGATTTAGACACTGTAGAAAATAATGGAAAAAAACTAAAAGAATTATTTGATGCAGGAAGTAGCGATAAAGAGACATTTGAATATTTTAATGATGTTTTATATCCATCAATTGATGTTGTGGTAGGAGATTTTAAAAAAGTATCAGTTGAAGTGTCTGAAGAATCAGCAAAACTAAATGCAATGGTAACAGCAGTTGATATTATTTTTATAATAATTGCTGTTATTATAATAGTACTTGCATTAGGATATATAAAAATTGCAAGTAGAGCATTAACAATAAGCATAGTTACACCAGTAGAGGAAATTTCGAAGGCAGCTAAAAAAATGTCAGAAGGAGATCTCGACATTGTGGTTAATTATAAATCAGAAGATGAGTTAGGAGGACTTGCTAATGATATGGCAAGGGCTACAACAAATATGAGAGATATTGTTTCTGATATAGGTGAAACATTAGTTAGAATTTCAGGGGGAGACTTTACGAGAGGAACAGATAATGCTGAAATTTATATAGGGGATTATATTAATATAAAAAATGCATTTGACGAGATAACAACTACATTGTCAAGAACTTTAAACACAGTAAAAGAAGCAACAACTCAGGTGTCAGAAGGTGCTGCAAATATGTCACAAGGTGCTGTAGCATTAGCAGAAGGAGCAACAGATCAATCTGCAACAATAGAAGAATTAACTTCGGCAGTTGAAGCAGTAACAACTCAAACACATAAAATGGCTAAATCATCAAATAGAGGAAGTGAGATGGCTGTAACCGTACAAAATAATACAAAACAGGGCGCAATAAAAATGAGTGAAGTAACATCTAATATGAGTGGGCTAAATGAAGCTTCAAAGCAAATAGAACAAATCACAAATACTATTGAAGCAATTGCTACTCAGACACAGTTGTTATCACTAAATGCTTCTATAGAAGCAGCACGCGCAGGTGAAGCAGGTAAGGGGTTTGCTGTTGTAGCAGAGGAAATTAGTAATTTGGCAGGACAAAGTAATGAAGCTGCAAAAAATACTCATGAATTAATAGCAAAAACACTAGAACTTATAGATAATGGAAATAAAGTTGTAGATGAAACCGTAGAAGCATTAAATCAAGTACAAGAATCAGTAGAAAATATTGCACAAATCATTAAAGAATCAGGAGAGCTTGCCGATAAACAAGTTGTGAGCATGGATGAGATTACAACAGGTATAGAAGATATATCTAATGTAATTCAAAGCAATTCAGCAACTGCAGAAGAATCAAGCGCAGTATCAACAGAACTTTCAGATCAAGCAGAAAGGTTAGAAAGCTTGATGTCACAGTTTGAATTGCAATAAGACTCACGTAAAAGTTATGGGAAGTACTGGGGAGTATTTCATATAGAGCGTAGTATCAAAGAGGACGGTAAAAAAACCGTCTTTTTTGATGCAATAATATGTTAAGATGGATATAGGAAAAAAGTAAATTCATTAATATAAAATAGTAAAAACAAGAACAATAAAATGCTAAAAAAGGAGTAAAAATGAACGCAAAAAGTAAAATTTTAATATTTAACATAAGCGGAGAAAAAAATAAAGCAATTCATCAGTTGTGCAAAGAATTAAAAATTGAGGTAGTAGAAGTAGAGACTAACGATTATAAACAAAAAATTGGAGCACTTGCCCACATAGATGGATTTAAAAAAGAAGTTATACACGGAACAGTGTTGGATATCCCAGGTGAAATGTTGATATTTTCAGGATTAAACTCAGGCGATGTTGATAAATTTTTAGCTGAGTATAGGGCAAAAAAAATAGAGCCAATTCCACTAAAAGCAGTTGTTACACCAACAAATATCACATGGAGAGCAAATGAGCTTTTTAAGGAAATAGTAAAAGAACATGCAGAAATGAATAGTAAATAAAAGATAATTTGCATAAAAAAACTATTGCTTGTATAATTTTAAGAGCATGCAATAGATAAAAGAATTGATAGTTTGAGAAAGGATATAAAATGACTTTATATGTATTACGTCATGGACAAACTCCATGGAACAAATTAAAAAAATTACAAGGAAGAATGGATATTCCCCTTAATGAAAATGGAAAAGCATTAGCAGTTGAGACAGGAATGGCAATGAAAAATATACCATTAGATTTAGTTATTTGCAGCCCTTTAAAGAGAGCAAGACAAACTGCAGAGCTTGTTACAGTAGGAAGAAACATTCCAACTATTATAGATGATAGAATTGCAGAAATATCTTTTGGAGAATATGAAGGAGAAAGTGTTTTACCAGGAGAAAGTGATGTTATACCACCAGAATTTTTGGAAAAATTCTATAAAGATCCATTAAAATGCAAAAGACCACCACATGGAGAAACATTTCAAGATGTCATTGATAGAACAGCTGATTTATATCAATCATTAATTAACAATCCTGATTATGCAGATAAAAATATTTTGATTTCATGTCACGGAGCAGCAAGCCGTTGTTTCTTATGCAATTTCTATACAGATAAAAGAGATGTATGGAGAGGAACTGTCCCACCAAACTGTTCGGTAACTATCGTAGATGTTAATCCAGAAAATGGACAGGGTGTAGTAAGAGAATTAGATAAGCAATTTGCAAAACAAGAAGCATAGAAATAAAGATTATATAAAAAATAATAAAAAAATTCTAAAATGTGTTGACATGATACAACTCATGTGATATTATATTTCTTGTCGAGTGACAGAAATTAAATATTGCGTGCAGGGGTATCGAAGTGGTCATAACGAGGCGGTCTTGAAAACCGTTTGTCCGCAAGGGCACGTGGGTTCGAATCCCACCCCCTGCGTCATGAAAGCTATCAGATTTATCTGGTAGCTTTTTTGTTGTAATAAATTAAGACAAAACAAAACCGCCTATCCTAATTAAAGGATAAGCGGAATATAATCCTAGAAGAATACTATATTATTAGTTAAAATTGTTAATTAACCAAAATATCTCTTTAATAATCCTTCGAAAGCTTTACCATGTCTAGCTTCATCTCTAGCCATTTCATGAACTGTATCATGGATAGCGTCAAGGTTAGCAGCTTTAGCACGTTTAGCAAGATCTGTTTTACCTTCTGTAGCACCGTGTTCAGCATCAATACGCATTTCAAGGTTCTTTTTAGTAGAATCTGTAACAACTTCTCCAAGTAATTCTGCAAATTTAGCAGCATGTTCAGCTTCTTCGAAAGCAGCCTTCTCGTAATACATACCAATTTCAGGATATCCTTCACGCATAGCTACACGGCCCATAGCGATGTACATACCAACTTCAGTACATTCAGCCTGGTAATTAGAACGAAGATCTTCGATAATGTCTTCGCTAACACCCTGTGCAACACCAACTACATGCTCAGAAGCCCATGTTCTGTCGCCTTCTTGTTTTTTGAATTTAGAAGCAGGAGCTTTACATACAGGACACTCTGCTGGTGGCTGTTCTCCTTCATAAACGTAACCACATACTGTACAAACCCATTTTGTCATAATTGTTTCCTCCTTAAAATTTGAAAATTTAGTTATAATATGTTGTTTTGATACTTAGCGATTCGCCAAAAACTAGTATCAAAATAATGAATCTTAATTAATAATAGTAATAATTACTACTTTTATAGAATACATCACCACTAATTAAATGTCAATGAAAAATTGAAAAAAAATTATTAACTAATGTCAAAAGTATATTCACGGTTGAGTTTACTATACATATAGTGGTCCTCCCACCTTCCATGTAAATAGATACACTCTCGACTTATTCCTTCACATGAAAAACCAAGGCGAGCCAAAAGCTTCATGGATTGCGTGTTTTCAGGTAAAACTCGTGCCTCTATGCGATGTAGTTTTAAATCCTTAAATATTATGTTGCATATTAGATCCAAAGCTTCTGTAGCATACCCTTGATGCTGGAAATCACTTGAAAATTTGTAACCTACTTCGCAAGTTGAATATATTCCTTTTGTAATATTGTGGATACATATAGTTCCTATAATTATATCGGAGTTTTCTTTTAAAAATACATAGAAACGAATAGATTCCAATTTGAGAAGTAAATTTCCTTCCCATTTTAAAATCTTTTTTTGATAATTTGCTGTATAGAAATTTGGCATTCGATCAGGTTCGTACTTTTCGAATAATTCCTTATCTCTTAAATAGAAATCTAAAACTTTTTTTGCGTCTTCAGGTCGACAAACTTTAATAAGTAGTCGATCGGTTTCATATTTAAATAGCATGGCAGTCTCTTCCTTTATGTTATATAATAGTGTTTGCTATTAGTGGTAAAAAACCAGCCACTAATTTAGCAAAGGCAAATGCGTTACTAAATTAAATTACTAATAAAATGTTTGTATAAATACCCTTGTAAATAGATACTTACATAAAAAGATGCTTATATAAACATGATAACCATTTGTAATATAAAAGTCCATTATTTTAAGAATTAAGAGGAAAACCATGTTAACAAAAGATGAAAAATATATGAAAGAAGCTATTAAACAAGCTAAAAAAGCCTTAAAAATAGATGAAGTACCTATTGGGTGCGTAATTGTACAAGATGATAAAATAATCGCTAGAGGCTATAATAAGCGAAATCAAAAAGGTAGTGTATTAGAACATGCGGAGATTAGTGCAATAAAAAAAGCATGTAAAAAAACAGGAGATTGGAGACTAGAAGATTGTACATTATATGTAACGTTAGAACCATGTCAAATGTGTGCAGGAGCGTTGGTACAGTGTAGAATGAAGCGCGTTGTAGTTGCATCAATGAATGCAAAAGCAGGTTGCGCAGGTTCGGTAATTAATTTGTTACAAATGGCTCAGTTTAATCACCAAGTAGAGCTTACTACAGGGGTTTTAGATGAAGAGTGCAGTACGATGTTATCTGATTTTTTTAAAGAATTACGTAAAAAAAAGAAAAAACTTAAAAAATTAAGAAAAGAGCAGGAAGAAAATTAAAAATACTATTAAAAAGTTATAACTAACCTTGACAATAAACATGGTAGTATATTATAATTAATTTCTGAGCAGCCGGGGTGTTAGCGGTACCTTGTACCAACAATCCGCTATAGTTGGGGTGATGCTTCGCAGAGGGTTTTGGCCATTTTAGCCGCCCTTCATAAGTGATGTTGACGTTTGGGTCTCACGCAATAGAAATCCATGAACCGGGTCAGGGCAGGAATGCAGCAGCCATAAGTGGAACCTTTTATGTGTCGTGAGGGTGCCTGGACCGAGTTAACTGTGAAGGTAACGGTATTATGACCGGATTCGAAGCGAAGCGCTCTTTTTTTAATATAAAAATATATAGATACTCTAAAAAAGCGTGTAGACACGCAGATAGGAAGGCGCACATGATACAAGACATTGCTCCATACAAATTTAATAACGAGTATAGACACATAATGCCAGAAGAAGAGAGCATAATTATGTTTTTTTGCAATGATAAACTGGCAGTTCGAGAAAAACACAAAGATTCATCCAATAATAAAATTCACATTGAATTTCCAAGATACAAAACAGTAAAAGAAGCGGTAAAATCACCAATTTATCTATTTGAAATAGATGGTGTGTCGTACTTTAGACAGTATATTGAAGAAGAAAACATTCCATTTTGGGAAGAAAACAATTTAGTTTTGCAAAATCGTTTTTATTTTAGAGTTGTTGCCCCAAAAGTAGCGGCTTTTGCATCACTTACCGCTTTACATTTGAACGGGTGGTATGAAAATAATAGATACTGCGGTAAATGTGGACAAAAATTACAAAATTCAACAGAAGAAAGAATGCTTTATTGCCCTAATTGTGACAATATGGTTTACCCTAAGATAGCACCTGCAGTAATAGTAGCAGTTCTTAACAAAGAAAAAGTTTTAGTTACCAAATATAAAGGCCGAGAATACAAAAATTATGCTTTAATAGCAGGATTTAATGAAATCGGAGAATCTTTAGAGGCAACAGTAGAAAGAGAAGTCTTTGAAGAAGCAGGAGTAAAAGTAAAAAATATTAGATATTATAAATCTCAACCTTGGGGAATGGCAGACAATATTCTAGCTGGATATATTTGTGAATTAAATGGAGATGATACAATCACAATGGATGATAATGAATTATCTGTAGCAGAGTGGATGGATAAAAAAGATTTAAATACTGAAAACATTGACACAAGCTCACTAACTAATGACATGATAAAATATATATCCCAAATGAAATGACCATCATAAATGATCATCATCGCTTCTAAGTAAAGCGTATGTGAAGGAAAGAAACTCGAATAGAGTTATAAAAGGTAAAAAACAGTAAAAATACTGAGTTGACAATATACTGAAATTAAAGTATATTAGTTTACTAGGAAATAAAGATAGATTTTAGAAATTGATAACAGATTTTGGAGGTTATTAATATGAAAATATCCACTAAAGGTAGATATGCATTAAGACTAATGATTGACTTAGCTGTGCATAACAACGGCAAGCCAATTTGTCTAAAAGATGTAGCTAAAAGACAAGAAATATCAGATAAATATTTAGAACAAATTATATCTATGTTGAATAAAGGCGGCTTTGTAAAAAGTGTCAGAGGTGCTCAAGGTGGATATTTATTAAATGTTAATCCGGAAAAATGCACAGTAGGAATGATATTGCGTTTGACAGAAGGTTCTTTAGCGCCAGTATCATGTATAGAGAAGGATGAACTTAATTGCGAGAGGGCAGACAATTGCGTAACTTCGATTGTTTATCAAAAAATCAATGATGCAATAAACGAGGTAGTAGATAACATAACATTGCAAGATTTAGTAGATTGGCAATTAGAAAAAAATGGACAGTACGTAATATAGTATATAAATGGCAAATATCATGAAAGATTATATATATTTAGATAATGCTGCAACAACTAGAGTCTATCCAGAAGTCATCCAAGAAATGCTGCCATATTTTACTGAATTTTACGGTAATCCAGCAGCAGTATATTCCTTTGCAGGAGTATCAAAATCAAAAGTTGAAAAGGCAAGGCGCGAAATTGCTTCGTCTATAAATGCATTACCAAAAGAGATTTATTTTACATCAGGTGGAAGCGAATCTGATAATTGGGCACTTATAGCAACGGCAGAAGCAAAAAAAGAGCAAGGAAAGCACATAATAACGACTAAAATAGAACATCATGGAATATTGCATACATGTGAATATCTTGAGAAAAGAGGATATGAAATTACATATTTAGAGGTAGATCAATATGGTTTAGTTTCGTTAGATGAATTAGAGAAAAATATTAGACCAGATACGACACTAATTTCCGTAATGACAGCTAATAATGAAATAGGCACATTAGAACCAATTCAAAAGATTGGGAAAATAGCGCATAAACATAACGTATTGTTTCATACAGACGCAGTTCAAGCATATTTAAAGGTAGATATAGATGTAAAAGAAATGAACATAGATATGTTAAGTGTCAGTGGACATAAAGTGCATGGTCCTAAAGGAATAGGTTTTTTGTATATAAATGAAAAAGCCAAAATTCCGGCCTTTATTCATGGTGGTGCTCAAGAAAGACAAAGAAGAGCTGGAACGCATAATGTACCAGGAATAGTAGGAATGGGTAAAGCAGTAGAAATTGCTGAAAGAAATATGCTAAATAATAAGCAAAAAATAGAAAAATTAAGAGAGCATTTAATAAAAAGAGTGCTAAATGAAGTGCCAGACACAATTTTGAATGGTCATCCAACCGAAAGAGTCTCAAATATTGTAAGTTTTAGTTTTAAAAATATCGAAGGAGAGATGCTACTTATAATGTTAGACCAATATAAAATTTGTGTAAGTAGTGGTTCAGCATGTACAGCTGGATCAATAGATCCTTCCCACGTGCTTCTAGCGATTGGAAAGGATAAGAAGGCAGCTAAAAGTACCATAAGATTATCATTATCGGATGAAAACACTATTGAAGAAATAGATTTTACCGTAGATAAGATTAAAGAAATAGTAAATAGATTGCGAAATATGTCGCTATCATAAACTAAGTAGTTGAAGAAAAAGTAAAAAAGGTGTTATACACTAGTGAGGATATAAAAGTGAAGAAAAAAGTAGTAGTAGGTATGTCAGGAGGAGTAGATTCCTCAGTTGCAGCATATCTTTTAAAAGAACAAGGCTATGATGTAATTGGTGTAACAATGCAGATATGGCAAGACGAAGACACATGTACATTAGAAGATGAAGGTGGATGCTGTGGAATATCAGCAGTAGAGGATGCAAGAAGAGTAGCAGAAGTACTAGATATTCCATATTATGTACTTAATTTCCGCGATGAATTCCAACAAAATGTAATAAATTATTTCATCGATGAGTACAAAGCAGCACGAACACCAAACCCATGTATTGCATGTAATCGTTATGTTAAGTGGGAGTCATTGCTTCAAAAATCAATAATGTTAGGAGCAGATTACATAGCAACAGGACATTATGCTAGAATTAAACAGATAGAAAATGGCAGATATGTAGTAGCAAATTCAGTAACTTCAGCAAAAGATCAAACATATGCGCTATATAATCTTACACAAGAACAGTTAAAGAGAACGCTTATGCCAGTTGGAGATTATGAAAAGCCATATGTACGAGAAATTGCAGAAAAAGCAGGCCTACCAGTGGCACACAAACATGATAGTCAAGATATTTGTTTTGTACAAGATGGAGATTACGCAAGCTTTATCGAAAGAGAAACAAAACAGAAATTTAAGCCAGGTAATTTTGTAGATATAAATGGTAACGTTTTAGGACAGCACAAAGGAATAATTCATTACACAATAGGACAAAGAAAAGGCCTTGGAATTACAGCGGCGACGCCACTTTTCGTAAAGGAATTAAGACCAAAAACCAACGAAGTAGTTGTATGTAAGTCAGAAGATTTATTTACAAATAGTTGCATCATAGATAAGGTTAATTATATGGCAATTCCTGGATTAACAGGTCCATATAAAGCAATTGGAAAAATCAGATATTCACATAAAGGTGCGGATTGTACATTAGAACCGCTAGAAAACGGAAAAGTTAAATGTACATTTGATGAACCACAAAGAGCTTTTACTCCAGGTCAAGCAGCTGTATTTTATGAAAACGATTATGTATTATGTGGAGGAACCATTCTATAAAGGATGGTTCTTTTTTTAAACAAAAAAATAAATCCCTAATTTCCTATTGACATACTAGGGATTAAGTAGTAATATATTTTCAACATCAATAGCATTAACAATGAATGAAGATGATAAACACTATATTACTAGCAAAGAAAGAGGTATGATTATGTCAAATATTTATGAAGGCACATTAGGATTAATTGGAAACACTCCACTTGTAGAATTAGTAAACATTGAAAAAAAGTTAGGATTAGAAGCTAAAATTTTAGCAAAACTTGAATATCTAAATCCAGCCGGAAGTGTAAAAGATCGTATTGCTAAAGAAATGATTGAACAAGCAGAAAAAGATGGAAAATTACAAGAAGGTTCCACAATAATTGAACCAACATCAGGAAATACAGGAATTGGTTTAGCAGCAATATCAGCAGCTAAAGGATATAGACTTATCATTGTTCTTCCAGAGACAATGTCAGTAGAGAGAAGAAACATAATAAAAGCCTATGGTGCGGAAATTGTATTATCAGATGGAGCTAAAGGAATGAAAGGTGCCATAGAAAAAGCAGAAGAATTGCATAAGCAAATACCAAACAGTTTTATTCCAGAACAATTTGAAAACCCAGCAAACCCAGAAGCACATAGAAAAACAACAGGACCAGAAATCTGGAAAGATACAGATGGAAAAGTTGACTATTTTGTAGCAGGTGTAGGAACTGGTGGAACATTAACTGGAACAGGAGATTACCTAAAGAAACAAAACCCAGCAATAAAAGTAGTTGCAGTGGAACCAGAAACATCTCCAGTATTATCTAAAGGAGAAGCAGGTCCACATAAGATTCAAGGAATTGGAGCAGGATTCATACCAGGAACCCTTGATACAAAAGTATATGATGAAATTATTTCCGTAGGAAATGAAGTGTCTTTTGAATATGGTAAATTAATTGCCAAAACAGAAGGAATTTTAGTTGGAATATCATCAGGTGCAGCATTATGGGCAGCAATAGAAGTGGCTAAAAGACCAGAAAATAAAGGCAAAAATGTAGTAGTATTATTACCAGATAGTGGAGATAGATACTATTCAACAGACTTATTTAGGGAATAATACAATCTATAGGAATAAAAGCTGATATTAAACGAATAAAAACATAACACATAACCAAATAACAAAACAAATAAAATATAAACAAAAGTTTAGTATAATAAGCAAGGTCAGTTGCATAAATGTAAAGGGCCTTGCTATTTGTATGCAAAATTTTAACAAAAGCTTAAATTTAAATAATAAAATATTCACAAAAAGGCAAGGGTTTTATTGTATTATGTAGATATACCTAAAACATGACTAGATAAAAGAAAGGTACGGGTGTAGATATGAATGAGATCATAACTGAAGTAAGAGATGAATGGATAAGAGAAAACTTATTATCAGACAAAGTTTTAGATGCAATCAATTCAAATCTTATGCCAATAGAAAAATTTATGGCGTACTATAGATGTGCAGCTATGGAAGTAGAGACTAAATTTAAAATTTTAAATGAACAATGTTCTTTACAGTATGATAGAAACCCAATTGAATCTATAAAAACAAGAATAAAATCAATAGAAAGTATATTAAAAAAGATAAATAGGAAGAAAGTTCCTTTGAATTTAGAAGCAATTGCAGAAAACATTTCAGATATAGCAGGAGTAAGAGTTATATGTTCTTTCGTAGATGATATATATATGTTGGCAGAATATTTATTACAGCAAGATGATGTAACTTTAATAAGGAAAAAAGATTACATAAAAAATCCAAAGGAAAGCGGTTATAGAAGTTTACATTTAATAGTAGAGGTACCAATATTTTTAGAAAATCAAAAGAGATCAATGAAAGTAGAAGTGCAACTTAGAACAATAGCAATGGATTTTTGGGCAAGTTTAGAGCACAAACTTCGTTACAAAAAAAATATACCATCTAGTGAAGCAGAAGCATTGGCAAAAGAACTAGAAGAATGTGCAACTATTAGTGCAGGTTTAGATTCAAAAATGGAAAAAATAAGGGATAGAATGAATAAATACTATAAAGAAGACGATATGTCAGATGTAGATGTTGAAGAATATGTTTCATCTATTATAAATTCTGCTAGTACACCAAATGTACAAAATACACAAAGTATAACACAACAGTCACAAAATATAGCGCAACAGACTCAAAATATGATAACATATAATAGTAGGAATGACATAATAGGGTAGTTTTGACAAATGGCTGAATTTTGTCTAATATAGACAGTACCGCTTAAAGAAACAGGAGATGATAGGATGTTTCAGAAAAAACAGTACATATATAGTGAAACACAAGGGGTATGCCGAGTAGATAATATTGTGACTCTCAAAACAAAAAAGAGAGCTCCAGTACAATACTATGTGCTACAATCGGTATTTGAGCCACAACAGGTGTCATATATTCCAGTGTCAGGTCATAAAGTCGAATTAAGAGAACTTTTTTCAACAGAAGAGGCAAAACGACTTGATAAGTCAGAACTTGCAAAGAAAGATTATAAAATACAAGATGCAGTTGATTTTGTATTGAATAGAGAGAAGGGGAAAGATGGCACAAGTAATTAATAAGTTTGTTCTTGGCCAGAAAGAAGTAGAGGGAAAAAAATTAGAATTTCATTACGATAGAGGACAATACTTCATTTTTGAAGCCAAAGAAGAAGAAAAATCACAGTTATATAAATCTCGTAATGCCCAAGAAGCGTACAAGAAATGGAATACCATGATTGGACGTAAGAAAGGCCAAAGAAACGAGGAAAAAAGAAAAGAAGCAAAAGAATTAAAAGAAACAAAGAGTAGCAAAGAGTAGCAAAAAGGGTAAATAATATAATATCATTGTGATACAATGTGAAAGGAGCCATACTATGAGGATTGGAATGTTAACAAGTGGTGGAGATTGCCAGGCATTAAATGCAGCAATGCGAGGTGTAGTAAAAGGACTTAACAATAGCGTTGACGATTTGAAGATTTTTGGATTTGAAAGAGGCTATAAAGGTTTGATTTACGGAAACTATAGACTATTAACAGCAAGTGATTTCTCAGGAATTTTGACTAGAGGAGGAACAATTCTCGGCTCTTCAAGACAGCCATTTAAGCAGATGAGAACTCCAGATGAAAATGGACTAGATAAAGTAGAAGCTATGAAGCAAACATACTTTGACTTAAATCTAGAATGCTTAGTGATACTAGGAGGTAATGGTACAGAAAAGACAGCAAACCTTTTACGAGAAGAAGGTTTAAATGTAATTCATTTACCAAAAACAATAGACAATGATATTTATGGAACAGATGTAACATTTGGGTTCCAAAGTGCAATTAATATTGCAACAGACGCAATTGATTGCATTCATACAACAGCGGCATCTCATAACAGGGTATTTATAGTAGAGGTTATGGGACATAAAGTTGGATGGTTAACACTTTATGCAGGAATAGCTGGAGGAGCAGATATTATCCTCATTCCAGAGATTCCATATGATATAGATAAAGTAGTAGAAGCTATTGAAAAAAGAAGTAAAGCAGGTAAAGGTTTTACAATTCTTGCAGTAGCAGAAGGTGCAATTTCCAAACAAGATTCTAAATTATCAAAGAAAGAATATAAAAAAGAGGTTGCAAAGAGAAAATATCCATCTGTATCATATGAAATAGCCGATTTAATAGAAAAAAAATTAGGAACAGAAGTAAGAGTTACAGTTCCAGGACATACACAAAGAGGTGGAAGTCCAAGCCCTTATGATAGAGTGCTATGTACAAGACTTGGAGCAGCAGCAGCTCAAGCAATAGTAGATAAGGATTTTGGCAATATGATAGCTATGGTTGATGGAGAAACAAAAAGAGTGCCATTGAAAGATGTAGCAGGAAAATTAAAAACAGTTGATCCAGACGCTACTATTATTAAGGAAGCCAAAACAATTGGTATAAGCTTTGGAGATTAACTTAAAAGAGTTAATAGTTTACAAACAGTAAATAAAGATGCTTATACATAAGAAAAAAGTATGAAACAAATGTAATAATCGAGACAAATGTAATAAGCAAGACATATGCAATACCCAAAACATATGTAATAAGTAATAATCATACGAAAAAAGCAAGAAGTAAGAAAGTTGGTGAACAAACGTGTCCTATACGGCACTGTACAGAAAGTTTAGACCACAAATATTTGAAGATGTAAAAGGTCAGGATGCAGTAGTAGCAACATTAAGAAATCAATTAAAAGCTCAAAGAATAGGCCACGCATATTTATTTTGCGGAACACGAGGAACAGGTAAAACATCAGTAGCAAAAATTTTTGCAAAGGCAGTAAACTGCGAGCATCCAGTAGATGGAAGTCCTTGCGGTGAATGCCCAACATGTAAGGCAATAGCTGATGGCTCTTCGATGAACGTAATAGAGATTGATGCGGCATCCAATAATGGTGTGGAAAATATTAGACAAATTAAAGAAGAGGTTGCATATAGACCAACTGAGGGAAAATATAAAGTATACATCATAGATGAGGTTCATATGTTATCAAATGGAGCCTTTAATGCACTGCTTAAAACATTAGAGGAACCACCAGCATACGTAATATTTATATTAGCAACAACAGAAGCTCACATGATTCCTTTGACAATTTTATCAAGATGCCAAAGATACGATTTTCACAGAATCCCAATAGATGTAATATGTGATCGACTTAATGACCTAATGGAAAAAGAAAATATCGAAGTAGAAGAAAAAGCTATTAGATATATAGCAAAATCAGCAGATGGAGCATTAAGAGATGCGTTATCATTGTTAGATCAATGCATTGCCTTTCATTTAGGCCAAAAACTTACATATGATATGGTACTAGAAGTTTTAGGTGCAGTTGACACAGATGTGTTCACCAAGCTTTTTGATCAGATATTAGAAAAAAATATTGTAGGTGCAATATCTACATTAGAAGAACTAGTTATACGAGGACGCGAATTAGGCCAGTTTGTAAATGATTTTACATGGTATTTGAGAAATATTATGTTATTGAAAAGTGCAGCTGGAATGGAAGAAATATTAGATATTTCTTCAGATAATGTAGAAAAAATGAAAGAAGAGGCACAAAAAGTAGAAACAGAAGAAATAATGAGATACATAAGAATTTTTTCTGAACTAAGCAATCAAATTAAATATTCTACACAAAAAAGAATATTAATAGAAATTGCAATAATAAAACTTTGCAAGCCTCAAATGGAACAAAATAATGATGCAATTATAAATAGAATAATTGCACTAGAGAAAAAATTAGAAAATGGTGTAGTGGTATCACAAGATAATAATCCCAGGCAAAGTATAATGCAAAGCCAAGGAGCAGAACAACATGAACAAATGCCACAACAAAATTTAATTAATAAACTTCCTGCAGCAGTGACTGATGATCTAAAAAAAATTGTTAATGAATGGGCAGCAGTTAAATCAGCTTGTGGAGGAATAACAAAAAGTTATTTAGGAAAAGCGACAGTTACTATAGGCAATAATAATGAACTTATGTTAGTATTAGATGATAAGAATGCCTATGAGTACTTAAGTACTAATAAAGCCAACTGCCTAGATGAGTTAAAAACTCAAATAGCAGATAGAATAGGCAAAGATGTAGAAGTGGTAGTAAAACATAATACAAAAAACGTAGCAGCAGCAGATGCATACGTGGATATAACAAAACTTATTAACTTCGACATCACAGAAGAAAATATATAGGTTAAAGTAACAAGGAGGACTATTAAAGATGGCAAGAAGAGGCGGATTTCCAGGCGGAATGCCAGGCAACATGAACAACATTATGAAACAGGCACAGAAGATGCAAAAACAGATGGCTGAGGCTCAGCAGCAGCTTGAAGAAAAAGAATTTACAGCAAAAGCAGGCGGCGGAGTTGTAGAAGTAACAGTAAACGGAAAACATGAAGTTGTTAGTGTAAAATTAGCAGAAGAAGCTGTAGATCCAGATGATATCGAAATGTTACAAGATTTAATTATTGCAGCAACAAATGAAGCAATGAAACAAGTAGATGAGGACTCACAGCAGACAATGTCTAAATTTACAGGTGGATTAGGATTAGGCTTCTAAGATGGAATATTATAGTAAAGAAATTTCAAGATTGATAGAAGCATTAGCTGGCCTTCCAGGAATAGGAAGTAAAACAGCACAGAGAATGGCATTTCATATTTTAAATATGCCAATGGAACAAGTGCAAAATCTATCAACTGCTATAATTAGTGCCAAAAAGAATATAAAATATTGTAAAGAGTGTTATACATTAACAGATGATGATGTGTGCCCAATTTGTCAAGATCAAAAAAGAGATCATAAAACAATTATGGTCGTAGAAAATACAAGAGATTTAGCAGCTTATGAAAAAACAGGAAAATACAACGGAGTATATCATGTTTTGCATGGAGCCATATCTCCAATGCTTGGAATTGGACCATCGGATATTAAATTAAAAGAGTTAATGACAAGGCTTCAAAAGGACGTAGAGGAAGTTATAATAGCAACAAACTCTAGTTTAGAAGGTGAAACAACAGCTATGTATATAAGTAAGCTAATAAAACCAACAGGAATAAAAGTAAGTAGAATTGCAAGCGGAGTTCCGGTTGGAGGTGACTTAGAATACGTAGATGAAGTAACATTGTTAAGAGCGCTAGAAGGACGAACAACTATTTAACATTGCAATATCAAAAACAAGATCCTAGGTGGAAATTCCACCTAGGATAAACTATTATATGCAGGGCTTTATTTCAATTCAGATAATAAACAGCATATATAATAAACGGCACATATAATAAACAACATGTATAATAAACAGTATATATAATAAATAGCACACATATCAAACATTAAAAAATATATAACACACAAAAACTAGATTAGTGAGGGGCAAAATGGCAATAAAAAGTGAGTATAGAGATGTAGAAACAAGAATGGAAACAATTGAAAAAAAAGTAAAAGAGCATAAAAAAAGATGGTGGACTCGCCTAATAATAGTAATAGTAGTAGCACTAGCTATAGTGATATTATTTGAATTAATAACATCTATGAGGAGTTATTCAAATTATTCGGTTATAAATTACAGTGAATGTTCAGATACAGGAGCCGCAAAATATGAGAGTTTCAAAGGCAATATTTTAGAATATAGCAACGATGGAGCAAATTTCAAAAAGCCATCAGGAGAATTAATATGGAATCAGGCATATGATATGACTACTCCAACAATAACTAAATGCGAAGATTATATGGCTATATATGATAAAGGTGGAACAACTATTTTGATATTAAGGGATACTGGAATTGTTGAAAAAATAGATACCAGCAAGCCAATTCAAAAAGTTAAAATCGCAGCCCAAGGAAGCGTGGCAGTGATTTTAAAGACAGATTCAGAGTATGATGTTAAATTGTATGATAAAAAAGGAAAAGAATTAGCTGGTGGAGAATACCATGGAAATAAAGGAGGGTTCCCAGTTGACATAGCAATATCTAATGATGCAAAAAAAATGGCAGTATCCTTAATAGATATTAACAGTGGCAAAGTGGGAACAACTTTAAACTTTTATAATTTTGGATCAGTGGGACAAAATAAAATAGATAATAATGTAGGAAGCTTCTCTTATGAAGACACTATAATACCAGAAATTTATTATACGGCGTCAGACGAAATGATAGGAATATCAAATAATGCCATATATTATTATACAGAAAAAGAAGTGCCAAAACTTAGAGAAAAAGTAAAAATAAACAATACAATAAAAAGCGTGTTTTATAATGATAAATATGTTGGGCTTGTTTTAGACAAAGATGCTAAAAGCAATAAAAAGCATATAGTGGTATATGATGGACGAGGCAAAATCGCCATGGAAAATGACACAAAACTAGCATACAGTGATGTAGAATTTCTTGATAATAATGAAGTGTGTATCAAAAATGCTTCAGAATGCGAGATTTTTATAATGTATAGCATAAGAAAGTTTAAAACAAAATTCCAAAGCGATGTATTAAAGGTTATGTCACAAGGCTCGGCACGTAATTATGTGTTTATAGAAAAGGGTGAAATGCAAGAAGTGAAATTAAGATAGACATTCTCATTCTAAAACATTAGAGGTACTTAAAGCTTCGGAGGCACATAAAACATCAGAGACAAATAAAGTTTCAGAGGCACATAAAAAACTTCAAAGGTTGCTATACACTGAAGCTAGTGACAACCAAACTATACACAACCCCTACAATAACCAACGTAGAAGAATGATCACACAATCAACGCAATAGATATTGTAGAAAAATAACTACATAAGTAACGTAATAGGATATCACAGAAGAATAATCACACAGGTGAACTTGCGATAATAAGCATTACAGAGACTCTAGATTATATATGGAATATAAGATATATAATCTAGAGCCTTTTTGAATTATCGACTTAAAATCAAGCCAACGGATCAAAAGTCCTACATTAAGTTAATTGCAAAATCGAACCAACGGATCAAAAGCTTTACATTAAGTCGATTGTTGAAACAAGCTAATGTATTAAAAACATACAAATTCAAGGTGAAATATAATTTAAAAATAGAATATTAAAATGAATTATAAAATACATGTAAAAAAATAAAAAAAAAGTAAAAAAAGTGTTGACAATGGGTATGCAAAATGATATTATGAATGAGCTGACAGCGACGGCCACTAAGGCCAAGCGAAAAGCCATCTTTTATAAAATTTATACGAAGAAGACATTTGATAGATGAATCTAATTCGAAAAAAATAAATTTTAAAAAAAGTGTTGACAAACACTTGAAAAGGTGATAAGATATACAAGTCGTCGCGAGAGAGTGACGGCAAAACATTGATAATTAAATAGTGAAAAACCTTGAAAGATTCTAAAGAGAATAATTCAAGTAATCGAATAGATTACACGAACAGCATCGAAAGATGC
>FOPE01000038.1 GCA_900113385.1 Lachnospiraceae bacterium C7
CATTCTAAGGTCCGAATTATTTGCGATCAACCTCTGTTGACATTATATTATATATATTTTGATTCACGCTAGGAGACGGCAAGATTCACGGCGGACCATTGACCTGTTGGTAATCAATCCACGTATAACAGAGTGGCCAAGGCCGGGGACTGTTAGTCTGAGGTTCTACCTCTGTACCCAGTGTTAAAATTTAAAAGAAAGGAAATGTGGTGATTTTTGCAATTTACACTTGACAAAGGTCACTTCATAACAGGTTATTTTATGGAAAGAGGACTTAATACGCTATGCATACATAGTGGTGTAGAAGCAAAAAATGAAACTGGTTTTGAAAATTATGGAGCAATTAGTTATCCTATTTACCAAACGGCTACATTTGCTCACGGCGGAATAAATAAAAGTACAGGTTATGATTATAGTCGCATGCAAAACCCGACTAGAAATCAACTTGAAAGAATAGTCACAAATTTAGAAAATGGATCAGCTTGTATTGCGTTATCAAGCGGAATGGCTGCAATAACTTTAGTTATGGAATTATTTGAACCTGGAGATCATATTTTGGTAGAATCTGATTTATATGGAGGTTCTATTAGATTGTTTGAAAATATATCTAAAAAAAATAGGATGGCATTTACATATATGGACTTTTCAGATGAAAAAATAGAAGAATCAATTGAAAAAAATATACAGAGTAACACAAAAGCAATTTATATTGAAACACCAACAAACCCAATGATGAAAATAGCTGATATTTCTTTGATTGCAAAGGTTGCAAAACGTCATAATTGTTTGTTAATAGTTGATAATACCTTTTTAACACCATATTTTCAAAATCCTTTAGATTTAGGAGCAGATATTGTGATACATAGTGGAACAAAATATTTAGGAGGACATAATGATACATTAGCAGGATTAGTAGTTACATTAGATCATGTGATAGATGAAAAGCTTAGATTTTTGGCTAAAACAACTGGGGCTGTATTAGCACCATTTGACTGTTGGTTGGTTTTAAGAGGAATTAAAACATTAGGAATTAGGATGGAACAATCGCAAAAAAATGCAATAAAAATTGCTGAATTTTTAGAATCACAAGATAAAGTAGATGATGTATTCTATCCAGGTTTGCCTACACATAAAGGACATGAAATATTAAAAAAACAAGCCAGAGGATATGGAGCTATGTTGACATTTAATGTAAATACACAGGAAACTGCGTATAAAATACTTGAAAAAGTAAGAATAATTAAATTCGCAGAAAGTTTAGGTGGAGTTGAAACTTTAATAACCTACCCAACAACACAGACACATGCCGATGTCCCAGAAAGCAAAAAAATAAAAAATGGAATAACTCCTAGAACTCTTAGATTGTCAGTGGGAATTGAAGATGTACAAGACCTAATAACTGAATTAAATGATATTTTTAATGAATTATAGAAAACATATAGCCATCAAATTGAAAGTGGGGATAGTATGGAAAAAAATTTGAATTTTGAAAAAATAATTAACAGAAATGGAACCAACTGTTTGAAATATGATTTTAAAAGCGAAAGAAATAGACCGGAGGATGTTTTACCATTGTGGGTTGCAGATATGGATTTTCAAACATCATCGTATGTGATAGAAGCACTTATAAAAACAAGTAAACATGGTATTTTCGGGTATAGTGAAGCGAAAGATGAGTATTTTGAAGCAGTTTCAAAGTGGATGAAAGTACATCATGATTGGACTATAAAAAAAGAATGGTTAGTTAAAACACCAGGTGTTGTATTTGCTTTAGCGATTGCTATCAAAGCTTTTTCTAAAAGGGGAGATAGTATTTTGATACAGGAACCTGTATATTATCCATTTTCTGAAGTTATAAGAAATAATGATAGAGTAGTAGTTAGTAATGACTTATTTTTAGGAAGTGATGGTAAATATCATGTTAATTTTAAAGATTTTGAGGAAAAAATTAAAAAAAATAACGTTAAACTATTTATTTTGTGTAGTCCACATAATCCCGTTGGAAGGGTATGGACAAAGGATGAACTGGTAAAAATGGGAGATATTTGCTTGAAGTATGGAGTGTTAGTAGTTAGTGATGAAATTCATAATGATTTTGCTTTTGATAAAAAGCATATTATTTTTTCAAGTATAAAAAAGGAATATGAAAATAATTCAATAATATGTACATCTCCAAGTAAAACCTTTAATATAGCTAGTATGTTGATTTCAAATATATTTATTTCAAATAAAAAAAATAGAATAAAATTTCAAAAAGAATATGAAGCAACAGGAATGAGCCAACTAAGCATATTTGGGATTATTGCAACGCAAGTAGCTTATGAAAAGGGAGAAATTTGGTATGAGGCTATGATTGATTATATAAAAGAAAACATATTATTTACAAAAGAATTTGTAAAAAAAAATCTACCTAATGTGTCTGTTATAGATAGTGAGGGAACATATTTACTATGGTTGGATTTTAGAAAAACGGGGTTAGAAATGGAAAAGCTGGACAAAAAAATAATATTTGATGCAAAATTATGGCTAGATAGTGGAAAGATTTTTGGAAAATCTGGGATAGGGTTTCAAAGAATTAATGTGGCATGTCCAAGGGCTGTACTAAAAAAAGCATTGAATAATATTAGTGAGGCAATGAAGAATTGTTAAGTATGAAAAAAGAATTTAAGCTTAAAGTAGATAGTATTTGATTAAAATATTCTAACAAAATATTTTAACAAAATGTTTCAATACTGAAATGAATATTTTGTGCTGACTTCTCTTAGGAGTAGTATAATTAAGAAAGAATGATAATTTTTTAACAATCAATCATTCTTTCTTGCATTTTATAGATCTTAATGCAAGATTTACTACACAAATTTTACAAGCAATAAAGGAAGCAAGAGGAGATAACATGAAGTATCAAAAATTATTTGAGCCAATTAAAATTGGCAATCTAGAAATTAAAAACAGATATGCAATGGCTCCAATGGGACCACTTGGTCTAGGAGATTGCGAAGGTGGATGGAATGACAGAGGCGTTGATTATTATACTAGACGTGCAAAAGGTGGAATAGGACTTATTATTACAGGTGTGACTTTTTCAGACACTGAAGTTGAAAAACCTTCTTTTCCAAATACACCAAATAGCACATACAATCCAGTTCAATTTGTTAGAACTAGTAGGGAAATGACAGAAAGAGTGCATGCATATGGTTCTAAAATCTTTTTGCAGATGAGCGGTGGTTTTGGTAGAGTAACAATTCCAACAAATTTAGGAGAATTTCCACCAGTTTCTGCATCTGCAGTTCCACACAGATGGTTAGATAAAACATGTCGTCCACTTACAGTTGAAGAAATTCATGGAATAGTGAAGAGTTTTGGTAAAGGTGCATATAATGCCAAAAGAGCAGGATTTGATGGTATTGAAATTCATGCAGTTCATGAAGGATATTTAATTGATCAATTTGCTATTTCATTTTTCAATCATAGAACAGATGAATATGGCGGAAGTCTAGAAAATAGATTACGTTTTGCAAAAGAGATAAGAGAAGAAATTGCAAGAACATGTGGACCTGATTTCCCAGTAGCATTACGTTTCTCACTTAAGAGTATGATAAAAGATTTCAGAGAAGGTGCTCTTCCAGGGGAAGAATTTGAAGAAAAAGGTAGAGATATCGAAGAAGGAATCGAAGCAGCAAAACTTCTTGAGAAGTTTGGATATGATGCATTAGATGTTGATGCAGGAACATATGATGCATGGTGGTGGAATCACCCACCAATGTATATGGAAAAAGCTCCATATAAAGAATTTGCTAGAATCACAAAAGAAAACGTTAACATCCCAGTTATTATGGCTGGTCGTGTTGATAACCCAGATACAGCTACAGAATGTTTAGAGAATGACGTTTGCGATATGATAAGTTTAGGTAGACCAACACTTGCTGATCCAGATATTGTAAATAAAATAAGAATGAATCAGTTAAGCAAAATTCGTCCATGTATTAGTTGTCAAGAAGGTTGCATGGGACGTATTCAAACTTATTCTTTAATTAACTGTGCTGTAAATCCACAGACAGGTAGAGAACGTTTGACAGAGTATAAACCAATTACTAGAAAGAAAAAAGTTCTTGTAGTAGGTGGTGGTGTTGCAGGTTGTGAAGCAGCAAGAGTTTTAGCTGAGCGAGGCCATGAAGCAGTAGTATATGAAGCAAGCGACAAATTGGGTGGAAACTTAATACCAGGCGGTGCTCCTAAATTTAAAGAAGATGATTTAGCGTTAGCAAAATGGTACGAAGACGAATTAAAACGTTTGAAAGTTGAAGTTCATTTAAATACAAAGGCATCAAAAGAAACTATTTTAGATAATAGCTATGATGCAGTTATTATGGCAACTGGTTCAAAACCTAAGATGTTTAAATTAGGTGATGATGAAAAAGTATATTCAGCAGAACAAGTATTATTAGGTAAAAAAGATGCTGGAGATAAAACTGTTGTAGTAGGTGGCGGATTAGTTGGTTGTGAATTAGCCTTAGACTTAGCTCAAAAAGGCAAAAAAGTAACCATCGTAGAAGCACTAGATAAAATTATGGCAGTAAATGGACCATTATGCAGTGCTAATAAGGAAATGCTTGAGCGTTTAATCGAATTTAATAACATCGAAGTATGTTGTAATGCAAAAGTAACGGAATACAAAGATGGAAAATTAAAAGCTCAACTTTCAAATGGTGAAAAAGTATTTGAAGCCGACAGCGTTATACTTTGCGTTGGTTATTCAAGTGAAAATACATTGTATAATGACGTTAAAAATGATGTCGAAGAAATTTATCTATTAGGTGATGCTAGAAAAGTATCTAATATTATGTATGCAATTTGGGACGCTTTTGAAGTAGCAAATCATATCTAATATAAATTTTATATAAAAAGATACAAAAGCTCTTAGAGAAGCAAAACTCTAAGAGCTTTTCATTGTATAACGAAACTAAATAAAAGCTAAGATGAAGCAATGGTATAGATTTTGAGCGCATAAAGGCTAGAAAGTGAGCACTTTACGACAATGCTTAATTATGTTATTATGACCTTTAACAATTATTTAGTAGAGAAACAAATTATGGCGAGGAAACAAAATGAATACAAAGAATTTTAAATGCTTTCAAATTGTGTATGAAGAAAGAAATTTATCAGTGGCAGCAAAAAAATTATTTATGACACCACAAGGTGTAGGAAAAATCATAAGAAACCTAGAAGAAGAGTGTAATGCTACTTTTTTTATTAGAACAAAGGAAGGACTAGTTCCAACAGAAAGCGGACAATTATTTTATGAAAAAATTAAAAAAATAAGTAAAAATTTAAATGAGTTAATGTCAGAAGTTGAACATTTAGAAAAAAAAGAAAAAAGATTTAAGGTAGCATTTGCAGTAGGAACAATTAGAAGTATAAATGTGGCAAAACTAGAGAACTTTATGACTAGACATAATGAAATAGAACGAAGTTGGACAGAATGTGAAAATGAATCTGTAAAAAGGCAAATATTAAATGGGGATATAAGTTTTGGATTTGTGGTAGGAAAGCCACAGGAAAAAACGCTTAAAGCTGTTTTGATAGATTCAAAAGAAGTTGTTTTATATGTTCACAAGGGACATAGATTATGGAATCGCAATAAAATAAAATTACAAGAAATAAAAAATGAAAAGATAATCTCTATGAATGAAAAATATCATATTTATAGAGATACTTTAGATGCGTGTAGCTTATGTAATTTTAAACCTAATATTGTTGCATTAGTCTCTGAAGGCGAGTCTATATATAGGTTAGTTGAGAATAAAATAGGTATAGGTTTATCACCTAGATTTTTTTCAGATACAGATGAAGTTAAAGCTATACAAATAGATGGTGGATATACCTGGGACATTTATGGTGTGTATAGAGAAGATGCAGCAGATTCAAAAATTGCTGAAGAATTGGCTGAGTACTGTTAATGTTATGTTTTAGGTAAAAACATCAGTAGGATTTGTAATTAAATAATGCACAAATTAAAAAATAGTAAATTGAAAGTATAAAAATTAAACAGTTTCCTATGATACTTTTATAAATTGAATAAATATGATACAATTATAGCGTTGGATTTTTGTTATATATTTAACATATAATAAAATATATCTCAAGTAGGGTTCAATCTTTAGCTGAGATATATGTTCTGTGAATGAGACATAAATTTATATTGATTAAATTAATCCCTATGCTAGCAGATAAACTGCAACATATGATTTTAACTTGAATGCGGTTTTGATGTGAGCATGGGGATTTTTAGTGTATTAATTGAATTAATAAAAATCATGATTAAATTTTACCTATGATAAAAGACACTAAGAAAGGACAGAAAATGAAATTTAATTTATCACAAAAAACAAAAAAAATACTTCAAACTATGCGAAAACATCCTAATATTTCACTGTTAGCAATAATAGTATTAGGATATGCTATTTTCTTTATCTTTCCCTGGGGATGCAAATACAAAAAAGCTAATAAGTACACCTATGTATCTGATTTTGAAAGGGGGCTTTGGAAAAATAGCTATAGTTGTAACAAAAATGATAAAAGTGAAATTTTTGAAATAGAAAAAAAAGAGAATATCGTTGACGGAGAACAAGAAAATCATCTTGTGATGCTAGATAGTCATAAATTCGCAGACATAACATATGAGTATGATAAAAATAATTTTTACATACCAGAGTTATTAAAACTTGACACAAAAGAGTGTAAACCAGGAGAAAATAATCATAAGCTTAGATTAAAAAAATTTAAATTGTATTTTTATAAAACATATAAAATTAAAAAACTTTTAGATGATCAAAATATATTTCAAGACGTTTCTACACATAAGTTAAAAGAAGTAGATTTATGTCATATGTTGATTAGAAAAGAAGGAAGAAGAGAGGCTGAAAAATATGTAATACCAAGTTCCTGCATATATAAAGATAAAAAATTAGGTCACTATATAATTAGAGTCCCTCGTTTTAAGAACAATAGGAAGCAATTAAAATACTTTTGCTATGATTTTGTTTCTGGGAAATCATATGTGACACAATATAAAAATCGAGGTAAAAATGATGGATATTCTACACAAAGAACTCGTGTGAATTTAATGACAAAACAGGAAAAACTCTATAGAAAATATGGTCAAAAATTGTTCCGCAAAAATGGAATGAAGGGATTAAGATTTTATATAAACCATATGGATTATAATAAATTTTACATGTATTCTTCTAATGATATTGTGAATGTGTATGATTATAGATTAATGAAAAATAGCAGAAAATTTTATAGTAAAGCTGAAGAGTATTGTTCGGAATCTACTACTTCATTTCCCGTAAAAATTTACTATACTTTTGTATACCCAACAAAAGATTTTTATTATGATTCAGCATGGAATCATGAAATTTTTATAGATGGCAAAGTAAGAAAACCCCTCAAATTCACTGGTCTTAAATTAGATGCAAAAGACACTGTGTCAGGAAAGAAAGAGACTGTGACAAGCTACGAGGACATGCTCCAGAAACTTGGAATAACAGAAAAGGATTTAAAGTAATTTTAAAGCTAGAATTTTAACAAGAGAAAATTAAAAAAACTTAAAAAGTTTCCTTAAACACTTTTTTCTTTATTGTTTATGTGATACAATCATAGTGTCGGTTAACTTAATGATTGTATTTTACATGAAATGTAACTGTTTTATTGAGAAACTAGATATCTAGATACAAACGTAAAAGACGCCTGATTTCACAAAAATGTGAGATGAAAAATCAATAAATGATTTCGGAATACAAAAATAAGGCTGACTAATATATAAAAGTGGAAATGTAGGAGGAAAGAAAAAATGGCACTTAAAATGGACTTCGATGAAGTAAGAGCATTTGGTACAAATATTTCAGCAAAAACAGAGGATGTTACAAATTTAGAGAATTTTTTAAACAACGTTGTAAACAATCAGTTACCAGGAATTTGGCAAGGACAAGGTTGTGAAGGATTCCAAGAAAGAGTACGTGCATTAGCACCAAGCTTTAATGCAATGAGAGAATTAATCTCAGACATCGGTAACGGAGTTATCAAAAATGCTGAAGTATATCAGGAATTCGATTCAGCAGTTGGTACAAAGAATCGTCAGTAATAAGAAATTGCGCGTAAATTTCATATGAAGTAGGAAAATGTAAAAACAGCTGTAGATACTATATGATCCCTATGGTAGCGAAAATGCTACACAATTGAAATTCAATTGTTGTAGAGGCTGCTATAGGGATTATTTTAGTAGCAGAAAAGGATATATAACATGTTAGAAGTTAATGAAAATAATAACACAGAATTAAGTGAAGATGAAATCAAAATGAAAATGAAAAAAAACATGATTATGGAAGATGAATTGAAAAAAAAGATTTATGATGTTGAGAAAAAATATGAAACATTCATAGAAGAATCACATAATGAATTAAAAACAATTAATGAGATAAGTGAAAGCAGAACATTATCTCATAACCATAATTATGATGAGATAGATTTAATAATAGACAATTTGCGAGAAAACATTTTGTACTTGCAAAAAAGTCAAACAGGTTTTGTTGAAGAAATTAAGCAAAACATACGTCATAGATTATATGACTTAGCCGAAGAACAAGATAAATTAAGACTAGATCTTAATAAATTAAGTTAATTAGGAGAAGTGGAAGCAGTGGCAAAAAAATTAGTTATAGATAAAGAAAAAATCTTAAATCACAGTAAAACAATAAGTAGTGATTTAAATGATTATAGTAAAAAAGAATTAAATCCAGCAGATAAGAAAACTACATTATCTGTTAACCAAAAGTCAAAAAATGTTTATGATTCATTTGAAAATATTATGCAAAGTTTAAAAAAATCGGTTGAAAATGATTCAAAAAACTTAGAAAAAATGGTTTCGGATTTTGAAAAATTTGATACTGAAATGGGTAAAAAAAATTCAAGTAGAAAAGCAAGTGTTAAATCAGCTAAGGGGGTAAAAAAATAAAATGAGTGAAGTATTTTATTTGAATCCAACAACTATAAAAGATCAATGTAAAGCTGCTATAAGTAGAGCTGATAGTAATCGAGATATTATTCAAAACACTAAACAATATATCGAAAAATTTATAGGTGATAAAAGCATTAAAAGTGAAAAATTCGATAATTTTAAAATAGTAATGGGAGATTATTTGATAGTAGCAATGGCTATGAGTGCATCAATTATAGCAGACATTGACGATTATAATTCGCTTATTAATAAGGTGGGAGATGAAATTTTAGACTCTGAGGATATGAATGCTCAATTGGCAAAATGTCAGTCTCTTATTAACAAAACACAGTCGAGTATTGATAAAATTAATGAAGAGTGTAAAGAAAATAATTATTCATTTGGTAAAGATATGTCAAGTTCTGATGAGCTAGATTTTAAAGTGAAAATTGGATTCACAAATTATTATAACAAACAATTAGATATGTATAAGCAATTGCAAACTAACTTAATAAAAAATGTAGCTGACAAATACCACCAAATTGAAAATGATACTAAAGGATTATTTGAAACAGGTAGACAGTATGAAAATAATGCAAAGGGGCTTTTAAAGCAATTAAATGGAACTTTTGTAGATGGACAATATCAGCCAATTGTTGAGTCTGAGTATAGAAATAATTTATTAACTGATACAAAAATCAATGATTTATTTGAAGAAGGAACAGAAAGATTCTTTGAAAGAAAAGGAATTAAAAAAAGTAGGCTAAACGATTTAAAAAATTATGGATTTAGCTCATATGAATTGTATACTTATTATTGTGGTACAAAAAACAAAAAATTCGTAATAGATTTTATCAAGGGAAACAAAAAATCATATAGGGAAGCATTTTCAATTGATCCAGATAAATTAGATTCATATGCTAAGGTCTTTTATGCTGATTTTGTTAGCCGTTTGTGGAAGATTTCGATGGAAACGGATGATGTAGAAAATACTGCAGGCTATAAGGCAAGAAACAGTGAACTTAATATACTATTTAATGCACTGTTTGATAAAAATAAGGACTATCCTGAAGACTTATTGAAAGAAAATTTATTGATGTATAGCCATGATCTTTATGTGGTACAATCTAAAATAACGAATGATTATTCAAAAAAGTATCTAGATTATTTGGAAAATTATGCATTGTTGGGTGCGCAATCAGATACTCAAGCTGTAGTAAAACTTAAAGAGGCTGGCTTAGGTGATGATGGTAAAACTAAATATATGGAAATGGAACGCAGAAAAGATTTTACTTTATATTTACTAGGAAAAACCTTAGAAGAAGCCAAGAAAGACTTTGATGCGCGAGAGGCAAGATCCACCTTAAACAGTTTTAAAATTAGTGAAATTAAATATTTGGATTTACGAAAGGATGTTTCTACTTGCCCAACGATTAAATATAGTAGAAGGGGAAATTCTGAGTGTTATCTTAAATTAAATATTAGTACTACTTATGGAGAATTTCAGGAAATGACTGATAAAGCAGCTGTGGATAAAGCTAGGGAAGATGGCCCACATGAATTCAGAGATGCTACCATGGAAATTTTAAAGGATATAGTTATTACTGGTGTAAGTACTGTTCATCCTGCTTTAGGAATAGTGACAGCTATGGCTTTAGATGCAGCTAGTAATAATAATTGCGATAACGATATAGAGAATTTATCTCTATATATTAGCAAACAAGCAGGATTTGATCCTAAGGAAATTAAATCACAATTTGAAAATGAAGTAAAAGATGCAGTAAATGATAAAACTAATATTTTATTAGCTAATGTAACTAATAAAATACCAAACTATGGCGCTAAAATTAAATTTGGCAAATATGATGCTGAAATAAAACAGTATGCAAGGCAGGGGGCAGTTAAAATGAATACCGCTTTTAAGTCAGGAGCTGGCGTTATAACAACTGATACTTTATTTAATTTGGTAGGAGCAGCATTGAGGGATAGTGATTTTTATAATAGGCAAAGAGAAAATGAAAAAAAACAATTAGAAAAATCCAAAACAACCTATGTAATTCATGATGATAAGCCTATAGCGTCAATTTATGGAGTTGATTTTAATCAGGTTGCTGCATGGAATAAAGTAAATCATGGTCATTTAAATGAAATTGTAAAAAGCAATGATGATGCTGCAGATTTTACCCAAAAATTAGATGAGGTAAAAAAGGCAACTGACCAATTTGCAAATACAAAGTATAAAGAAAAGTATCATGTTAAACATCATGGTGATGGAGTAGATATGAATGAGATTTACAAAGCTGACAAAATATATCGTTCCGAAGAACAGGGGCAAACTGTTAAATATGTTCATTTAATTCCTCACAAGGGCAAGTATGAAGTTAAAACAAAACTTTCAAGTGTAGAACAAGAAGAATACAATAACGGGGAATGGATTAAAGGTACGAATAGACAATTGAAATATATGAATGCCATGTTAAATGGCAAAGGAACAAATGAATTATCAAAAATCAAAGATAATGCGCAAGGTTCAGATGAGTACCGTGCTATCAATGAGTTAGATGATTTGTTCCAAAGGGCAGACTCAGGAAGCACGAATAGAATTATAGAAGAATCTATAGAAGAATACAGAATAAAATAGAAAGGACAGAAAATGAAATTTAATTTATCACAAAAAACAAAAGAAATACTTCAAACTATGCGAAGACATCCTAATATTTCACTGTTAGCAATAATAGTATTAGGATATGCTATTTTCTTTATCTTTCCATGGGGATGCAAATATAAAAAAGTTAATAAGTACACCTATGTATCTGATTTTGAATGGGGGCTTAGCAAAAATAGCTATAGTTGTAACAAAAATGATAAAAGTGAAATCTTTGAAATAGAAAAAAAAGAGAAAATTGTTGACGGAGAACAAGAAAATCATCTTGTGATGCTAGATAGTCATAAATTCGCAGATATAACATATGAGTATGATAAAAATAATTTTTACATACCAGAGTTATTAAAACTTGACACAAAAGAGTGCAAGCCAGGAGAAAATAATCATAAGCTTAGATTAAAAAAATTTAAATTGTATTTTTATAAAACTGCCAGAAAAAAAACAAGTTCAAAAGATCCTACATCAGGTTTGTATATATATAAACGCAAATTAAAAGAAGTAGATTTATGTCGCATGCTGATTAAAAAAGAAGGAAGAAGAGAGGCTGAAAAATATGCAATACCAAGTTCCTGCATATATAAAGATGAAAAATTAGGTCACTATATAATTAGAGTCCCTCGTTTTAAAAACAATAGAAAGCAATTAAAATACTTTTGCTATGATTTCGTTTCTGGAAAATCATATGTGACACAATATAAAAATCGTGGCACAAAAAAAACACAAAGAACTCGTGTGAATTTAATGACAAAACAGGAAAAACTCTATAGAAAATATGGTCAAAAATTGTTGCGTCAAAACGGAAAGAAGAAATTAGTATTTTATATAAATCATATGGATTATAATAAATTCTATATGTATTCTCCTTATGCCTTAAATTTGTATGATTATAAGTTAGAGAAAAATAGCAAAAGATTTTATAGTAAAGATGAAGATTATTGTACAAGTTATGCTAATACGTTTTCTGTAAAAATATATTATACTTTTGTATATCAAATAAAAAAATTTTATTATGATGATCAATTGATCAATCAGACTTCAACTTCAGATGGCAAAGTAAGAAAACCCCTCAAATTCACTGGTCTTAAATTAGATGCAAAAGACACTGTGTCAGGAAAGAAAGAGACTGTGACAAGCTACGAGGACATGCTCCAGAAACTTGGAATAACAGAAAAGGATTTAAAGTAATTTTAAAGCTAGAATTTTAACAAGAGAAAATTAAAAAACAGGGACAAGTTAACTAACTTAAACTCTCTATGCCCTAGGAGGTGACGAATTTTGGGCATAAAAGATTAAATGACAGGAGAGTTGGGATGAAGAGAGAGAAAGTTTTAACATGCGTTATAGGAATGAGCGCAGCACTAGTATGTTTAACAATAGGATACCTCTTTGGCGCTCAAGGATTCAATATTAACCAAAGAAAAAGAGCGACGAAGAGCCCAGTAACAATAACGACTGAAGTAAAGGAAAAAGGATCTAACACAAGAAAGATAGCATTAGTTAATACGGATGAAGCTATTGTTAAGGGAAAAAAGACAGTTAATTATGCAGATAAATTAACTCAAGGAATGCCTAAAAATTTTGAATCAGTCAGTTTGGAGATGGCTAAAGAAGGTGTTGCTAATGGTGATTATGCAGCTTATGTAATAATTCCATCTACATTTTCAAAATCAGTTATTAGCATTAATTCAACACCAAAACCAGTTAAATTGGAATATAAAATTAGTCCTAAAATTACAAAAACAGCTCAAATTGACGCTACATATGATGTCTTAAATTTTGAAAGAAAATTAAGTGCTGAAATGAGTTACATGTATATAAGTAGTATTTTAGGAGAATTTCATAACACACAGGATGGAGCCAGCGTGGTAATGGATAATGATAAAAAAGATAAAGATGCATTACTTGCAATTACTCCATCAGATTTGACAACTTTAGTAGAGACTCCAGAGTTGATTGAAAATGATATGGAACCAATGCCAGAAATAGATACAAGTGATTGTGATGAGGCAATCGAGAATATTAATACTAACTACACTTACTATATTAGTGTAGGACAAGATGAGTTGGACAAAATCAAGAACAGTGGAAATGAATTAGTTAAAAAATGGGCTAATAAATCTAATGATTCTCAAACTGAAGGACCAATATATGATGGTATTTCTCAATATCAGAAAAAATTTAACATACCTACAGTCTCAAAAAAAACAAATAACTATGATTCCCAGTTAGAATTAGTTTTACAGCAAGTTGATAAGTATAATTCATACTTAGAAGATTATGAAAAAAAATATTTAGATAATCTTTTGACAGCTAAGACAAATGTGAGTGAAAGTAGTAATCAATTAGATAAAATCGTGACAGATTATAATATATCACTTAACGAAAAAAGAGCACATGCATCTGATGTGATATATGATGCACTGTCAAAAGAAGGAGCAAAAGTTACTCTTTCATATAAAGATAATTGCTTGTATATAAATGATGAAAAAACTAATATTTATGATTCTTCACTAACTAGTGATGCAAGCAATTATATTAAAGATTTAGAAGATATAATTGTTAATAGTAGAGACCAACAATTAATCGATAAATTTAATAATTATAAGAAAGATAAGAATAATGAAAACAAGATTTCTGCTTCAAATCTACTTGAGAACAATAGCAATTTTGTTTTGATTGATAAATCTAATTTGACTCAAAATCTCAATGCAAAAGTAAATTCTGCATTGGTTAAGCAAAGTGCTTCTAAAGATTCAATTAATAAAGCTATGACTGATGCATTACCAAGTGATTTTGATGATCACATTGTAATAAATGGAGCAAATACTACAATCAGGAATAGTTTAAAAACTGCAGATGAATCCTTAAGTAAGCAATCTGATAGCGGTACAACACTTATAAAGAGATTTGATAGAGATGAATTAAAAAATAACATTCAAAACAATTTAATTAATACAATTGTTGGGGATGGAAATACAATTCAAAACACTATGAGTGATGATTTTAAAAATTTTGTATCAGAACTTAATGGTTATAGTTTGAATAACTATATGGAACCAAATAAAATAAGTGAATCTCTTGATGATGCCAAAACTCAAAATTTGAATTTGCGAAAAGCATATGAGGAAAATTATTTATCTAATAGGCAATATATTTTGGACTATGCGCTTGATGCACAAGAAAATATTGCTAGAATGCAAGAATCTATGGTAAAAGCTAATGATGATTCAAATGCAAATATTGAAACACAATTAAGTGGAGCAATAGATGTAAAAGACGCAACTACAAAAGAAAATAGTGATATTTTAATGGATATAACTAAAAAATTGCCGTATACAAGGTTAGGAGATTTAGAAGCTACTAGTACATATAAATTTGTAACTAATCCAATTGGTCTAAAAAATAGTAAAAAGAAGGTTTCAAGGGGTAGTGGAATTATTTCAAATATTACTAAAGACACAAAGGATGACAAAGATTCATATATAAATGTAAAATTTATTTTATATATAATTTTTATTGCTTTAATGGTCGGATTTACAGCTTATATTATAAAACTATTTTCTAATCGAGAACAAGAAGAAGAAATTTTCTAACATGTCATTGTAACAATTTTTGTCAGGAAATTAAGATTTGTATAACTCAGTATGATTGAATTCATACTGGGTTATATTTTGATTATTACGTGAGAGGAGATCGAAATGAATGCAAATTCTCAGACAGATTTAGAACTTGAGGTTACTACCTCTAATAGTCAAAATCCAAAGGATTATTCGTCACTAACAGATATTAATAAAATACCTTTATTTACTGATGAATTTAATGTAGAAAAACAAAAAAAATTATCTAATGATAAAAAAGAAACTTCTAAAATAAACAAAGAAATTTTTTGTGCTAAATTAGATTCATCAGATGATTTAATAAATATGAATCAATTATTCCTTAGCGAAAGTCAACCATATATAAAGCCTGAGGAACATAATAACCAAGTGCAGAATTCCATTATTTTCCCTGTTACGGGAATAGTAATGGTGACTTTTTTGTTTTTTATGATTAAGTATTGCCAAAAGCGAAAAAGAATTTTAAATGAAAAATTAAATAAGATGGGACAGGAAGAATGGAACGAAAAATAATAACAGAACAAATTAAAAAGTCTAAAATGAATGCAAATTCTACATATGATTTTGCAAAGATAGAAGAAAAAAATCATTTTTTTGTTGATTTGGAAATCGAGGAAAAAGAAGAAGATTTAATTGAAAAATTTGATATGACTCGGTTAAGATCTTTTAGCAAAATAAGAAATGAAAAATACGAAGTAATAATTAATATTCTAATGAAAATAGGTGGATTTTCTGAAGAATATAAAAGATTATTGTTTCATTTAGAACCACATAATATTTTTTATAATACAGATGGAACTGTTAAAATTAAAAATCGTGATATTAGAGAAATGACAGATTATAAAGAAGAAATTTTAGAAAAGAATTTTATATTAGAATATAAATCCATAGTATGTTGTGCTCTTATAGGAAAATACAATTTTAAAGATTATATTGAAGGAGGAGAGGATTTATTTTCAAAAGATTTGACTTCTACAAAAATATATGAATGTGATTCAATAGAAAAAATTCAAGAATGTCTAGATAATCTAAAGCTTGAATATATTCATGCAGAAAAGAAAACAAAAGTTACAGTTGATAAAAAGAAAAATATTGCTCTTAAGATAGCTGCTGGAGTTTTAGCAGGTTGTACATTGATTTTGGGTATATACAGTGGAAAAATGCATTTTTCAGAGCAACCATATAAAGATGCAATTATTAGGGCTGATAATGCATATATACAAGGCGATGATGTTAAATTGATTAATTCATTAAAGAAACTGTCTGTTGATAGTTTAGATAAGAAGCATAAGTATATATTAGCCCTGGCGTATTTGCATAGCGAAAATTTATCTTCAAAGCAAAAGAAAAATATTTTGAAAAATGTCACTCTTAATAGTAATGATAAATATTTAGAGTATTGGATTCAAATTGGACGTTTAAATATTAAAGAGGCGCAGAATTTGGCCATGCAGATGTCAGATGATGAATTACTTTTATACTCTTATTTAAAAGAAAAGGCAAAAATTGAAGACGATACAAGTTTAAGTGGTAGTAGCAAAAGTGCTAAATTAAAAGAGTTAGAGACTAAAATTAAAGAAATATCAGACAAATATAAAAAAGATGATTTTTCTAATGAAACAGAGGGAAAAGCAGAGCCTTCAGCTAATGATGGTGCAGACCAAACAGTTAAGGAGGGAACAGATAATGCTTCGCCTAACAATTAAAATTTTAAATAAAAGATTTGATATTATGGTAAAAAAAGAACAAAGGATAAGTGAAGTTCTTAAAGTATTAAAGGAAAATCAAATGTTTTTTTATGATGTTAACCAGATGATGGTATATTCTATTCGTAATCAGGAATATGTCAACAAAAAATTGACTTTTAAACAAGGAGATATTTTCTCCGGTGATATATTAGAATTAAAATAATTAAATAAAATAGAGAGGACTAGAGTTTTATGAAATATATTTACGTTGACAAAGGTGAGTCATATGAAGAAAATCCAGTCAATGATGATAAAAAAATAGAAGAAGGACAACTTTATTTTACGGATAAAAACAAGGTATTTACTAGAAAAAATAATGTTTTTATAGGTGATGATAATACAGCGGATTTAGTTATTCCTAATAGTAGGGTTAAACTTCTTATAAAGGATGAAAATATTATTGTAGAATCGTTTAAACAATCTAACTCTGCAGAACATAAAAATAAAATTTTTTTAAACCAGATGCTTATTAAAGATGGAAAATATAAGCTAGATAACGGTAGTATAATTTTATTACCAGATTCTAGAATAAAATTAATAATTGGTGAAAAATATATAAAAGTATTTGGAGAAAATTATAGTTCTAATTTATTAGCTACAGATATCTATTCTAATCGACCACCACAATTTCCAAAATATAAAAGATCTCCTAGAATTGTTAAGAGAATCAAAGATGATACTATAAAAGTTAATACACCTTTACCTAATGATTACAATAATAAAAATAGTTTACTTCAAATTATTTTACCGCCTTTAGGTATGTTAGTTGTAACAATTGCAATGTCCCTTTTTATTAATCGTGGAATGTATATGTTATTTTCTGCTGCTGCAACTGGAATGACTACTATTTTTTCAGTTATTAGATTTGTGCAAGATAAAAAAGAAAATAAAGAAATTAAGAAAACGAGAAAGAAAGTCCTTGCGGATTATCTACTCAAAAAACGAAAAGAAATTTATACTAAGTGGAAAAATGAAAAAGATGCATATGAATATAATTATCCAACCTTAGATAAAATAGAGGAAATGGTGAATAATTATAGCAATAGAATATATGAGAGAACATCAATCGATGATGATTTTTTGACAATTTCAATTGGTCATTATATTGGAAATACTAATTTTAAAATAGAGAACAATATTGATGAACTTGCTTTAAAATCAGATGAATTTGTTGAAGATAGTAAAAAACTTAAACGCAAGTATTCTATGATGGATAAGCCACAGATAATCAATATTAAAAATGCGCATTTAGGCTTAGTAGGAGAAAAAAGTGTTATACATGAACAATTGAAAAATTATGTAGCGCAACTAACTTTTGAGCAAAGTTATCATGACTTAGAATTTATTGCTATATATGACGAGCGATATGATAATGATTTTAAGTGGATGCGTTGGTTTAAGCATTTTACCATACATAGCATAAACAGTAATGGCTTGATAAATGGAGAAAGACAAAGAGATCAAGTTATGACTAGTATGCAGCAAATTTTTAAGGAACGTAAACAAAAATTAGAAGAAAATAAAAAAGAAGCTAGATTTTTGCCACATTATGTTTTTATTATAGATGAACCTAAACTTATTATGGATCATTCGATTATGGAATATTTAGGAAGTGATTTAGGAAATGAGCTTGGATTTTCGCTAATATACACAAGTAATCAGCAGGCAAATCTACCTGAAAATATTGGAACAGTTGTAATGCTTGAAAACTCAAAGGAAGCAACATTACTCATAGAAGAAAAAGAATATAAAAACCGAGCAATTGAATTATACGAAACTCAAAATGTAAATTTTGAAATGATTGCTAGAAATTTGGGGGTTTTAATTCATGAACAAGGAATATCTAATAATATACCAGAAAGTATTACATTCCTTGATATGTATGGAGTTAAAACACCAGACGAATTAGGAATATCAACTAGATGGGCAAATAACAATTCTTCAAAAACTTTAGCAGTTCCATTAGGAGTTAGAGGAGATAATGATATTGTAGATCTTAACTTACATGAAAAAGCTCATGGACCACATGGATTAGTTGCAGGAACAACAGGCTCAGGAAAATCAGAGATCGTACAATCATATATTTTGTCACTAGCATTAAATTTTCATCCATATGAAGTTGGTTTCCTTTTAATCGATTATAAAGGTGGAGGAATGGCAAATTTATTTAAAAAATTGCCACACTTAATGGGAACAATTACCAATCTTGATGGAAGTGAAAGCATGAGAGCATTATATTCCATAAAAAGTGAATTAAAACGAAGAGAGAGTATCTTTCGGGAGCATAATGTAAATCATATAAATGCATATAATGATTTATTTAAAAATGGTAAAGCATTAGAACCTATACCTCATTTATTTATAATAAGTGATGAGTTTGCAGAATTAAAAAAAGAGCAACCAGATTTTATGAAGGAACTAGTATCAACTGCTCGAGTGGGAAGAAGTTTAGGAGTACACTTAATTTTAGCAACACAAAAACCAAGTGGTGTTGTCGATGACCAGATTTGGAGTAATAGTAAATTTAAACTTTGTCTAAAAGTCCAAAATGAATCAGACAGTAATGAAGTTTTACATACAGCTGATGCAGCAAATATTACACAAACTGGACGAGCTATATTACAAGTTGGTAATAATGAAATTTATGAAATGTTCCAGTCAGCATGGTCTGGAGCTAAATATATGCCAACTGTGGATAAAGATGTAAGTGTTGATAATAGAGTTTATCTTATTAATGAATATGGACAAGGTAATTTATTGAATCAAGATTTACGTGGAAGCATAGAAGAACAACAATCAAATAAGACTCAGCTTGAGGCTATAGTTGATTATATTTATAACTTATACGAAACGCAATTAGCCAAAGCAACTACACAGATTATGGAATCTTCATTAGATGAATTATCAAAGAAGAAATTGTTATCTAATTTAATAGTTAGACGCCCTTGGTTACCATCTTTAGAAAATAAAATTGTTAATCCAATTATAAGTAATTTTGAAGGTGGATTAATAACTAAAAACGAAAATTCAGATAATAGTAATCATGAAGATAAGCCTATCAATAATATTGATTACTATGGTAGAAATACGGTTAATCTAGAAGTATCATATGGTATTGTAGATATACCAGAGAGACAATCTCAAGACGAATACAAATTAGATTTAGCAAAACACGGAAATGTTGTGAATATAACTTCTAGTGGGTATGGAAAATCTGTTATGCTTGCAAATGTTGCTTTACAATTAGCTGTGCAAAATAGTGTACAAAATCTCAATTTATATATACTCGATTTTGGTAACAACGCTTTAGTTGCATTAAAGGGATTACCTCATGTAGCTGAACATATCATGATAGATGAAGAAGAAAAATTTACTAAATTTAGAGAATTAATGGTGGAAGAAATAAAGCAGAGAAAACGCTCTTTTGCTAAAACCATGGCTCAAAATTTTGTCGTGTATAATGAAAACGCAATTCAACAAGGCGAAGAACCATTAAAAGCAATTGTAATTTTAGTTGATAATTATGACGTTATAAAAGAAATGGGCTTTGAAATGGAAGACTATTTTACCAAACTTACAAGGGATGGCGTTGGCTTAGGAATTTATACTATAATTGCTGCAAATAGGGAAAATTCTATAAGATATGCCACACTTAATAATTTTAAAACTAAAATTGCAGGTTTTAATTTTGACTTTAATGAAGTAAAAGCATTTATTGGTAGAAGTAAATACACATTGCCTGAAATAAAAGGAAGAGCAATGGTAAAAGTCGGAGAAGAAGTAGAAGTCATGCAAATGTATACACCAGTGGATTTTGTAGATGACGTGGATTATGGAAAAAAATTTATTGCAAAAGTAAATGAGATTAAAAAAGCTAATCCTAATATGGAGGCACCTCATATTCCTATTTTACCGGAAGATTTGATGTATAACGAATTCATGAATAATTACGTTGAAAAGGGTGATAGAATCTATATTGGTTTAGAAGAAGAGGAAGTAAAACCAGTAGAGATTATGTGTACCGATAATCCATTTATGATAATGGGTGATGGCGGATGCGGAAAGACTAATTTAATAAAAGTAATTTTAAAACAATTAGTGAACAAAATTTCAGCAGAGAATTTATATGTTATTGATTCTAGGAAAAAAGAACTCAATGAATTCAGTAAAGAAACAAATTATGTTAATACTATTAATGATTTTGAAGAATTTGCAAATAGAATTCATAGTTTAACTTCGTACAGAAATCAAAAAATTCAGGATAAACTAGATGAAGGATGTTCTTATGATGAAGCAGTAAACTCCTTAGAGGCAATTTATGTAATTATTGATGATATTGATGACTTTGCTGATTTCGCAGGAAGTGATTATGATGTAGCTGCAAATAGAATGGAAAAATCTATTTCGGCTGGAATTAGATATATAGTGTCAATTAATTCCTCTAATATGAAAACAACTGATGCATTTACAAAAGCAGTAAAGACATCTAGAAGTGGTGCATTACTAGGAAGCCAAGGATATCTTACAATTTTCCCAGTTAAACCTATGGAAAAATTTGCAATTACTGATGGATTTGTAATGTGTAATTCAGTTCAGGGTAAATTAAGAATACCACAGCTTTTTTAGGAAATCTATTTCCTTTTCTTTTTCTTTTAACTGTCTGTTTAAGGCTTTTATTTCACAACAAAAAAGGTTGTTTCACAACATTGGAGTCAGATATAGACTGCTTTTTTCCGATATAATAGGTATATCTATGGGTAAGGAAGTGATACTATGCGAATTGCTATTTGTGATGATGAAAAATCCATGGGGCAGATATTAGAAGAAAAAGTAAAAAAGTTATTACCGGATGCGGTTGTAGAAAAATATTTATTAGGTGATGATTTGATTTCAAGTGGATTTAAACCAGATATTCTTTTCATGGATATTCAGATGCCGGGAAAGGACGGAATGGAAACTGCAAGAATTGTTCGCCAGAATAATAAGGACATGATTCTGATTTTTGTTACAGCGGTGGAGGAGTATGTCTTTCAGGCATTTGATGTTGGAGCATTTCATTATCTAGTTAAGCCTTTTTCAGATGACAAATTTGAGGAAGTTGTGAAAAGAGCAATTAAAACGATTGGAGAAAATTCTTCAAACGAAGATGACGATAAATATATGATGATACAGTCGGCAGGAAGTCATATAAAAGTATTTTTGCGTGATATTGTGTACGCTGAGATATTCAATAGAAAGGTTATTATTCACACACGAAATGCTGATATTGAATATTATGGAAAATTACAGGATTTAAGTGATATGGCAGGAGCAGATTTCTTTCGGACACATAGAGCATATCTTGTTCATTTTAAATATGTTGTAAAATATGATGCAAATTGTGTAACTTTAGAAAACGGAACTGCAATGATAGCCAAACAGAATTATCCTGAGTTTGTAAAGCAATACTTAAAATATAATCAGAGGAAAGGAAGCAGGATAGGATGAGTTTGGTAGAAAAATGCTGGATGATTACATCGAATGTTTCTGTTATTGCAGTTCTGATTATTACAGGAATATGTTTTGGTATTTTCGTTCGTCCATATATGAAAAAGAAAAAAGAAGCCATTGCAGTAAGTACTGTTTACATTACGGTAATGCTTGTTTTATATATTGTTCCACCACAGATAGACAATTTTTCTGCATATCTGATGGGTATTATGGCAGCATTTATTGTGATGTATGCAGAAGATAGAAGGAACATATACCAGAAAATATTTCTTGCTGTAAAAATGTAAGTGGAGATGATCCGTATATCAGCATTTCTTCTTTTCGGGCAAACAGTATTTTTATGATAACCATAAAGAACAGCTATCAGGGGGAGTTAAACTATAGTGACAGCGATCTGCCAAAAACAACAAAGTCAGGTAAAGGGCATGGTATCGGTCTGAATAATATTCGCCGGGTTGCTAAAATGTATATGGGAGATATATCTTTGGAGCAGGTGGATAAGGAAGTAATTTTAAGTATTATGTTACAGGTGGAATAGAGATAAGAAGCATTAAGTATCTTGAATTTTGAAACTAAGATATTTAGTGCTTTTTTTGTGCGAATATAGATGAAAATATGCTGCTTTACAACAAAAAAAGGTCGGTTCACAACATCTTACTTTTTTTCAAATGTGAAGATACCGAAAGAATAAATAAGAAGTTGTGTAATGCAAATTTATAAGAAACGGATTTCAAATTCCTTATCAAGGAGGTCAAAACGATGACAGTAAATGGTATTAGTGGAGCAAATAATTGTATGCAGGCAGGAAGTTCAGGAAGAATTACCCAGTTGGATTCTGTCAGCAAAAATATTCAGAATCAGATAGCAAATGCACAGAAAAAGTTGCAGGAATTATCTTCTAATGAGGAACTTTCTATTGAAGATAAGATGAAGAAAAGACAGGAAATACAGCAGGAGATCAATAATCTGAATCAGCAGTTACGACAGCATCAGATGGAGCAGAGAAAAGAGCAGCAGACGAAAAAAACATCTATGGATGATATGCTTGGAGACAGCAGAAAGACTGCTCCGAAATCAGGAAATCAGAGTGCAGGTCTGTCACAGGCAAGTATGCAGGCGATGATTTCCGCAGATTCCTCTATGAAACAGGCAAAGGTACAGGGTAGTGTGGCAACACAGATGGAGGGCAGAGCAGGTGTGCTGGAGTCTGAGATAAAGATGGATAAAGGCAGAGGTGCAAGTACAGAGGAGAAAGAGGAAGAACTAGCTGATTTACAAGCAAAGGCTCAGGCGGCAACAGCGGCACAGGTATCTACACTTGTAGATGCAAATAAGAAGATGGAAGAAGCTACAAAGGCAGATCAGAAGGTTTCAAAGACTGAGGATAAAGATAAGTCTATAAAGAAGAATGCAGATGACAAGATTGATGAAGATAAAAAATCAGAAGCAACCGGAGAAAATAAGGATATTACAGTTGATATGAATGATTCAGTTTCAGAGGAAACGGTGGATGCAATACCAGATGGTGTAAACATTAGTACTTCAGAATCTGTTGGACATAATGTTGATGTGAAACTGTAGGTTGGTTAATGAAATCATTCAATAGTTCTGCAAGAAGTCTTGCATTATATATTCCGATTAATGATGTGAGGTATTCATACCATAGGTCTGCAAGTGCCTCTTTAGCACCAACATCTGTACATCAAAGTTATGATGCGTTTGCTAATGTGATTGTGGATGTTAATACTGGAAAGGTAATCTATTTATTCTCTCCAAATTGGTATTATCAAAGTAGTGCTTCTCATCATACACGTAGCATCGGCAATATTTTTGCAATTTGTGAGAAAGAATAACATAAGTATCAACAGGTGTTTATTATTTGTGTGAGATTTTCTAAATATAATAAAACTTCACTAGGAGGTATGTAATTGTGAGAATAGAAAATAACTCTAATTATCAATACGTTAATGTGGTAGAGGATTCTTCTGGTAGACATAATAGTCATTCTGATAAAGTGGCAGCAGATCCTTTAGTAAATGATGGTATCAGCATGGAGATTTCTGAAAGAGGGCGTGCACTGGCTGGAGAAATGGAACCGTTTCTGGATACTTATGAAACAACTTGCACCTTACTGAAGGGCACCGGTCATGTAGGAAACGAAAAAATGATGAATGGTGGTTTTGCTGATGTTTTAGCGGAAAATTATCAAAATGAATTACAAAGAATTAAGGAAAATTATTCTGGTAAGGAATTTGACAGACAGCTTGCAATTCTTGATAAAGCATATGAGGAGGCAACTCAGAGTGTTTCCAGAGGTTATGTAAAACAGTTAAAAGTGTTAACCGGAGATATTGTCATAAAACCGCAGACAGGTATTTCCTATTCCTCAGAGGCAGAAGCAGAAAAAGCTTATCAGGCAAATCTGGAAAAAGGTGGGAAAAGTAAGCCGGTCATTGATTCAGGATTGTCAGATACTATATTTGATGATGTCAAAAACATATTACTTCAACTAAAAAATGTGGCTTTGAACCAACAGGATAAGAAAAATAATATTTGGGGAAATTTTATGTCTTATGTGGATATTAAAAAACTCGGTTCCTATCTGAAAAATGCTACATATGGAACTGATGACGTTTCTGACTTTTCCAAATCACTTTTGGAGAGATATGCCGCTAGGGGAGATAAATAGGTGATATGAAGTGATGTTTATATAATGCTTAAATCCCTATAATATCACATTGCTGTTGTTCTTTATAAAGGGCAGCAGCAATGTTTGATAAACTGTGAAACGTAGTAATTAACTATATTATGGAATGACGATGCCGGATACAGTTAATTATATCCGTGGTTCTAAGGGGGTAGGTCCGACAGGAAATGTATTAGAATTATCAATGTATTCTTTAAATTCTGAGAATTTTTATAAGATATATTGTATATGTAGTGGGGCATATGCGGCAAATAACTTGTATAAAGATTTGAACTTCGCCACTGTTTTTATTAATCCAAATACAGGAAAGTTAGTTGATATTCAGTATATTAATTATTTTTATGATTATGCAACGGGATCTAATAGTATGACGTTTACAAGACCATATAGTAGTTATACAAAATATTATTATCCATATTATAACGGAGAAGAACCTACAACATGATAAAAGGAGCTGATTGATATGAAGATTCACCAAATGTCTTATTATCAGGGGACATGTTTGTTGAATACAACACAAGGAAACACGACATCAAAAAACATGGAGGAGATGCAAAAGCATTTTGGCAATGATTTAGAAGTTGATATTGAAATATCGGAGAGCGGAATAAATCTATTACGAGAAAAGTTAGGAGAGTTTGAACATGGATCTGATTATACCAATGCCAGAGAAGTGAAAATACAAAATACAAATGAGATTGCTTGGGAACATTATACAGAAATGCGTGACCTTAGCAGTTTGAAACTAAAAGATGGAAATTATAATCTTGAAGATGTGATGAAATCTATGATGGATACATACGAAACTCTTTATAATAAAATTGTAAAGGTGCATGAAAATGGAGATCGTCAAGTTTCATATGAACTTACAGGAAAAAGGTTACTGACACTTGAGGAGGATTTAGCTGGGCTGGATGAGGCATTTAATATGCGATTGGCAAATTTAGAAGGGTATATTACATGTCGGCAGACCAATAAGGCGTTTGAACATCCAGACAGCTCATGGTATTTCCGTAGAAATAATATGCAAACTAAAGCAATGGAACCAGATGATTACAATTATTTAGATAAGGAATACCGGAATACTGCTGTATCAATGATGAAACAGGCTCGCAATGATTTTTGGAAACTGTTTAATAATCAGAATTACAAAAAGGGCGTAGCAATCGGAGTAATTTCAGATATCCTGAATAAGAATGAAGATTTCATGAAAAAAACTCAGAAATTATTTTTAAATAAGTAATTGCAAAACTAAAAATGCAGTGGGGTCAAATTCCTTGACGTTTACCAGACGTTATCCGTCTATGACATTATATAGATATGAGAATTGAGGTGTAAATATGAAAATATCTAATAACGTGAATAATACATCTTTCATAATAACAAAAAATGCTTCTAAAGTTCAGGAAGAAAAAAGGCAGACAAACGAAAAACGTACGGCGGAACAATCCGTAAAGCTTTCTATTTCTAATGAAGGAAGGAGTATTACCGCAACAGTATACAACAAAACGGACAGGAAACCTATGATGATGTACTTCAGCGGAGAGAACAGTTAATAAACGAAAAAATCAGCGTCATTGATTATGGTTATGAAATTTCAAAGAAAGCAGCAGAATGGAACAAGGAGGTTGCCAATACTGGACGAAACGTCGTAAGCACTACAGACAGAGCAAACGGTTATGTTGCAGCATATGCAGAGCTGTACGATGAAATTATTCAGGGATACGAAGCAGGAACACGGGAAATATATGTGGCAGATGAAAATGGACCCCGTAAGCTTACAAGGGATGAGGAGTTAAGCGCTTTAGATGCGGCATATAAGAAAACAGTGGATGACTTTGTGACAATGGAGAAAACAAACCAGCATGCTCGTGAGATTATCAGTGAAGAAATGGATAAAATCTCAAAGATCACCTCAAGGTCAACTTTGGCGGCGACTTATATCGAAGAGCAAAAAACAAGGGGAGAGGATGAGATTTCTGAAAACTTAGGGGAGAAGATGTATGATGCAGTCTTCTCGTTTAAGGAGAAATATGCAATGTTTCATTCTAATATGGATAATTTATCGCAGTTATTGATGAGTGTTAAGATTTAAAGGGTGAATTTGTTGCAATTACAATCTGGTTTAGATTTGAGTTGATGCGTCCAAGCTCCGCATTATAATTTCTCAAATAACTTTAATCCACGTCATAGACATTTCCATACAAAATGAGCTTTCGTAAGAAAGCGGACTTGCTTTTTTAAAAGAACTGAGGAGGCTGCGTTTAGAGGACGAAGCAAAAATGAGAGAACGGTGCTCGTCATCAACAGCCTCCGAAGAGAATTCAGACTAAAAGACCTTCTCTCTTATACCGGAATGCCTAAAGCGACATACATGTATTGGCAAAAAAGATTTGATAGAGAAAATCCAGATAAAGAAATTGAAGAAAAGATGTTAAAATCACATAAATTCTTAAGCAATGTATTGATACATCAAAATTGCATGACACAAACTTCCAGCCATAACAAATAAATGGAAGATTTCATGAGAACCAAAATATTTATGTTTACTATTAAAAATAGGTAATTTTAATGCATAAATGACTCCACCTACTGTATATATAATGCCTCCGAAGAGTAACCATAAAAAGCCAGGAAGTGGCATATTATGGATAATATCTTTTAGATAAGCTACGCATGTCCATCCCATTGAAA
>FOPE01000039.1 GCA_900113385.1 Lachnospiraceae bacterium C7
CAATCAATGCAGAATTGTTAATTCCATTCTTTAGAGCTAATTCCTGATATGAGAACTCACTTGATAAATATGATTCTACCATTGCTAGTTTAAAATCAAAAGAATAATTTTTTCTTATTCTAGATCTTTTTAATCCATCATCTCCAAACTGTTCATAGTAATGAACCCAATTAAGAACTTGTTTTCTATTTTTTATACCATATTTCTCAGCAAGAAAAGTGTACCCACCTTCTCCACAAAAATAGGCATCAACAACTTGTTTTTTTTAGTCATAACTATATTTAGTCATAAAAATACCGACCTCCCATCGTTAGATTTTTTAGGTCTAACTTTTGGGGGTCGGTACAGGGCTAAGGCCTTTTATTTTGTCCCAACTACCCAAAAAACACACTAATATTACTAGCGCTAAAACTACGAAACGCAAATACTGTAACTTTTCTGATACAGCTGTTGGGATTTTTTGAGTTCTTATTTTAAATTTTCTTTGGATTTTTCTACTGATAAAATATATCCAATCTCCCAAGCTTCCAAATGCGCAAGCGAATCCGCAAAAAAATCTTCCAAAGATGGCTGTATAAATAAACAATCCAATCATTCCAACTACAAAAGATGTAGGTTCAATATATTCTGATGTTCCTATTTGGGAAAATATATATTTTACACCGTTAAATGCCACCACGAATGTTCCTGGTGCGGTAATAAAAAATACAAGTTGTATTAAAAACCTTGTAATTGCTATCCTATTTTTGCTAATTTTTGCTATCATTTTTTACCTCTTCCTGCTAATCGTTCTTTACCTGGTTACCTTCATCCTGCTTATCGTCTCTCTGGTTCTGGCACTCTTCCTGCTGTACCTTTGCCTGACTTAATGCATCATCTACAGCTGCAATTATTCCTTTTGAACTAAATGTTGCTCCGCTTATTGTATCAACATTTGTGCTAGATTTTTCTTCCACTATAGGAATAAGTTCTTTTGCTCTTGAAAAATAACTAGAATCTTCTCCCTTTGCGGAAATTATATCTATTTTTTCTATCTTTCCCTGATTTATTTTTACCGATAAAGTTATATCTCCTCCAAAACCTTGACCTGTACCTTGATATATTCCGTCTTTGTACTTAATTCCTTCATCAGATTTTGAATTTGAATCTTTATTTTCCGCATTTTTTAATGAAGCATTTGCTAATTTATCTTTATATTTATTTTTAAGTTGCTTTTCTTCCTTTACAACTTTTTGGGTAAAATCAGCTTCTTTTTTCCCTATTACGTGATTGTAACCTAGTAAAATCGCTACAACAAAAATTACATTCACTAGTTTAACTATAAATTTCTTCATTTGCTTTTCTCATACTTTCTGATATTTTGTTTTATTATGTTGTATGTTTTGTTTTTTGTTTTATTATGTTTTGTTTTATTTTTTGTTTATTTTTTGTTCTATTTTTTGTTTGATTTTTTTCGTTTTTATTCCACTTTAGCTTGCTCTACAGCCTCAAACACTGCAATCACTATAGCTTTTGATGAATAAGTTGCTCTCGAAACCGCATCAACATTTCCATTTGAAATATTATTTATATCTTTTAGCGCCTTGATTTGTTCCACTACGCTAATCTCGTTTCCTTTTCCATTGACTGCCCAAGAAATAAATCTAGAGTCTGCGCTTATATACTGCTCTCCTGAACCATTTATTTCAGTTATGTCTGTAATTTTTCCACCTTCTATGGTCACTTTTACGTGTAAATTATAAGGCTTAAATGCGCCTCCATTTTTAGGGCCACAAACAACTGTTGCCTCATAAACTCCATCTTTGTATTTTTGATCTATGTGCTTTTTATTTTCATCTGTATTATTATCTGTAACAGTAGTGTCTGAGGCGCTACCTCCATGATTTTTATCATTTGAATTATTATTTTTATGATTTCCATTAGCAGATTTTGCCTTTGCTAGTGCATTATTAACGGCTTCAAGCATTCCTTTTGAACTGAAGGTTGCTCCTGAAACTGTATCCACATTTGTACTTTGTTTTGATACTACTTCCTTTAAAACTCCTTTTGCACTAGAAAAATAAGGATCATTATCTCCTTGATTTTCTACTATTTTTATACTTGTAATAGTTTTATTTTTTATTGTAATTTCAACTGTTATACGACCTGCGAAACCCTTTCCACTTCCTCTATATGTTCCATCTTTCGAAACAATCGTTACAGATTTTATTCCGCTTTCGGAAGGATATCCTGTTTTTGGATTTAAAATATGATGATATCTTTTCCCATCTTTTTCAAAATATCGTTCATATCCACCTGATGTAATTACTGTTTTTCCTTTAACGGAAATAATTCCTAAAAAATCCTCTGAATTTTCATTTGGATTTTGTATTCCTACTTTATAAGAACTTCCATCTGGCTTAGCCTTGTAAGTCTGCACATTTCCTCCTAGGCTTACAATTCCACTAGTAACATTATATTTTTTAAAAATTTCCATAACTTTTTGCGAAGCATAGCCCTTTGCTATTCCGCCTAAGTCGATTTCCATTTGTGGATTTTTAAATTTTACATAATGATTTTTTTCATCTATTTCTAGTTGACTTTCATCAACATTTTTTAGTAGTTCCTCTAATTTAGTTTTTTCTGGCACTTTAAAATCTTTTGATATAAATCCCCACTCATTCATAACTGGAAAGATGGATATATCAAAGGATCCATTGGATAATTTATTGATTTTTTTTGAAGATTTTAAAAGATTCAAAAGATCATCTGAAACTTTTCCCTCTTTTTTAGAATTGAGTTCATAGACTTGACTTGATAATTTACTACTGTCTAACAAATTATCTAATTTTTTTATTTCTTTTTCTGCTTTTTCTAGAGCTGGCTTTGCATTATCTCCATAGGCTTGCAAAACCATATATGTATCCATTGCAAAAATTTCTTTGGAATACTTGGTATTTGCACTTTTCCCCTTTACATTTTGACTATTATTTCTAACTATAAAAAAAAGTGCACTCACAACAGCCATAAACACTACGATAAAAGCAACTATCATAGTCTTTTTTCCAGTAAATTTCATATTTATAATCCTCCTAAAAATCGGCGCTATCCCCTACTAATTCCACCGGGTTTAGCGCCGTCTAACGGATTTATATTATCACGCACTTTAGTTAGATGTCAATAATTATTATAATGCTATAAAAACTTTAGTAAATCTTTCTTAATTGTATGAATATTTTGTATCCATTATTCATTGATAACATTGTGCTTGTTACCTATTTGATAAAATTGTGTCAAAATGTGGCTTTTTAATAAATTTTATCACTTTATTTTATATACTATTTTTCTAATTTATGATATTGCAACATTACAATGATATAAAATTACAATGTTACAAATTTCTTAGTTTCTTCTCCTAACTTTGCTGTAACTTGCATATTTTCTTCCATGGCTTCTGAAATTTCTTGAACCCCTGCAACTATTTCTGTCGAATTTTCCGCTGACATATTAATTGCCTCTAAACTTTCTTGAACTGTTGTAGTTATCATGTTTACAGAATCTAACATTTCTGCCATAATTATATCTAAATTTTCTGCTTTATTACTAAACTTGCCTAGCATGTTAGTCATTACATTTGCAGTGTTTTCATATTTTTCACCTGTATCAACAAATGTGTCGTAGTCGGCCAATACCGTTGTATTGATAAATTCAAGAACATTTTTTGCATTAATTGCAAGCTCTGATACTGCCTCTGTAACCTCTTCACTTATCTTTTGGATTCTACTTGCGGTCTCCCTGCTATTCTCTGCTAATGAGCTTATTTCAGATGCAACAACGGCAAATCCCTTTCCAACTTCTCCGGCTCTTGCAGCTTCTATTGATGCATTTAATGACAATAGATTTGTTTCATCTGCTATATCTAAAATTACGTCTGTTAATTCATTTATCTGACTTACTTTTTCACTATCTTTTAAAGACTTCTCTAATACTACACTTAACTCATCCATATTATTTGTTGTTTCTGTTTTCTTTTTAATAATGTCCCTTCTTAACTCATCTGCTTCTTTTTTTATGATTTCTGCCTCTGAATTTCCCTCGTTTGCTTCATTGCTAATATCATCTGCTGCACTTTTTACACTATCCACATTTTCATTAATTCGTTCTACAGTACCTGATACCGTTTCCATACTTGCAGACAATTGCTCTAAGGCTGCTGAAGTATTTGTTATATTTTCGTTTGCATTATTTACTTGGTCTTTTACTTTCTTTGTCGAATGGGTTAAAATGACTGTTCCATCTTTTACCGCTTTCATAATTTTCTGGAGCGTTTCTATAAATAAGTTAATATCCGACTTTATATACGCCAATTCTGATGTTGTTTTAGTATCAACTCTTGCTGTTAAGTCTCCTTCTCCTTTTTCTATACCTGCAATAATATTACCAACTTCTTTTGCCATTGATTTAATTTTACTTATTACTTTAAAATAGCAAATTAAAAAATTCAAAATAATTATTACTATACAGACTAATATTCCTACCAATGCTGTAATTACGCCTTTTTTTAATTGCGTATCCATAGATGCAGTTGTTTCTTTTGTAGACTGCTCAACAGCACTGTCTAACACCTTTGTAGAGTGAAAAATTGCGATTTTTTGAATTTCAGCTTGGTTAAATAATATTTTATACGCAACATCATTATTTCCGGAATTGCTTGCTTTAATCGATTTATCTACTAATTCATTTAACAATTCGTATTGCTTTGCTATCTCTTTTATTTGTTCCCTTGCTTCTTTATTATTTGAATCCTCAAAACGATGTTCTATATTTTTAATGTCCGCTGAAATTTCTTCTTTTACTTTATCGATTTGCGGAGAAAGAGCATCTTTAGTTTCTTGCGCATCTGCTGATATGTAGCCTGTAGCTTGGTCATATAATGACATTACATCTGACTTTAATTCTGCCTCATCTTTTGTTAATTCAATTACATATTCGAACATTGAAGATGAATTAGTATTAGTATTTTTCATTGATCCTACTACTAATGCCATAACTACTATAAACGCAACTAACATCAAAACATTTAAACTGCTTATCTGAAACATAATCGTGTTTTTTAATTTTATCTTCATAAAAAACTCCTCCTAATTACTGTAAAAAGCATTTAACGAGTTCGACAATTCTGAAACAAAAACATCTTCTGTACTTTCTTTTGATGCTAATTTTTTTATTTCAGGTGCTACTACAAAACGACCTGTATTTTCTTTCATCTCCGAAAAATGCCAAGCAGATGTTTTCTTGTCTGATAAATATTTTTTTATAACGCTTGCAAAGGGATCTTTTGCCTCATACTTACAATCTGTAAAGGGACTTACAAATCCCGCATCCTCTACTAAAATTTTTTGTGCTTCATCTTCTGTGCACCATTGCAAAAATTTTTGTGCTTCATCTACATTACCTTCTTTTAAAACAGCCCACCAAGCTGGTGCGCTTGTGAGAATTGTATCTATTCCGTCCTCAAAAGCATATGGTGCCATACCCACTTTAAAATTTCCTGCACTTGCGTACTGTTCTTTCTTTGCCCCAGTTAGTATTGCTCCAATCCATGAACCTTGAGTTACAAAGGCATATTTGCCTGATGCAAAATTTTCTACTTGCTGATCATAGGTTCCTTGTAATAACAACTCAGGATCCGAATAATTTCCCATCAACGTCAAAAAACTAGCAAACTTCATCATCCTATTTCTATCAATATGTCCCCCATCTTGGAGCATATCAATATATGTTGAATCATCTCTTTTTAAACCTGCATCTAAATAATTGCCAAAAATATGATTGCCTGTTGACCAGTACATTTCTTTATCTTCTGCACAATATCCCACTACTGCTTTAAGACCTAATTGTCCTTTCATTGAATCTATTTTTGAAAAAGCCTGTTGATATGCTTCTGGACTAGTTAATTTAGATGGATCAATACCTGCCTTAGCTAAAATATCTGCATTATAAGTAAGCCCCACTGCTTCTGTTGCATATGGGAAACCGATAGTTCCATATTTTTCATCAATGTATGCAGATTCTGTTTTTTGAATCCATTTTTCATTGCTCATGTCTACAAATAGGCCTTTCCAATTTTCGAATCCTGCAGCTTCACAAACCACAATATCTGGCATTTTATCTGATAAGTAATACCCTTTTAAAACTGCCTGAGAATCTACTCCTGCTGGCACAGATTCTATTTCCACCTTTACGCCTGTGTCTGTTTCATATTTTTTTGCTAATTCTTCTAACTGTGATTCTACCTCACTTTTATTGTTTAATAATGTGATTGTTTTTGATTTGGATTTAGATTTTAAACTTGCTTTAGATACATCATTGTTTTGTTCACATCCAGTAAAAAACATAGTTACCAATAACGATAAAATTAAGAAAACTATACTTACCCTTTTTTTCATATTCTAATTCCTCCATCTTCAAACAAGCGATAGTTTAAAAATAATTATAAATAAACGCAAACGATTTTATAATTCCATAGACTTTATATAATCTCATAAACTTATATTGTCTTATAAACTTATATTGTCTTATAAACTTATATTGTCTTATAAACTTATATAATCTCATATAGGCATAGAAATACTTCAAATCACATATCTTCTCTATTAAATTATCGGATTAATTGCTAAAATCTCTACATGATATTACTATATTGCGATTAATTAAGATATTACAATTAATTAAGATACTACAATTACTTAAAATACTCTCCTCTTTAAAATGATTTTTTCTTTTTCTACGCGCATAGATTCACTTTTGTTATTCATGAGCGTAGGAATTTACCTCGGGAACAAACATGCCTACGCTCATACCTTTGATTTATGCTTCTGTGCGCGTAGCTATTCACCAATTATGACTAATATATACTTGTAACCTTGCCATAAACTACTCTCATGAAATCAAATATCGCTGGTACGCGCGTAAGAGCACCTATCCCAACTTTAATCACCTACGCGTACCAAGGCTATTTTTCATTGCATGCGCGTAAATCATAAAATCCAACCCTATACTTGTCAACCTAAGACACAATCCCTACTTTTGATTTTGATAGACAAAATACAGACATAAAAATATGAACTCAAAAATATAGACATTAAAAATATAGACATTAAAAATACAGACATTAAAAATATAGACATTAAAAATATAGACATTAAAAATGTATACAAAAACGGGAGCCCATAATTTTCAAGGGCTCCCGTAATTTTTATACCACTCAAATGCTACTCAAATACCACTTAAATGCTATTCAAATGATACTTCATCTCATTGATTAGATTGATAATAATTTTATAATACCGTGTACATAAATCTCAGCCTGTAATAATAACTCATCAATCTTAACCCATTCGTTTGTGTTATGTATTCTGTAATCGTATCCTGGGAAAGCACATCCAAATGCAATTGTGTTATTAATTTCTTTAGCGTATGTACCGCCACCAATTACCATTGGTTTATTTTCTTTATCGCCTGTAACATCTACATATGCTTCATATAATGATGATACAAGTGCTGAATCTGGAGCGAAGAATAATGGTTCAACCTGTGTATCAAATGATACTTTACCATTTTCATCTTCCATGTGATCTTTCATGTGATCTAATACTTCTTTTGTGCTTAATGTTACTGGGAAACGAATATCAACTGTTCCTTCAATAACACCATCTTTCATAGAAATAACACCACAGTTCAATGTTAAATCACCGTATTCATCTTTAAGATCAGCACCCATCATTGCACCATTTGTCTCAAGGCCAAAGTGTGTGCAATAAAAGTCAACAAAAGCATCTGAGAAGTCTGCATTTTTAAGACCTACTAATAAGTAGCTAATTGCGTTAACACCAAGTGTAGGTGTTGATGCGTGAGCTGCTACACCAGTAACTTCGATTGTATCAACATCTCCGTTATTTTCTACAGTGTATGGAATCTTATTCTCTTTGAAGAATTTATCTAATTTTTCTGATGAATAGCTTCCTGCTGAAACTTTAACTGTTACTTTACCTGGAACTGCGTTAGCAACTGTACCACCTTCGATATCAATGATGTTTGTTTTCTTAGAAACATATCCACCTTGTAAGATACCTTTTTCACCATAGATAGCTGGGAAATCTCCATCTGGAGTAAATCCATAATCTACGTGTCCCTCTTTCTCTACATAATGCTCGAGACATTTAGATCCGTTTTCTTCATTTGTTCCCATAATTAAACGAACTCTTTTATTAACTGGGATTCCCATGTCTTTGATAACTTTCATAGCGATCATTGAAGCTACTACAGCACCTTTATCATCAGAAACTCCACGTCCATAAAGTGTTCCGTCTTTTTCTACCATTGTAAATGGGTCTGTATCCCATCCATCGCTTTTTTTAGCTGGTACAACGTCTAAGTGACCAATAACACCAATCACTTCATCGCCTTGTCCCATCTGTGCATATCCAGCGTAATTGTCTACGTTTGCTGTTTCAAAACCGTCTTCTTTTAACATATCAAGGGCAACATTAAGGGCTTCAAGTGGTTTTTCACCAAAAGGAGCGTTTTCTTTAGCTTCCCCCATAACGCTATTAATAGCAACTAATTTATCAAGTCTTGTAAGCATTTCATCTTTGTATGCTTGAACTCTTTTTTTAACTTCTTTACTATCTAATTTCTCCATAATCTTTAGTCCTTTCTTCAATTAAACAATTGTTTAATTGTATTTCTTCTATTATATCACAATTTATAGCTTTATCAAGTGTACACTTGTAGCTGATAAAAAGACATACAATAAGATTTTATAAAAAAATTATGGATTTTTCAATAGTTTAGCCTAATTCTTTAATCTTTTCTATCCATTGTGGACGAAGCCAAATCTCACCGCTGTTAGCTGGTACCTCTACTTCTACCCTGCCGTCAAAGATTTCTACTTCTTTTCCAGAGAATAATCCTACATATTTGATAATTCCTGCTGCATCTAAATTAAATGTTGCTGGATTATCATCATTATTTACTGTTACAAGAATATTATCGTAACCATCATCTAGACTTCTATCTAGGAAGTTATTTCCTGCCACTAGTCTTCTTGAAAATGCGTACTGTCTATTTGTAAGCATTTCTTCTTTATAGGTTCCATATGCAAAAGTTTTTACTACCTGGCGCATTTTACCCATTTTAGAAATGGCACTAGTTACTCTATCATTTTTTATATAATCTTTATATTCTTCTAGATTAATTTCTGGTCTAAGGGATGCATCTGAGCCCTGCTCTTTTCTACCTTCGATTGAAAATTCTGAACCGTAATAAATAGATGGAATACCTGGCAATGTATATAAAAGAACATGAACTGGCAACATGTGCTCTTTTTTCTGTAATTTTGTAGCTATTCTTTCAACATCATGATTGTCTACAAAATTATAAAGATGGAATTTTTCGATATTGTTTCCAAATGCATCATTTAACCATTTTTGAGTATGAGCAATCTCAAAGAAATTATGATCATTATGTCCCGAATAAAGTGCTTTGTGCATTACATAATTGGTAACAGAATTAAGAGTGTCTCCGTTAACCCATCTACTATAGTCTCCATGAATCACTTCACCCATTAGCCAAAAATCTGGTTTTACTTCATTTGCCAATCTTCTTAGCATCTTCATAAATTCAAAATCCAATACATCTGCTGCATCTAATCTTATTCCATCTACATCAAATTCTTCTACCCAAAATTTAATTACATCACTTATGTAATTTTGAACTTCTGGATTTCTTTGATTTAATTTAACTAAAAGGTTATAACCACCCCAGTTTTCATATGAAAATCCATCATTATACTCTGTATTGCCACCAAAATATACGTTACAATACCAATCTTTATATCTTGAATTTTCTCTATTTTGTTGAAGATCCTTAAATGCAAAAAAATCCCTTCCTGTGTGATTAAAAACGCCGTCAAAAATTACTTTTATTCCTTTAGCGTGGCATTTCTTTACAAAATTTTTCAAATCTTCGTTATCACCTAATCGAGAATCTAATTTTTTATAATCAGTTGTTTCATATCCATGTCCTACCGACTCAAAAAGAGGTCCTATATATATTCCGTTACACCCTAAATCATGAATGTGATCAATCCATGGATCTAGTTTTTCTAGTCTATGCTCTGTTAAATTATAATCATTCTGTTGTGGTGCTCCACATAATCCTAAAGGATAAATGTGATAAAACGCTGCTTCATCGTACCAAGCCATTAGTTTCCTCCTAACTTATATAAAACAATATAGCTACGCTTTATTTTTCGGATAATTATCCTTTAATGTTTAGAGCAACTCCATTTTACTAAAAATTCTTCAGCTAAACTGTTTGGACGTATATTTTTTAATGCGTCCTCTATACTAAACCATTTATATGCATCTATTTCCTCGTTGCTGTTTACATTTTCATCATCTACTACAGCTTCAAAATTCAGCATCAATGTGTTTGATGGGGCATAAAATTTGCTTCTATTAAATTTCACCTTTTTTACATTCAATCCCATTTCTTCTTTTACTTCTCGTTTCACTGCATTTTCTGCATTTTCGCCTTGATTAACATATCCTGCTACCAAAATATAGCTATCTTTTCCGTACTGCTTTATAAGCACGACCTTATCTTCTGTTGGATTTAATACCACCATGCTGACAGCTGTGTTAAAAACTGGGAATCTATAATCATTACAGCTATTACAAAATGGAATTTCTTTTCCTTCGCTTTCTAAATATTTCTTTTCTAACTTGCATCCACATTCCATGCAATATTTCATTTCTATTTTTGGCATAAGTGTTCCTCCTGATAAAAAAGCCTACCGCTTTCTATGCGGTAGGCTTTTTTATGCAATAATTATATATAATCTATATATAATTTATATTAGTCTTCTTCTTTCCAGTTGTGATATACTTCCTGAACATCATCAGACTCATCTAATAAATCTAAAATACGATTGATGTTATTAAGATCAGCTTCGTCTGTTAATGTAACATATGTCTGTGGAAGCATAGTTACTTCTGCTGAAGCCATTGGGATACCAGCACTTGTTAAAGCTTTGTTAACTGCTTCAAAATCAGCTGGATCTGTTGTAATCTCGTAGCTATCATCTTCTTCTGCGAAATCTTCTGCACCTGCATCTAATGCTTGCATCATTAAATCATCTGCATCCATATCGCATTCTTCTTTATCAATAATAATCTGTCCTTTTTCATCGAACATATAAGATACACAACCTTGTGTTCCAATACTTCCCTGTCCTTTTGTGAAAGCACTACGTACATCAGCTGCTGTACGGTTCTTATTATCTGTTAAGCATTTAACAATGATTGCTGTACCACTTGGGCCATATCCTTCATATGTACAATACTCATAGTTTGCTGAATTAGAATCACCTGAAGCTTTTTTAATACCACGCTCAATTGTGTCATTAGGCATGTTATTAGATTTTGCTTTTGCGATTACCTGAGCAAGCTTAAAGTTATTATTAGGGTCTGGACCACCCTCTTTAACTGCTACTGCGATTTCTCTTCCGATAATTGTAAAGATTTTTCCTTTAGCAGCATCGTTTTTCTCTTTTTTATGTTTGATATTCGCAAACTTTGAATGTCCTGACATTATATTTCCTCTTTTCTACCAATATTTTCTAGATAAATGAGCTAGCCTATGGAATCGTCATAGTTCTAACCATATTCTAGGCAGTCTCTAATAAGAGATTTTACCATTATTTTACGATTCTTGCAACATTCTATATTGGCATTTTTGCTAGAACAGCTTTAACTTGCCTTATCTAGCTTAGTTACTCGAACTTTTTTGATCATTTTATCTTTAATTAAAGTCACAAAAAATCTAAATCCGTATGCATCAATAGAAAAACTTTCTCCATCCCTTGGGACTTTATCTAAAAGTGACACTAATAATCCATTTAATGTATCAAATTCTGTCTCCTCCATAGGAATATCAAGAATATCAATAACATCATCTAACGGCGTCATTCCATCCATTACATATGTATCATTAGCAACTTTTTCTATGAGTTTTTCTTCATCGTCATGTTCATCTTCGATATTGCCGACTATTTCTTCTAAAATATCTTCCATAGCAACAATACCTGACGTCTGTCCATACTCGTCAATTACAACTACCATATGGATTTTTTCAGATTGCATCTTTTTAAATAATGCATTAATTTTTCTAGTCTCTGGTATAAACTTTGCATCTGTAACTAATCCATCAATATCCTTTATAGCACTTCTAAACACTTCATTCTTTTGAAAGAATAGCAAAGCGTCCTTAATATGTAACACTCCTATGATGTTGTCAATATCGCCATCATATACAGGAATTCTCGATCTTGAACAATCAATCATAAAATCAATTGCATCTACAAAGGACATGTTGCCATCTACCGCAATAATATTGGCTCTATGAGTCATAATATCTTTAGCCTCTTTATCATCGAACTCAAAGATATTGTGTATCATTTCGGCCTCCTGAGCATGTAAAACACCCTGCTCATGTCCTTCATTAACCATCGAAATAATCTCTTCCTCTGTTACATCATCATTGTCATGGAATGGTATACCATGCTTTGACTTGTTTATGCGTTTTTTAATCTCATCATGAAATTCATAGATTAAAAAAGTAAGTACCGCAAGTAAAAGTAAAATAATAACTCCCAAAACTAAGCAAATAGTATAGGGACTCCCGCCATCATCCATCTTTAAAAAATCTCTCCTTATATGTTTAGTAGTATTGTTTACTCCCTCTCCAGGGATAGCAAATTATTTTCAGACGTATTTGCTATATTTTATCGTCTATTGCTCCGTATTACATTAGTCGATTGAAATTTTGTAGGCATCTCTTACTGAAACAATTTCACCATTTTGCACATAATATCTTGCAACACGGCTTGTGATTAAGCATGCAAATTCGTAATTAAATCTACCTGACATGTCTCCAAGCTGTTCAAGTGTGATAGTTTCATCGCCATCTGTACCTATCAAAGTCACTTCATCTAATGGTTTTACATCTTTAATGTCTGTTACATCTACCATCATTTGATCCATGCATACTCGTCCACAAATTGGTGCTTTCTGTCCATGTATAAGAACATATCCTTTGTTAGATAATCCTCTTCCATATCCATCAGCATATCCTACAGGAACTGTAGCAATTTTTCTCTTGGATGGTGTAACATATGTTCCGCCATAGCTTATAGCCTTTCCAGCCTCTAATTCCTTAATGAAAGTAATTGTACTTTTCATTGACATTACAGGTTTTAACTGAATAATATCTTTTTTAACTTCATCTGAAGGCCATAAACCATATAAAGTAATTCCTGCTCTTACCATGTTCATATTAGCATCTGGAATTTCTACAATTCCTGCACTATTTGAACAATGCTTTAAAGGAATTTCTACGCCTTTTTCTTCTACCATTTTGATCATTTTCTTGAATTCATCAATTTGTTTAAATGCTGGATCTTTTGATAATTCATCAGCTCTTGCAAAATGTGTAAAAATTCCTTCAATTTCAATATTAGGAAGTTGAGAAATCTCTTTGATTAACTCAGCACTCTTTTCCTCTACCTGGAATCCAATTCTTCCCATTCCAGTATCAATTGCTAAATGAATTTTACATGTTTTATTTAATGCTACTGCTGCATCTGAAAAAGCCTTTGCTGATTCAAGGTTAACAATTGCTGGTCTAATATCTTTTGAAATAATCTCTTCAAATTCATTTGGAAATGTAACGCCTAAAATTAAGATAGGTTTTTTAATTCCATTTTTTCGAAGGATTTCTCCCTCTTCTAATGTTGCTACTGCAAATCCCCATAAATAAGGCAATTTCTCTACGCATTTGGCAATTTCAGGAGCTCCATGACCATAGGAATCAGCTTTTACAACTGCTACAATCTTAGTGTCTTCTTTAATGTTTGCCTTCATTGCTTCCATGTTTGATAAAACTGCATCTAAATCAATTTTTGCATAAACTCTCTTGTTTAACTTCATTTCTTAATACCTGATTTCTTTAAAAATATTTTCTATACCGGATATAATGTCCCTTGCCATAAGCGAAGCCTTACCTTCTTCGCTAGCAACATCACCAGCTAGTCCATGTATATATACCCCAAGGGCTGCTGCTTGCTCGGCTTCTATACCTTGCCCTAACAAACTTGCTATAATTCCTGTTAAAACATCGCCGCTACCTGCTGTTGCCATTCCATCATTTCCTGATAAATTAATGTAGTCCCTTTTATTAGGAACACTTATAATTGTATGTGCGTCTTTTAACACACAAATTGTATTATACTGTGATGCAAATTCTCTTGCAACATCTAAAATATTTTTTTGTATAAAAGATATTTCTTTCTTACAAAGTCTAGACATCTCTCCTAAATGAGGCGTAACTATTACTGGCACTGCCACTTTCTTTAGGTTTGCCTTTAAAATCTCATCATTAGATATAATATTTAAAGCATCTGCATCAATTACCGTAGGAACATTTATATATTCTAGTACTTTTTGTACGATTGCCTTTGAAGTGTTGGACTGACCAAGTCCTGGACCAACTACCACAGCATCTGCCCAATTTATCGAATTCTTAAGTTGTGCACTTACTGCATCCACTGCATCCACTGAATCCACTGCATCCACTGAATCTAATGTATCTGATAAATCAGCTAGGTCTGGTGAATTTTGTGATTCTAATGCTTTTGGTGATTCTAGTGATTCTACTTCGTAAGTCTCTAGCACAGCTTCTGGCAACGTACTTTGTACGATTATTCTATTTTCGGCTGGAGTAAACACTTTTACTAATCCGCTCCCTGTCTTATAAGCCGCATTAGCTGACAAAATAGCTGCTCCTGCCATATTTTTGTGTCCGGCTATAACTAATACTTTTCCAAAAGTCCCTTTATTGCCTCTACTATCTCTAGCCTTTAGCATTTTCAAATCATTTTTCTCTAAGCTTACCACCTTAGGAATTTTATCTAAGAAACTTTTAGTAGTTATACCAATATCTTTTACTATAACTTCTCCACAATATGATACTCCTGGCCATAAATAATGTCCAACTTTTCCAAAGGAAAAAGTCACTGTCACATCAGCTTTAACAGCAATTTTACATACCTCACCTGTTGTAGCTGATATACCAGAGGGAATGTCTATTGCATATTTTTTTGATGTAATTTTGTTAATCTGTTGAATAATGTTATAAAGATTTCCTGAAATTGCTCTAGATAAACCAACGCCAAAAATTCCATCAACTATTATGTCATATTTATTCTGAGGCTCCTTAGATAATTCTTCTAAGGCATCTGAAAAATACACTTTATAGCCATAGGATTTATAAATCTTCATCTGAAGATCAAAGGATTTTGTTGTCTTCATATCTTTTGAAACCACACAAACATCAGCAGTAATACCTCGTTCATTAAGTAAACGAGCTATGGCTACTCCATCGGCTCCATTGTTGCCTCCGCCACAGCATACTAGTACACGTATACCATGTTCGTTATTTGTTTGCATTTCTCTTGCACACAATTCCTCAACAAAAGCGTTTGCAGCTTGTTCCATAAGCACTATTTCTGGAACGAAAAAATATTTTGATGTATTAGCATCATATTCTTTCATTTCTTTGGTAGTAACTAAGTACTTCATTTTTTACTCCTAACACCCTTATTATTCTAAACTATTTTTCGTTAATGTAAAGTAGATTTTAAAAAACACTTTAAACTAGGCTATTTCTTTGAATTGCCATTATCTTTTGGTTTTTTTTGAACCTCTTGTTGTATATCATCACGTATATCAAATAAATTAATAATGTCATGTCCTAAAATATCATGCATGTATGCGTATATTTCACGATTATTAATATCTCGATTTTGCTTGCGAATTATATTTTTCTTAAGTTCAATCCTTGTACTAGTAATCCAATCAGCAATCTCTTTTGCTTCGTTAGCATTAACATGCATTTTATCGTAACAATATGACATACTTTTTATCATAAGATTTTCATTGGCTCTTGCAATAGTCTTAGGCAGTTCAATAAGCTCATCTTCGCAATCATCTAATCGTTGATTGATTTCTTCTATTAATCGCTTATTTTCTGTAAGCTTCTTCTCTACAGGAGAATTTTCATCTAATCTTCCGTCTAAATCTCCCATATTCTCAACGATATCATTCATAAGTTGTTTTTTTATTTTTTTAAGATCCTTATGTTGCTCCTTTAAACGAGCCTGTCGTTTCAAGTATTCGTTTACTTGATTTTCTAACTCTTGTATTTCTTTTGTTTTGCCATGTATCGCAAAAAGTCTGTGCCACTTCTGGTCTATGACTAAAAGTGGCACTTCTTTATCTCGTAATGATTTTTTAAATTCTTTTTCGTCTTTCATAAGCGCCTCACTAAATTCTTACACGTACACGTCTCTATTTGGTATATCGGCAGAATATGAGCGTCTTAAAAGATTTAACTGCGTTTTTGTACAATATCGTATGATAATCTCATTAAACTATCAGACAAATGCACGCTTTCTACTACTACATCTTCGTCATCAAGATCTAAATCTACATGAGCAAAATTCCATATAGCATGAACTCCAAGCTTAACTAAATGATGTGCTGTCTCATCTGCCTTTGATTTAGGCATTGTAAGAGCAGCAATATCAACTCTATTTTCTTGACAAAACTCATCTAATTCATCTAGCATATGAATTTTAATTCCACGTATATCCTTTCCTTTTAACGAAGGATTTACATCAAACAATGCTATGATATCAAACCCAAGCTTCTCAAATTTGGTATAATTAGCTAGTGCTTGACCCAAATTACCTGCACCTACTATTATGATGTTATGCTTTTGGTCTAAACCGAGGATTTTACCAATCTCATCATAAAGGTACTTAACGTTATATCCATAGCCTTGTTGACCAAAGCCTCCAAAATTATTTAAATCCTGGCGAATTTGTGAGGCAGTTACTCTCATTCTTTTGCTTAAATCTTTTGATGAAATACGTTCTACTCCATCATCTAAAAGCTCTCCTAAATATCTATAATATCTAGGCATACGTTTTACAACTGCCTTAGAAATTTCTTTTGCCACTTTAAAATCCTCCTATCACTTAAACTCTTATAGAAGTAAGAATTTACCTTCATATCTTTCAAAGTCTATGTTAATTATAGAAGTTTTTCGGCATCATGTCAATGTGTGAAATTTTTAACAGTGCCTGCTGAAGGCCCGAAAAAACGGCATTTATGTTTTTTTGTACATTCTTTACAAAGGTATTTATATATTTTTAATATTTTCTTTTACTGCTTTAATAAACTGTTCTGTATTTAAAACAGTTGGATTTTTAATTGTTGTTATTAAAGCTAAATCCTTTGTCATCTTGCCTGACTCAATTGTTTCTATACATGCTTTTTCTAGAGCATCTGCAAAATTAGATAATTCTGGAATATTATCTAATTCTCCACGTTTTCTAAGTGCTCCTGTCCAAGCAAAAATAGTTGCAACTGAATTAGTTGATGTTTCTTTTCCTTCTAAGTGTCTATAATAATGTCTTTGAACTGTTCCATGAGCTGCTTCGTATTCGTAATATCCATGTGGTGATACTAATACAGAAGTCATCATAGCAAGTGAACCAAATGCCGATGAAATCATGTCACTCATCACATCTCCATCATAATTCTTGCATGCCCAAATAAATCCGCCTTCTGACTTCATTACACGAGCTACTGCATCATCTATCAATGTGTAAAAATATGTGATTCCTGCTTCTTCAAATTGTGATTTATACTCTTTTTCATATATTTCAGCAAAAATATCTTTAAAAGTATGATCGTATTTCTTTGAAATAGTATCTTTTGTAGAAAACCATAAATCTTTTTTTGTGTCTAAAGCATACTTAAAACAGCTATGGGCAAAGCTCTCTATTGAGCCAATTAAATTATGCTGTCCTTGTAAAACACCTGGACCATCAAATACATGTATAAGTTCTCTTGTCTGTGTACCGTCTTCTGCCGTAAAAACAAGCTCAGCTTTTCCAGGACCTGGTACTTTCATTTCGCTAGCTTTATACACATCTCCATATGCATGTCTTGCTATTGCAATTGGTTTTTTCCATGATTTTACATTTGGTTCAATGCCTTTTACTACGATTGGTGTTCTAAACACTGTACCATCTAACATAGCTCTAATAGTGCCATTTGGGCTTTTCCACATCTGTTTCAAATCATATTCTTCTACTCGCGCTGCATTAGGCGTAATTGTTGCACATTTTACTGCAACTTTATATTTTTTGGTAGCATTAGAAGCATCTACTGTCACCTGATCATCTGTCTCATTACGATGCTTTAATCCTAAATCATAATATTCTGTTTTTAAATCAATATATGGAAGTAATAACTCATCCTTTATCATCTTCCATATGATTCGTGTCATCTCATCTCCATCCATTTCAACTAATGGCGTGATCATTTTGATTTTTCCCATAACTATTCTCCTTTTCCCTATTTATTGTTTATTATGATAGCTTATCCCATCCTATATGGTCCATATTAGACATTGTATTTTTCATGTGAATACTTGCAAGCTCCCTTGCTTTTTCTGTATCATGCTCCTTTAAAGCTTCTACAATAGCTCTATGCTCTGATATAAATTTAGGCACTCTATCTGGCTCTGATAAAGAAAGAGAACGTGCGCTTTGTACATACTGATGATAATCTGTAAGCACATGTCTAAGCTCTCTACTTCCAGAAGCTGTATACAAAATTTCATGAAATTTATTATCTAAATCTACGATTTGCTCATGATTCCCTTTACTTGCATGAAATTCTGTTAAGAAAATATTTTCTTCTAACTCCTGCACCTGCTCATCTGTAATAAGTTTGGCTGCCCAACTAGCACATAATCCCTCTAATAAAGAGCGTATCTCATAGATGTCATGAATATCTTTATTTGAAAGTCCAATTACATATGCTCCTTTATTAGGAACAATTGAGACTAATCCTTCTAACTCCAATTGACGTAATGCTTCTCTAACTGGTGTTCTACTTACGCCTAATTCATCTCCGATTGTCTTTTCTTTTAATTCTTCATTTTTGGCATATCTGCCTGTAAGAATACCTTCACGTATCTTATGAAATACTCTTGAACTAAGTGAATGATTATCTTCTGTCATAATTTACCTCATCTAATTTTTATAAAACTATACCAAGTTTTTTACAGCAATCAGTAATTTCTACAACAAGCTCATTATCTGTTAATGCAGTAACTCTGCCCTCTGAATATTGTGTGTCCACCCACTCTTTGACATTTTTTACCAGTTCACTATTTTTGTCTACTTTTCTGTCTTCGGTTAATTTATAGTAATTATTAATCCATAATGCTATTCCAGCAAGTCCAGAAGTGTTTGAAACTGCCACCATAGGTGGTCTATTTAAAAATTTAGCAGTATCAAAAATATTGTATATCTCTTCATTTTTAAGTAAACCATCTGCGTGTATTCCTGCACGAGTTACGTTAAAGTTACTTCCTACAAACGGTGTCTGTTGTGGCATTGAATATCCAATTTCTTTTTCGAAATATTCTGCTAATTCTGTAATAACTTTTGTATCCATACCATCTAGTGTACCACGAAGTTGCGCATATTCAAAGACCATTGCTTCAAGTGGTGTATTTCCTGTTCTCTCTCCTATACCAAAAAGGGAACAATTCACACCGCTGGCGCCGTATAACCATGCTGTTGTGGAATTATTAACTGCTTTATAGAAGTCGTTATGTCCATGCCATTCGATTAATTCCGATGGAACTCCTGCGTGTGTGGTTAAACCATATATGATTCCTGGCACGCTTCGTGGAATAACTGCCCCTGGAAAGTTTACACCATATCCCATTGTATCGCAAGCTCTGATTTTAATAGGAATCTTATATTCTTCCATTAATTTCATTAATTCAACGCAAAATGGTATAACAAATCCATAGATATCTGATCTAGTTATGTCTTCTAGGTGACATCTTGGACTTACTCCAGTTTCCAAGCATTCCCTTATTACACTAAGATATAGGTTCATTACCTCTTTTCTTGTCATATGCATTTTATAAAAGATATGATAATCTGAACAACTTACTAAAATTCCTGTTTCTCTAAGGCCTAATTCTTTTACTAATTGAAAATCTTTTTTGTTTGCTCTAATCCAAGCTGTCACTTCTGGAAACTTATATCCTTTTTCTAAACATTTATATACTGCTTCTCTATCTTTTTTGCTATACAAAAAGAACTCACTCTGACGAATTTTTCCTTTCGGGCCACCTAATTTATGTAGATAATCATATATTGTCACTATTTGCTCTGGTGTGTATGGCGCTCTTGACTGCTGCCCATCCCTAAAAGTTGTATCTGTGATCCAAATTTCATCTGGCATATTGTGGGGAACAATTCTGTCGTTAAATGCAATTTTGGGAATCTCTTCATATGGAAAAAGATTGTGAAATGTATTTGGCTCTTCCACATCTACTAATTGATAAAAATGTTCTTCTAACTGTAACAAATTATTCTTATTATTAACTATAACATCTCTCATATCCTTGCTCCTTTTTGCACTACTGCGCTTTAGCTTTAATTTAAAGCTTTACGTTTTAGCTTTAGTTTTAAACCTTACGTTTTAACTTTAAATTTTATTTTTTTCTTCTTAGCTCTGTATTTTTGTACTATTGTATACAATTATACTTCTTGCTCATCAGTTTAATCCGTTAAAGTATATTTGTCAATAGTTTTCCTATACTTTTTACTTATGTTTGCCATAACCTTCACTTTTCCACAACATTTCAATATAAAGAATAAACGACACTAAAAATATAAAAATACTAAAATTATAAAAATACAATAAGCTTTTTCAGCATAAAAAATCCCTCTTTACTGAATATAAATTGTCCAGTAAAGAGGGTGATTGTATGCGATATATGTTACACGACTATAATACATGATACATGTTACATATCATTGGTTTCATTGGTTTTATTTAATAAAGAAAAACTATAATTACTGTAAAATGCTCCACTCATCATCTAAGAGTTTTACTTTGACTTTATAATTTCCTTTTTTGCTGTAACTGTCATCTTTTAATAATTCTCTAGCTTTAGAAGTTTCACAATAGTATATGTCACATTCTCCACCTACCGTTACATGAAAAACTAATAAATCATGCTGATAAGTTTCCACTGCTACATCTTCATCATTCATAAAAACATCTGTTGCATATAGCAATTCTAAAGCTTTTTTGTATGCTTTATCCTGACAACTGTTTACGTAACGGAAAATACATCGTACCGCTTCAAAATCTGTTGGTGCAAATTCTCTCGATGTATAAATGTCACATTTTGCCATATCATCTGCTAAAATTTGTTCTAATTCAAACTGTAATTTGTTGGCAATTTTCTCGCTTTTATTGCTTTTTGAAAAATGAAGTAATAATCTTACAGTTTTCATAGCCGCATTATATCTTCTTATAAAAGAAAAATATTTTGCGATTGCAAAGACTCCACATTTACTAAAATTTTCGTTTTCATATGTGACTCCGTATTTTCCATACATTGCATTAATAACGTTAGAAAATTCGATTGAAATCGTTCTAACATCTTCTTCTGTGATTGTTTCATTCACATATAAAAATTCAAGTCGTTTCTGGACTTCATCTAATGTTTCTTCAATCTCTTCGCGATTAAAGTTTCCATTTAGCTTCTGTCCAAATAATGTTATTAATTTTTTTAATACTCTTTCTTGTTTTTCTGTTAGCTGTTGCTTTTCTTTTTCCATCATTAACTGTTGTGTCATACAAAATCCTTTCTAAATTAGCGTCAATATGTTGTCCGTTTTACCCCGTCATCATGCTGTCTGGCTCCCTATCCAAGCAACACCAATACATTTTATTAAAAATACCTTGAAATTTTATAAAGCTTTTCCAAGCTTTTTACAAAATTTTTATAATTGTTTTCACAACAAAATACTTCATCGGTTACTGTTTTAAAAAACTTAACCCTTTTTTTGAAAAAAATTTATTTTTTTTATTTCTTTTTTCTGTTTCGTCTATCGTTTTTTTTAATGCGGTAATATTCTGCCTTGTTTTCATACATAAATTTATCAGCGTTTCTTAACACTTTATTTAAATCAGTATGTCCATCGTCCCAAGTATAACCAATGGCAATTTTTATTTCTGGATTTCTTCTTAATATTTCTTTGAATTCTTCTACTTTTTCAAGGAATTCTTCTTTTTCAATTCTAGAAAGTAAAACCACAAATTCATCGCCACCAGCTCTATAAATGTCATTTCGATTGAATACTTTCTTTAAAAGTCTAGCAACCTCTATCAACAGCTCATCACCGGCACTATGACCTTTTGAGTCATTTACCGCTTTTAGTCCATTAACATCAGCAAATAAAATTCCTACTTTCGGATGTACTAAACTGATATATCTAAGCTCTCTATCCATAGAATTTCTGTTGTGAATCTCTGTCATTATGTCGTTATTGCACATGTAATCTAAATTTTTAATTAGCTCCTGTTTATTCATCTCTGATGATATAAAATAGGATACAGTTTCCAACATTTTTTGTGTATTAATTGTCTTATTATCTACATAATTTTCTGCTCCTAAATAGCCTACTACTTCTCCACCTACGTTATAAAGTGGTACAGCAATCATTCTATGAATTCCTTTATTTATCAAAAGATTTCTAACTGTTTCTCCCATTTCTTCTGTATTGATTCTTTTGTCTGTATCTAAAACTATGGAAGCATCTTTATCTAAATATCTTTTCCAATTTGCAACTATTTTATAAGAAAGTTTCTCATATAATTTTCCATTAGGTTCTATTGATTCTTTGTGCCACATGTAACTATTTTTTACGTTTTCATCTCTAATTTCAATTATATACATCCTATCAGGTCTAATCATTTCGCTTATCTCATTTAAAATTGTATGCATTGAATATTCAAAACTAGCCGTTCCTTGAAGAATTTTTGTGCATTTTATAATAAAATCATCTGTCTTCCAATTTTTCTCAATTTTGTTATTTTTATTATGTTCATTAGTTACATCTTTAAAAGTATAGGCACAATAACCTTTACTAAAAGCTTGACTTACAGAGAAATCAATCCATGCTTCAATTTCTGGACTATAAATCTGTTTATGAATTTCTTCTCCTAAATACGCAGCTCGATAACAATAATCTAACCATTCAGGGGATGCATCTGGAATTTCATCATAAAATGATTTTCCCATTAAATCGTTTACTTTTCTGCCTATTAATTTTGCATACTTACTGTTGAAATATTCATAAATTGCGTCTGTAGGTTTGTTCTGTTCATCTACTTCAACTCTATATAAAGCATATGCTAAAGGTAAATGCTCAAACATATTTGTATAATCTTGAAGTCTAAACATAGATTCCCCTGTAGCATCTAAATCTCTAATTGTTGAGATAATAGTTTGCTTTCCGTTTCTTTTAACTAGCATAACACTAAACACTTGCCAAATATACTCGCCGTTATCTTGTCTAAATCTAAATAATGCACCCAAAAAATCTGTATCTACTTTTTTTAGTCTACTCTCCACTGTCTTATAATCATAAAATTCCAAGAATAATTTCCTGTCATCTGGATGGATGTACTTTTCTGCAATCATTTCTAAAACTCCTGTAGCATCTTTTTTTTCTATACTTGGAGCTGTGATTCTAGCATTTACATATATGCTTTCTATTGTATTATCAGTCACATCCATACAGTCTATTCTGTTATAGGATAGATATAAGAATCTTAAAACTGCATCCATTTCCTCTACTTTACTATTTTCTGTCATAAATTTATGTTGGTTTAAAAACATTATTTTTATGGCAAAAGATTTGCTGCATTCTGAAATAACCTCTACCCAAATCGTGCAATAGTGATTCCTTACTATCCAATCTGTTTTTTCTCGTTTTTGACTTGCAATTGCTCGATCGATAAAACCACACATTCTAAGTCTATTTTGATATACATCATCATTGCAAAATTCTTCTAATTCCTCAATGCTTGAAAAACCTAAATCTTTAATTTCTGCTATAAATTGTTTTGGTGCTCTTAATATTTTTATTCTTCGAGAATTCATTTCTATAATGGCTGTAGGCAAAGAAATTCCGTCTATTTGATCTGTATCTAATTCTTTTATATTTATCTTACCGATTTCATCGTAATACTTACTCTCTTCTACAGTTTCAAATTCTTTTCCTCTGCTCATCAAGCTGAGGTATCCTTCCTCTATAGGAAGTGGTTTACCAAAGAAATATCCTTGTCCTTTTTCACACCCAATTTCTGCTAAGAAATCTCTTTGCTCTCTTGTTTCAACACCTTCCGAAAATGACTGAATTCCAACATCTTTTACAGTATACACCAAAGATCTAATCATCTTTCGCATTTTTTCATCTTTAAAATGGCGCAAAAATATCATATCTAATTTAGCCACATCAAAATTATAACTAGTCAAAATATTTAAAGCAGAGTAACCGCTTCCGAAATCATCCATCCATACGTTATATCCTGCTTTTTTAAATAATTCTATCTGATTCTTCAAGAAATCTAAATCTTCATTTAAAGCGCTTTCTGTTATCTCTATATCAAGCATTCTTGCTGGAATATCATATTTTTTTCTTGTTTTTTCTACTATGTCAAAAATCTCACAAAGTTGAAAATCTAATCTTGATAAATTAATTGAAACTGGTACTACAGGTGCACCTTCTTTTCTTTTTTTTGCAAAATCTGCGCACACTTTTTCAATTATAAAAATATCAAGTTTATGTATCAAATGAAATTTTTCTAACACTTCTATGAAAACACCTGGTGAAAGCATTCCATATTCTGGATCTATCCATCTAGCTAAGGCTTCAAATGCGCAAACTTTTCCCGTAATAATTCTAACAATTGGCTGATAAAAAACAACGATAGAACCATTATTTAGCGCTTTTCCTATGTTGTCAATTATATACTGCTGCATATTAACTTGATTTCCAAGATCATCATCATAAAAATTATAATATTTATCAAAATTACTTTTTATACTGACGCAAGCAAGCCTTGCTTTATCACAGTAGTGAGCCCCATCCTTCATTGGTTTTACTACTTGATATATACCTGCTTTTATTTCTACAGTTCTATCATCACTGTACCTTTTTATTTTTTCATGAATCTCTTCAACAATTTCAATCAAATCAACAGATGAAGTACACACAACAAAGTGATCATCTGAAAATCTTGCTATAATATCATCTTTAAAAGCAGTTCTGATAGTTACTGCAACATATTTTAATAAGTTATCTCCTGCTTCAAAACCTTTTGCCCCATTAAAACTTTTAAAATTTACAATATCAAAATAAATGAGGTATAAACCGCTTAAAATTTTATCACTATCTTTAGAGATTTCTTCTATGTGACTGCAAAATTTATGCATGCGATATAGACCTGTTAGAGCATCTAATTCTTCTTTCATACTCTCAAACATGGTCTGTTTTTCATTTAATAATCTTATATTTTTTTCATTTATTGAAACACTATTTTTTTCAATAATAAACACGTAAAAAAACGCTTCTCCTGTCTCACTATAAAATAAATGGCCAAAATCTTCTATATACTTAATAGTTCCATTTTTACTTAAAATTCTGTAGCTTACAAAATCATGATCTGTTTTTTTGTCATTTATTTGAGACCAAATTGAATACTCAGTTTCAGCTAAGTCTTCTCTATATACTAATCCCTTAAAAGTTCCGCCTACGTACTCCATGAACTCATCATAATCTTTACAATCAAATATATCTACGGTTCCTGAATCAGCATAAACTATTTCTTCATTTCCCGTAGCTCTATATATGAAAAAACCCCCTGCAATATTTGCTCCAATTTTGCCATTTACTGCTTCAATTCTTTCATCTAATTTTTTATTTGTTTTCAATTTTTTAGATTTATTGTTTTTGTTCATTCTTTCCATAAGCTCTATCTCCATATCATTATCTTGTAAAATTATTATCTTGTAGAATTATTATACTTTTATTTATATTAATGAATGTGATTTTTATCATATTGTCACGATAGGATAGTGTAAAATATCTTGTGTAAATAAAATTAATCATAGAAAAAGGAACGAACTTCGTTTAAGATTTTAAGTGACCAAACAAAAAAACTTAAAGGAGTGAAATTCGTCCCTATGACTAATATTAGCACAAATTTAATGTCTGCTCTACTTAATAATGAATCTATTGATGAAGTTTTTCGTTCTGAACTTGAAAACGCTGTAAACGAAGTGCTATCAACGGAGCTTACAGCTTTCCTCAATTACGAGAAATATGATTATTCCGGCAGGAATTCCGGAGACTCTCGCAATGGTTTCTATGGAATTCCGGAGACTCTCGCAATGGTTTCTATGACAGAACGTACCAATCACGTTT
>FOPE01000011.1 GCA_900113385.1 Lachnospiraceae bacterium C7
CGTTTGCACAGTCTTTACCAAGATAATACGTATTATGGATATAAGTTCTATTTTCCTTGATTTCATGTGCAACTGTGGAAGGATGTCTACCGATTAATTTTGCTATCTTTTTAAGGGAATCTTTGTTGTGTATTCCAGTTTCAATCGCAAGTCGATCCGACAAATCCATTTGTCCTTTATTTCTGTAGTAGTTCATATCTGCTCCTTTCCAGCAGATAGTAATCGATATCTTTACTATATCATATCTGCTCCTTTCCAGCAGATAGTAATCGATATCTTTACTATATCATCTCTGCTAGAAGAAGCCGTTGCAAAAGTAAACTAGACTTTTTTAGCCATTTTCAGTTGTCAAAGTACAGGTTTAATTTTTCATTCTAGGCACTTTTGAAGAAGTATTTACACAAACTTCTTTACACAATCTATAAATATTAGAAATAATATTAAAAATAATATTAGAAAAGACATGACTCTTAGTCATGTCTTTTCATATCTAGGTATTGCATTTATATTCATTCGGTCGTCCACGTTCAAATATTTTAATGAAGGAGAGTACTTTCTTCACTTGATTATTCTGCAATTATAATCTATATTCGATTGTGTATGTCCTCTATATGATAGGGGAAAGTATGCATCTCTGCACTAAAGGACACGACGTACCGCAATGATCGGTTTGTAATTAACTGAACAATATGTAATGCCTTTTTTTGAATTTAAGGCACTAAGTAATCGTCCATTACCAGCGTATATTCCAACATGTCCGCTATAGCAAACAATGTCACCTGGTTGCATATCAGATTTGCTAATTGATCTACCTACTCCACGCATTGCAGCTGAGCTATGTGGTAAACTTACGCCATATTTTCTAAATACTGACATAACAAATCCTGAACAGTCTGCTCCGTTTGTAAGACTTGTACCGCCCCAAACGTATCTGTTTCCAACAAACTGAGAAGCGTAACTAAGTGCTGCCTGATTGCCATGTGTTCTAGCATATTCTGCAGCGGCTGCTTCTTCAGCTGCCTTTTTTTCTGCTTCAGCTCTTGCAGCTTCAGCTTCGACTCTAGCTTTTTCTTCTTCTAAAGTCTCTCCATATGTATATTCTTTAGCAACTTCAACATATTGGCTTGAAACATATCCTTCACCTGATGATGTATTAATTTTAACCCATCCATCTGTCTGATCATCAGTTACTACATATTCCTCATCGATTGCAAGTAATGTAATAACTTTTGCTTCTTCTGAAGGTGTTTCACGAAGCTTTAATGTATCTGTAACTACTTTTGCCGTTTTCTTTGATGCTTTTTCTACAAGCTCTTTGTCTTTGCTAATAGCCTCAGCTTTAACAAAACCTTTTAAATTTCTAGATGTAATGTTGTACCATCCATCTTTTTCACTTTCTATTGTAACTACATTATTGTTATATAACTTTCCTAATTCCTGTCCTTTTTCATCTGCTGTTGCTCTTACTACAACATTTTGTTCTGTTGTTTGCACAACTGCCATATTCTTGGCTAACTTGTCATTAGCACTTGGAGTCTCGTTATCAGATTTGTTGTTTCCAGTCTTGTCTTTGTTGTTTTCATCTAATACTGATGAGACTGCAAGTGAAACGCCTGCAATTGGTAAATTCTCACTTCTTGTAACTTGGCTGCTAACCTTACTCTCTGATGATTTAGCCGCCTTAGTTGTTGTTGAAGAGAAACCAAATACTAATGTCGCAGCAATAATGCAAGTCGCTACTCTTGTAACTTTTCTGTACATGATGTCCTCCAATTTTTCATTTTTCGCAAATGTTACAAAGTTGTTACATTTGTTACAAAAGTATAGTATCACAAGGATATGGCGGTGTCAACCAATTATTCCTAAAAAAATGTGGGTATTTTGTGTTTTTCTATTTTTTCTTGGGGGTGTTTTTTCTTTTTTCCTTATTCTCTCACATTTATCCCCCTTTAATCACCCCCACAAAATAATTTTACAAAATTTAATTGTAACTTTTTTGTAATATTTTTCTACTGCTAAATTATATTTTTTTTCACAGCTTTTCTCCCTTAAATTAACCAGATTTTTTCTGAATATTCATCAGCTTTTCTGTTATTTTTTCATCTTTAACTTTATTTTATCTAAACTAATCTGTTTTTTTAAACAAATACAACAATAGTTTTTTCTCAACTTATTGAAATACTACGTAATCTATGATATATTTATTTTCATATGAAAAAGAAACTTTATACTTTATTTATTTATTCATTGGGCGTTTGTTTTATTGGACTTATTTTACACATTACCAATATTGGTTGCCCAATAAAATTTGTTACAGGATGTTCATGTCCTGGATGTGGAATGACTAGAGCGTGGCTTAATGTATTACATTTTAATTTCAGCACAGCTTTTTATTACCATCCTCTATTTTGGGTACTTCCACTTTTAATACCTATCATGCTTTTTCAAGATAGAATAAATCCCAAAATTTACAAATTTATTTTATTTTTAGTTTTATTGCTTTTTATAGTAGTTTATTTTTATCGTCTTTTTGACCCTAATAATACTATTGTAGAAATAAATTTTTCAAAGGGGTGTATATATCACCTTATATTTTTTATAGGAGGACTTTTTTATGATTAATCAAAACAGATCTTTTATCAAGTTTTTGTTACTTTCTATAATCACATTCGGACTTTATGGATTGTATTTCATGACTACATTAACTTCAGATGTAAATACAGTATGTGAAGGTGATAACGAAAGTACAACTAACTTTTTTATCATGATCTTACTAGGTTGTATTACTTGTGGCCTTTACCCATTTTGGTGGTATTACAAATTAGGTAACAGACTTAATAAAGCTGGTCACATTTTTGGTGTTGATATTCCAGATAGTGGTACTACTTTCATTTTTTATGCAATATTATCGCCATTTACTTTTGGTTTAATCTCATTACTATTATTCTACAGAATGATAGATGATGTAAACAAACTTTCAGCCGCTTACAATGCTCGTAATTATGGAGCTACATTCAATAACAATCAATACTAATTTTTGTTTATCAGGAGGATTATTATGATTCAACAGGAAAGATCATTTATCAAATATTTACTTTTATCTCTTATTACATGTGGTATCTATTCACTGTTTTTCTATTATGATCTTATTCGTGATATAAATACTGCTTGTGCAGGTGACAATGAGCACACACCTGGATTATTAGAATTTATTCTTTTATCTATTGTTACTTGTGGTATTTACGGTATCTACTGGAGATATAAAGTTGCATGCAGAATTTACAAAAATAGCATTCGTTACGGTGTATTAACTAACGATTCACCTTCTGCAGTTCTTGTTTTATGTATTTTAGGACCTTTCGTTGGTAACATCACTACTTTAGTAGCTGAATACATCATTATCAGTAACTTTAATAACCTTGCTGCTGCTTACAACCAAACAGTTATGGGTGGTGGTTACAATAACGGTTATAACAACGGCTTTAATAACGGCTATAACAACAATAACTTCAACAATGGTTATAACAATGGTAACTTTAATAACGGTTATGATAACAATGGTTACAACAATGGTAACTTTAATAACGGTTATGACAACAATAACTTTAATAATAGTTATGATAACAACTCAACTAACAACAATAACCAGTTCAACGACGATGATTTCAACAAATAATTGTATAAAATAAAACCTTATCCACTTTGATTTCAACACTTAGCGGATAACCTTTAATTTGCTGAATTTAAAAAAGGCAAGTAAGATGATTTTTCATTTTACTTGCCTTTTATTGACTATTTTCCAATTGGATTATCTTCATTGTAAAAATCCATTGTAAATTCCAAAACTATGTAGTTGTAAAATCTTTGTATAATTTAGGTGAAATTTTTTCTAAACTTCACACAAAGCAACTGCTTCTACTTCAACTGAAATGAACTCTAAATTTGTTACATCAAAAAGTCCTTTATCTGTAAGTTTAACCTCTGGTATTACTGGAAGAGCCATAAATGCTAATGACATAATGCCATCTACACCTTCTTTTACTCCAACTTCCTTTTTAATAATTTTATACATATTTTCTAGTTTTTCCATAAGAACTTCACCGCTTTCATCACTCATTAAACCTGCAATCTTAAGTGGTAACGCATTGTAAATCTTCTTATTCTTAGTTACTACAACTCCACCTTGCTGTTTTATAAGTTCATTTATGGCAAATTCTATTTCTTCATTACTAGTTCCCACTGCAATAATATTATGGGAATCATGAGCTATTGTTGATGCAATGGCTCCATGTTTTATTCCAAATCCTCGAAGATATCCTACACCTACATCTCCTCTTCCATGATGACGCTCTGCTACCACAAGTTTGGCTACATCTTCTTTTTCATCAAAAACGAAATCTCCTTTTTCATTGATTTCTACTACTGCTTCTCCTTTAGAAGTAACTATACTTCCTGGTGTAAGGTCTATAACATTTACTTTTACTAATCCTCGTTCTTTTTCAATTCTAAGTCTATCTATAGAAAAGTCTTTTACATGTACACTTCCTGAAACTGCACTTGAATCAATTCTTTGAACATGACATAAGTATTCTCCATTGTGTGCAACATGTTTTCCCTCTATAAATACATCTTTCATTTTAAAATCATTTAAATCTTCTACTAAGCAAATATCCGCTCTTTTACCTATTGCAATTGCTCCTCTGTCCGTTAAACCATAACACTCTGCTGCATTAATGGTTGCCATTTGAATTGCTATAATTGGATCTATTTTTTCTTCTACACAAATTCTAAGATGCTCGTCTAAATCTCCATTTTTAAGTATGCTAACAGGTTGTCTATCATCTGAACAAAGCAAACATCTTCTAGAATTGCCTTCATTTACTCCTTTTAAAAGTGCTCGTAAATTTTTGCATGCTGAACCTTGTCTAAGTAGCACATACATTCCTTTTCTTAGACGTTCTTGCATTTCTTCAACAGTTTGACATTCATGATCTGTCATTATTCCTGATGCAATATATGCACTTAATTCCTTACCGGTTATTCCTGGAGAATGTCCATCCACTGGAGCATTTCTTTCATTAGAATACAAGACTTTCTTTAAAGCATCTTCATCACACCCTATGATTCCAGGTGCATTCATAAATTCTCCTAGACCTAAAACTCTATCATCTTCTAGAATTTCTTTTACGTCCTCAGAGTCTAAAACCGCTCCACTATTTTCAAATGGTGTAGCTGGTACGCAGGATGGCACCATATACTTAATATCAAGAGGCGCTACTTCACCTGCATCAAGCATATATTTCATTCCTGCTTTTCCGCATACATTTACGATTTCATGTGGATCTGCAATTATTGTTGTTGTACCATGTGGAACAATAAGTCTAGATATCTCTTCTGGTGTAACAAAAGATGACTCAATATGAATATGACCTTCTATAAGCCCTGGAATCGCATAGTTGCCTTTGGCATCTACTACTTTTTTAGCTAATTTTACAGAGTTGTCTTCTTCATTAGCAGGGCTGTTTTCTAAGCTAATCTCCTCAATGTCTACTATTACGTTGTCTGTTACGTAAATATCTGCTCCATAGATTTCTCTAGTTAATACATTTACTAACTTACAATTTCTAATAAGTAAATCTGCTTTCTCTCTTCCGCTTGCTACTGCAATTCTCTGTTTTAAATTCTCAATTTTCATTATTCTCTTCCTTGCCTATTATCATAATATTTCCAATCCATAGCGCAACTATTTAAGTAAATTATTTTACATTAGTTTTGCTTATGTAGTGTATCACGTTTTCTTATATTGCTATATATTATGCATGAAAACATATTATTATGCAAGGACTTTTTTCAGATTTTTTTATTTTTTTATAATAATTTTTATTTTTTTTCAAGATTATTTTTCTATAAATCAAAAAATCCTGTAAACCGGCTAAATTACCAGTTTACAGGACTTTTTTGTGTAGATGACTCGCATACGCGACTCAGACTCTATTTTAACATAACATGAACATAATTCAAAGATTTTTTTGGTATTTTAGCCATTTTTTAGGCTTTTAACCCCCTAATTCTATCATCTTATCTATACAACGTTGCGCACCTTCTCTTGTGGCATCGTCAATTTCAATTTCTGCTCCGCCTTGACCCATCATTGTATTGTAAACATCCATAAGTGTAGTTGCTCTCATGTTTGGACATACACATTCCTTAGACAATGGATAAAACTTCTTATCTGGATGATCAAACTGCAAATGCTGTACTATACTATTTTCTGTACCTATAACAAATTCCTTTTCATCACTATTCTCTACATAGTTCATAATTCCTGTAGTACTTCCCGCATAATCTGCTAAGGCTGTCACCTCTTTTTTACATTCTGGGTGAACTAAAATCTTAACATTTGGATGTTTTTCTTTTGCTACTTCAACATCATTTGTTGTTATACGTAAATGAGTTGGACATCCTCCATGGAAAAACATAAATTTTTTCTCTGGAATCTGTTTTTCTACCCAACTTCCTAAATTGCAATCGGGGATAAATAATATTTTATCATTCTTAATGTTTTTAATAATTTTTACAGCTGAAGATGAAGTTACACATACATCTACTGCAGTTTTCAAATCTGAAGTGGTGTTAATATATGCCACAATTGTGTAATCTGGATACTGCTCACGAAGTGCCTCCACTTGAATTCTATCCATTTGCTCTGCCATTGGACAATAGGCATTTTCATTAGCTATGAAAACTCTCTTTTCTGGTGAAAGTACTTTAACTGTTTCCGCCATAAATCTAACACCACACATTATTATGTTTTTCTGTGGCGCATTTTTAGCCTTTACACTTAAGCCATATGAATCTCCAGTGAAATCAGCAACTTCTAAAATGTCCTGACTTTGATATGCATGGACTAAAAGACAAATATCTTTTTCTTTTTTTAACTGAATTATTTTATCTTGTAATTCTCGTGTAGTCATGAATTTTTCTCCTATTTTTAAATGATTAGTTACCATTATAGAAAAATGAGTTGTCACTGTCAAGACAAATGTAAAGTTTTATATTTACAACTGTCTTGTCAGTAAAGAAAAAATGTGATACACTTTTAGTCAAATAAAATTTATGCCTATGCCGTAATAGCTTTTTTACAACAAGCGACATTAAATTGGCAAAGAAAGAAGATTATTTAAAATGAAAACAGATATTTTAATAGTTGGAAGCGGCTGTTCTGGATTATATGCAGCTATGCAACTTCCTAGAGACAAAAAAATTACAATAATAACTAAGTCCGATGTTGAGAGTAGTGATTCATATCTTGCTCAAGGTGGAATTTGCATGCTTAAAAATAACGCAGATTATGACAGCTATTTTGAAGACACTATGAAGGCTGGTCATTATGAAAATGATGAAAAATCTGTTGATATTATGATTCGTTCATCTCAAGACACTATCAAGGATTTACTTTCTTACGGAGTAGACTTTAAACGTGAAGCTGATGGTTCTCTTGCTTTTACAAGAGAAGGTGCTCATTCCGATAAGAGAATCCTTTTTCACGAAGATATTACTGGTGAAGAAATTACTAGCCACATTTTGGCTGCTGTAAAAAAACTTCCAAATGTAAAAATCTACGAATATACAACACTTGTAGATATTATCGAACATGACAACACTTGCTACGGTGCTATTTGTAGAAACGATGACGATGATATTTTCACAATTGAAGCTGACTATACACTTTTAGCTTGTGGTGGAATTGGTGGACTTTATCGTCATTCTACTAACTTTAGACATCTTACAGGAGATGCTCTTGCTATATCACTTAAGCACAATATTAAACTTCAAAACGTAAACTATGTTCAAATTCACCCAACTACTTTTTACAATAAAGATTCAAAAGATCGTTCATTTTTAATTTCTGAATCTGTTCGTGGTGAAGGCGCTAAGCTTTATGACAAAAACATGAACCGTTTTGTAAATGAGCTTTTACCTAGAGATTTACTTACTGAAGCTATAAAAAAACAAATGAAAAAAGATGGCACAGACTTTGTTTGGGAAGACCTTAGAACAATTCCTTCTGATGAATTAAATGAGCATTTTCCAAATATTGTAGCTTATTGTAAAAAAATGGGTTATGATCCTGAGAAAGAATGCATCCCTGTTGTTCCTGCCCAACACTATTTTATGGGTGGAATTAAGGTTAATCATGAGAGCAAAACTTCTATGAATCAACTTTACGCTATTGGTGAAACTGCTTGTAATGGTGTTCACGGTCGCAATAGACTTGCAAGTAACTCCCTTCTAGAAAGCCTTGTTTTTGCTAAACGAGCTGCTTTTGATTTAATGGGTTCTTACGTTTCACTAAAGAAAGATTCTACTTTTGTCAACAACATTGATTTAAGCAAATATGAAGATTCTGCTGCTCTTGAAGAAGAATACAAACAATTAGTTCTTGATGAAATTGCTCACGAAAACGCCAAAATGGTTGCCACAGCTTAATTGTCATTTTTTATTTTTGGCAACGCTGAGTTTTGTGCCATTTAAGGCAATACTGGCAAATCATAGGCTTAAAATATTAATATACTAGGAGAAAAATTATGTTTGATCAAAACACACTTAAATTAAATGTGGATCCTTTAATCGAAAGCGCACTTAGAGAGGATATTACAAGCGAAGATGTTTCCACAAATGCAGTAATGCCAGAGCCTTGTTTAGGGGAAGTAGATTTAATCTGCAAACAAGACGGTATTATATGTGGTCTTCAGATTTTTGAAAGAGTATTTAAATTACTTGATGATTCAACAAAGGTAACTTTTTTTGTTAAAGACGGAGATTTTGTAAAAAATAAAACTTTAATGGCTAAAGTCACAGGTGATATCCGTGTTCTACTTTCTGGAGAACGTGTAGCTCTTAACTACTTACAACGCATGAGTGGAATTGCAACTTATACTAATAGCGTTGCTAAGCTTTTAGGTGACTCACCTATTAAACTATTAGACACTCGCAAAACTACTCCTAACAACAGAATTTTCGAAAAATACTCTGTTGTAGTTGGTGGTGGACACAATCACAGATACAACTTATCTGACGGTGTTCTTTTAAAGGATAACCACATTGGTGCAGCAGGCAGCGTTACAAAAGCAATAAAAATGGCTAAAGATTATGCTCCTTTCGTTAGAAAAATCGAAATTGAAGTTGAAAATCTTGATATGGTAAAAGAAGCTGTTGACGCTGGAGCTGACATTATAATGCTTGACAACATGTCTCACGAAGAAATGAAACAAGCTGTTGACCTTATTAATGGTCGTACCGAAATTGAAGTTTCTGGTAATGTTACAAAAGAAAATATTGCCAAACTAGTTGATTTAGGTGTAAATTATATATCTAGTGGTGCACTTACTCACTCTGCACCTATCATGGATATTTCTTTAAAGAATCTCCATGCATTATAAGATATAAAAGGGGGCACTGTTTGTGACTGGAAAAGAACGAAGGCAACTAATCATACAAGAATTGCAAAACCGGGAAATGCCTATCTCAGGCTCTGCCTTAGCCAAAACTTTAAAGGTAAGTAGACAAATCGTAGTGCAAGACATTGCTCTAATGCGTGCTGAGGGAATTGATATTCATTCCACCAACCGCGGATATATCCTTAACAGCGCTAAAGAAATGGCTCGTGTTTTTAAAGTTATTCATTCTGATGATGAAATGGAAGAAGAATTAACAATGATTGTCGATTTAGGTGGAAAAATCGAAGATGTATTTGTTTATCATAAGGTATATGGTTTAGTTCGTGCTGAGTTAAATATTAAATCAAGACTTGATATCAAAAACTATATGAAAGAAATTCATAGTGGTAAATCTGCTCCACTTAAAAATATTACATCTGGCTATCATTATCACACTATTAAAGCTGATAATGCTGATATACTTGATTTAATCCAAGATTCCTTACAAGAAAGAGGATTTCTTGCAAAACTTCAAGATTACGAACCTGTTAATTTTTGGAAAGAGAAATAATTAAAAAGCTAGGACATGTTGGGATGGCTACACCGTCGTCCCACACTTCCTAGCTTTTTTATCTTTTTTATTTATCTTTTTTATTTATCTTTTTTATTTATTTGTTTTTCTTTATTTTTTTGACTGCATTTTTTTAGCCTTGTAATTTCACATTCAATCATTTCTGTCATTTCTTTTTTGCTTCGAACTAGCGTTATTCTATTTCCACCTGTTTTTTTACTATAATACATGGCTTCATCTGCTACTGAAGTAAAATCCCACAATTTATTATCCTCCTCTGGGATATTGTTGCATATTCCTTGAGATATGGTAAATTTTGGGAAATCGTTTTCCTCTAATAATGTTTTCAATTTATTTTTAATGACTAATGCTGTTTCTATAATTTGGTCATCTGTATATCCTTTATATATAAGCATAAACTCATCGCCACCATATCTAGCGCAAAAAAGATTGTCATTTTCAACACTTTTTAACACATCCGCAAGTAACACTAGACAACTATCTCCCATTGCATGGCCATATGTATCATTGATTTCCTTAAAGTTGTCAATATCTATCATCTCAACTGCAAATCTATTACCTCTAATACAAATGTTTTCAAAAGCATTATCTGCTTCTTCACTAAGTTTTCTTCTATTTGCAATTTGAGTAAGTTCATCTTTTCCAACACTTTCTTGCAAAAGCATATTGGTATGTTTAGAAATCATAAGAGAATTTTTAAGTTCTACTATCATTTTCATAATTTTCAAATCAAATTGATTTTGTTGTTCTCTCTTTAGATAATAATCTTGCAATGCATCGACTAATTCTTCTGTTCTATTTTGCTTTTTTAACAAATCAATTTTAAAACTTAAAATTCTTGTCTGCAAATAAGGAAAAAAATCATGAATATATTTTTCCATTTCCTTAACTACGATTTCTAAAGTATCTAGCCTTTCTTCTTCCCACAAAAAAGCCATGAATTCTACACAACTCCAAAAAAAATCAATTTTATATTTACATTTAAAAAAGGCTTTTATAGTTTTTTTAACGCATTTTTCTTCTAGTTGCTTATCTTGTATAAAATTCGCCCAAACTGTTTCTAAAAGAGCGTAATCTAAGCCTAATTCTTCATTTTCCACATCATTAAACTCATATCTTAACTCTTCTATATATCTACTTGCTTCATCTTTTCGACCAATTTTAATGGAAACACGTGACAATACTATTAATACTGCCTTGCATATATTTTTATACCTAGGTGTATTTTTAATAAAATCGCAATGGGCTTTGCTTAATTCTCCATACTTTAATGCTGAATCAAAATTATTTGTTCTGTTACACATCTCACTATAATTAGCATAAACCATGGCGCCTAAATAATGTATTTCATATTTTTCTACTATTTTCATAGCTTCTTGAAAACATTCTAAAGAATTAACTATATTTCCTTGATATGTAAAAAGAATTCCTAATAAATTATAGCATTCTCCTAACATTTTATGATTATTTACTTTATTAAATTTTGCTATAGCTTTCTTTATATGCATCAAACAATTGTCACCGTTACACAATGTATAATACGCATCACCTATATAAAATTCTGCGTAACCTATCAAATTATCATCACTTACACGGTTTGCATATTTTAAAATTTCTTTTGAAATTATTATAACCTCTTTGGGCTGGTCAAAACGTATCCGCCCTATTGTATCTAACATGTTTCGGACTTCATTGTCATACCCAGATTTATCCATAAACTTTCTCCATATTTCTGAATTACCTATTTATTTTCCGTTCAACTTACCTTTTTATAGCCTACCACGAATCTATGAATTATACAACAAAAAAGACCTCTTATTCTCTTTCAAATATGAGGTCTTTCTATTATTATTTATGCCACAAATCCATTATTTAATTTACTTTTATCATTACTTCTGTGCCAAAATCAATTATTTGCCACCCATTAATTTTGCTACACATTCCTCTACCTTTTTCATATCTTCTGTAGGTTCAAATCTTGCTACTACCTGGCCATTTTGATCTACAATGAATTTAGTGAAATTCCATTTAATTTCTGAATTATTCTTATAATCCTTATCAATTTTTTTCAACATCACACCCATTGCTAATGCTTTAGGTCCTTTTCCAAATCCCTCAAAACCTTTTTGTTCTTTGAGATATTTAAAAAGTGGAATAGCATCTTCACCATTTACATCTGATTTTTTCATTTGTGGGAACTGAGTATTGTACTTTAATGAACAAAATTCATGAATTTCCTCATCTGTTCCTGGAGTCTGTCCAGCAAACTGATTACATGGTACATCAATAATTTCAAATCCTGCATCATGATATTTCTCGTACATTGCTTCCATTGGCTCGTAGTGTGGTGTAAATCCACAACCTGTTGCAGTATTAACTACCATAACTACCTTTCCTTTAAAATCACTCATGTGTACTTCTTCGCCTTTTGCATTTAATACTGATAAATCGTAAAATCCCATAATTTTATCCTCCTATATTATAGTTTATTTCGGTTGTTGTAGTATGTTGTATTATTTTTGATTGTTCGCAATCTAATTGTATCAAATATATCTTTAATGTCAATACTATTTTTTTAATTTATTGTTTTTTAATATTTTGTTCGGATATATCCATTATTTTTTCCGATATAAATTTTATAGTGTACTATAAATTTATTAGGAAGTGAGGATTCTTTAATGGATAGATTACTTAAATATTCAATTATATTTTTTGATATTGCCGCTCTTTTTTATGACATTATACTTTTTACCAATCTTTCTCTTAAATATAATGGCAAAACTAAATCAAGTGTTATGTTTAAAAAACTTGTTTATTATATTATTTTTGCTACTTTATTCGATATTTCTAGTTCCATCATAATTATAAATTTTCCTGATTTATATTTTGGAGTTGCTCTTATAATGATAAGTTGTAAATCAGTTTTAACCATATTTATTTCTTACTATGTTTCACTTTATATTGCGTCATATACCTATGACGATATTTTAAATGCGCCTTTCCATAAATTTAATAAGATTTTTTTATATTTTGTACTAATAAATTTAAATGTTTATATCGTTAGTACACTTTTATTTAATTATCGACCTACTGCTCATATTTATATGGATTATCCTCTAGATTTTCTTGTAAATACACTTACACCTATTTATTTTTTTATATATTCAGGCAGATTATTATATGTTAAAAGAAGTCAAATCACAAAAAAAATGTTTATTATACTTATAATTTCATATTTCTTTTTTATATTTGGCATAATCGGTGAGGTTTTTTCCCCTCACTCTACTAAGTTTGGATATCTTGGTATTTCCCTTGGCATCTATATATTGTATTTTACAATTGAATTTCCTGACTACCAAAGACTTGTTTCTACAATGTCTGAACTTTCTATTGCAAAAGAAGCCGCAAATCAAGCTAATGAGGCTAAAACAAATTTTTTATCAAATATGTCACATGAAATTAGGACCCCTCTTAATGCTATTTTGGGTTTAGATGAAATCATTATTAGGCAAAGTAAAGAAGATGAAATAAAAAACTATGCTAAGGATATTCAAAACGCCAGTGAATCCCTTCTTAGCATAATCAACGATATCCTAGATTTTTCTAAAATCGAAGCACAAAAGCTAGAACTTTTTCCTAATGACTATTCAATTATCACTATGGTAAATGACTTAAAAAATATGATTATGCCTAGAGTTACTAAAAAAGCTTTAAAATTTGAAATTGATATAGATCCTAATATTCCAAGATTATTACATGGAGATTCTGTGCGCATAAAACAGGTTATTGTAAATTTATTGACTAACGCCGTTAAGTATACTCATTCTGGTGTTATTCTTTTTTCAATATCAGCTCAAGACACTACCGATTCCACTACTATCCTTATGGTTTCCGTCAAAGACACTGGAATTGGAATGAAAAGAAGTGAATTAGACAAATTATTTTTACCTTTCGAACGACTAGAAGAAAATAAAAATAAAACCATAGAAGGAAGCGGGCTTGGAATGGCCATTGTAAAACAACTTCTATCTATGATGAATTCTAATCTTATAGTTAAAAGTGTCTATGGAGAAGGCAGTGAATTTTCTTTTAAACTAGAACAAATTGTTGTTGATACTAGACCTATTGGCAATTTGTCCGAAATTCATTCTACGGCTGAAAGCAATGTATCTGTGTACAACGTTTCCTTTACTGCACCAAAAGCAAAAATCCTTGTTGTAGACGATACTGAAATGAATCTTTTAGTTTTCAAAGGTTTACTTAAGGACACTAAAATGCAAATTGATACTGTTACAAATGCAAATGAAATGTTTGCAAGAATCAAATCTACTAAATATGACCTTATATTTATAGATCATCGTATGCCTGTTATGGATGGTGTTGAGGCTTTACACTATATGAAGACTTTTACCCACCAATGCTTAGATACTCCTTGCATTGCCCTTACTGCTAATGTTTTGCAAGGCGCTAGAGAATATTATATTGAGGAGGGATTTAGGGATTACCTTTCAAAACCTGTTAATTCCAAAAAACTTGAGGAATGTATTACCCAGTATCTCCCACCTAGCCTAATTATAAAGACCTCAGAAGATGTTATTTTTTCTGAAAAAAATATTAAATATAATCCTCCCGCCGTTGAGACTAGTAACAATGGTGCCGATACTATACAAGAGAGATATAGTGATAAAGTTTTTGGTATCAATTTTGATATAGCACAAACAAATTGTGTTACAACAGAATTGTGGGAAGAAAGTGCAAAAAATTTCTACAAGATGATTCCTACTATTTCCCAGGAGATTCAAGAATATTTTGCTGTAAAAGATTATGAAAATTACACTATAAAAGTACACGCTCTAAAAAGTTCCGCTCGACTTATTGGAGCCATGGAACTATCTGACTTAGCAGCCCAACTTGAGAAATATGGTGATTCAAAAGAAATTGAACAGATTGAATTACTTACTCCTACCCTTATACATTCTCTAGAAGCCTACACTCAAAATCTTTTCTATTTAATGCCTTCAGTAAATGAGAACTCTAAACCAGAGCTTATTGAGGATGATTTTGAAAGTGCGATGGATGACCTTTCTGAATGTATAGAGGCCTTTGATTTTAACACCGCAGAGCGTATTATTGTCTCTCTTGATAACTATAGAATTCCAGATGACAAAAAGGAATTTTACCAGCAAATCTCCGATGCTATACTTCAGGTTGACAGAGATTTAGCGAAAAAATTATTTGAAGATAGGATGAAATAAGATGGCGAGAAAAATTCTTTTTTTAGGCGAGACCAAAAGTTTTATGGTTAATGCCCTTCTTAATGAGTTAACTGAAAATGGATATGATTTTGATATAAGCGATTTTACCCTGCGTGCACTTATGGATATTAACGCTTTTTATAAATCATGTCTTGTTTACTTGAAGGTAATTGATGACACATCTCTCGCTGCGTTAAAATATCTTGGTACTATTTATGATGAAAAGCACATCCAAATCTTTTTAATAGGAAGTAAAAACGATTTAGAGGAAGCTTATTTTACTTTGCCAAAATCTAAAATTGCAAAATCTTTTGTGCGCCCTCTTAATGTTGCAGAACTTGCCCATGAGCTTGATAAAGTTTATGAATCGCAAGTTGAAGAAATGAAAATGAAAAAGATTTTGATTGTAGACGATGACGCTACTATGCTTCGTTCTATGCGTAATCTTCTATCAACCAAATATGCCACATATATAGTAAGTTCAGGGGCTGATGCTATAAAATTTTTAGATAATATCCCTGTTAATCTAATTTTATTAGATTACGAAATGCCAGAAATGTCTGGTCCTGAGGTTCTTGAAAAATTAAAAAGCAATGCAATGACAAAATCCATTCCGGTAATGTTTTTAACTGCAAAACAGGATTCTGAAAGTGTAAAAACTGCAGCTGCACTTAAACCCGAGAAATATCTGTTAAAATCCCTACCCTCAGATGTAATTCTCGCCACTGTAGACACTTTTTTGAAAAACTTATAGATTGTTACTTATTATTTTTTTCATTTTCTTTACTCCATTAGGTAGGTTGCTACTTCATGATAGCAGCCTACTTTTTTTCTTGTATAATATTCACAAATAAATTAAAATATTATATAGATGCATAGGCTAAATGCTTATGATTTTTATTCCTACAAAAGTAAAGGACGATTAAAAAATGGAAAAACAAAAGATTACCAGAGCAAATTCTAGCTCGTTAAGAGCCAAGCGACGTAGAAAAAAGAGGATTTTACGCCGTATAGTTATTGTAACCTATTACTCATTATGGGTTTTATTTTTTGCATTAATCATTTACTTCGGTTCTTCTTTTATACGCAGTCATTTCTTTGATAGTTCCGACAGTATTTCTGCAGAATCAAAAATCATAATGTACAAAGGCAACAACAACACCCTAGACACCTCACCTACAACCCATAAATCTGATTCTTCTACTAAAGCTAAACTTGAAGAAAACAAAGATCCTGCCCTTAAGCAAAAAATTACAGATGACGGCAAATTAATTGTCTGTATAGATGCCGGACATGGAGGAAATGATAAAGGATGCAACACTAAAAAAAGAAATGAAAAAACAGATACCCTTAAAGTTGCATTAGAAGTCAAAAAATATTTATCCCAAAAAGACGTTAAGGTTATTCTGACTAGAAGTAGTGATAAATATTTATCCCTTGAAGAAAGAGTTAAAATTGCAAAAAAAAATAAATGTGATTACTTTGTTTCAATTCATAGGAACTGTGGAGCAGGTTCTGGCTTTGAGACTTGGCATTATAGCACACCTACCAAGGAAGCTGAGTCTCTTTCCCAAAATGTTCACAACAATATTGTAAAATATGGAGTAAGCAAAGATCGTGGTGTTAAAGGTGGTACCCAAGAAGATCCAACAACAGATTACTACGTATTACGTAACACAACTATGCCTTCTTGCTTAGTTGAACTTGGATTTTTAAATCAATATCGTGACAATTTATATTTCGATGAAAAATATAAAGACTACGCTCAAGCTATTGGCGATGCAATTCTTGATACCTACAAGCAATATCACAAATAGAAACTATAGATATATAACAAAGATTTATAAGGTATTACGAGGTATAACATTATGGAAACAAAAGAATTATCAAAAACTATTACATCAAAAGATTCTATAAAATTTCGCTTAGCTAATGCAATGAAAGAATGTTTAGCTACTACTTCATTAGAAAACATCACTGTAAAGCAACTTACTGAAACCTGTGGAGTATCCCGCCAAACTTTTTATAGAAATTTTTTAGATAAATATGATTTAATCAATTGGTATTTTGATATTCTTTTAGCAAATTCTTTTGATGAAATGGGCAGTACAGAAACAGTATATGAGGGACTAATAAAAAAATTTAACTATATAAATAATGAAAAATTATTTTTCTCTGCTGCCTTTAAATCAGATTCACAAAACAATCTAAAAGAACATGACTATGAAATGATTTTTAATTTTTACACCAATTTATTGTTTAGAAAAACAGGCACTTTACTTTCTATGATAGATGAATCCATATTAGATATGTACTGCCACTCATCTATTTACATGACAGTTAAATGGGTAACTGAAGATTTACCTTACTCACCAGAACTACTTGCAAAGCTTCTTATTTCCGCATTGCCTGTTCGCTTAGAAAAACTTTTTAAACAAAATGGTTTATTAGAAAAATAGCAAATATCAAACACAAAAATTATTTTTTTCAAGTTACACTTTAAATTAAGTGTAACTTATTTTTTTAGTCAATTCTATTATAATTATAAATAGGAAATGAAATATTTTAGTCAAAATACACAACAAAGGAATTTAAAGGAGATAGAATTATGGCAAATCGTATATCTTTAAACGGCACATCATATCATGGTGCTGGTGCAATTAACGAAATCGTAAACGAGGTAAAAGGACATGGCTTTAAAAAAGCTTTTATTAGTTCTGATCCTGACTTAGTAAAATTTGGAGTTACAAAAAAAGTTACAGATCTTTTAGATGCTGCTAACCTTCCATACGAAGTATACTCTGACATCAAACCAAATCCAACTATCGAAAACGTAAAAAATGGTGTAGAAGCATTTAAAGCTTCTGGTGCAGACTATATCATCGCTATTGGTGGTGGTTCTTCTATGGATACATCAAAAGCAATTGGTATTATCATCACTAACCCTGAGTTTGCTGATGTTCGTTCTCTTGAAGGAGTTGCTCCTACAAAGAACCCATGCGTACCTATTATCGCAGTTCCAACAACTGCTGGTACAGCTGCAGAAGTTACAATTAACTACGTTATTACAGATGTAGAAAAACAAAGAAAATTCGTTTGTGTTGATACACATGATATGCCAATCGTAGCTGTTGTTGATCCAGAAATGATGTCAACAATGCCAAAAGGACTTACAGCTGCAACTGGTATGGATGCTTTAACACATGCTATTGAAGGATACACAACAAAAGCTGCTTGGGAAATGACAGATATGTTCCACCTTGAGGCTATCAGACTTATTTCTGAAAACCTTCGTGACGCAGTAGCTAATACAAAAGAGGGCCGTGAGGGAATGGCTCTTGGACAGTACATTGCAGGAATGGGATTCTCAAATGTAGGTCTTGGAATCGACCATTCAATGGCTCACACATTAAGTGCTCATTATGACACTCCACATGGTGTAGCTTGTGCTATGTTATTACCAATTTCAATGGAATTCAACCGTGAATATACTGGAGATAAATATAAAAACATCGCTAAAGCTATGGGCGTTGAAGGTGTTGACAATATGTCTCAGGACGAATATCGTCAGGCTGCTATTGATGCTGTTAAAAAGCTTTCTAAAGATGTTGGAATTCCTGAAAAGAATGAGCGCATCAAAGAAGAAGACCTTGATGTTCTTGCAACAGATGCATTAAATGATGCTTGCTATCCTGGTAATCCAAGAGAAGCAACAAAAGAACAAGTTATTGAGATGTTTAGACAGTTAATGTAATGTTAATTCTATAAATTAACTGCTTTACATAGAAGATATGATCTTCAAGAAATATGTTTTTTCAATATTTTAACACAGGATATATCCTGAAATAATTAATTTAACCAATTTGCCAATCATAAAAAGCCCACGCTAAAGAATACTAAATTTCTCTAGTGTGGGCTTTTAAATTATAAAGATTATTTATTAATGATTTTTCTATAAAAAATGTTTGTCTACAAGTTATTTACTTGTTAGATATTTGCCTATAAACTATTCACTAATGGCTTTTTTAAACCATTTACCTGTGTCAGACAAATCATCATCTGTCCATCCACTCTTCTTGTTACAACTAGGTTTAATAAGTGCTGAGCTTTCATTTTTATTACATAAACTCCATGCAACAAAACTTACATCGTTTTTATTTAATAGAGATAACCATTTATTAGCTGAATCATAATCAATTCCGCCATTTCCTGATGCATCTGTAATGCTACACTCACTTACAAATACTGGAACTCCAGCATCTATAGCTCTTTGCATCTTATTTCTTAAATCATCTCTATGTGTGCTTGCATAAAAATGTAAAACATACATTACATTTTTGTCATCTAATTGATTTCCAATTACCTGATCTACATCCTGTGACCATGTATTAGTACCAACTAAAATTACTGCATTTTTGTCGTTTGCTCTAATTGTTTTTACAACATCTGTTGCATAAGGTTTAATTACAGAATTCCAATCTGATCCCTGTGGTTCATTACAAATTTCGTATAAAACATTTTCATGGTTTGCATATTTTCTAGACATTTCGTCAAAGAATTTTAATGCTTCACCTTTATTTATATTTGGATTTCCGTCACTTAAAATATGCCAATCAATAATAACATACATTCCGTTATCAGTTGCATATTTAACACCTTGGTCTACTAAGTTCTTTAAATATTCTTTATTTCCACCGCTACAATAACCGTTATATTCATTTGTATACATAGCTATACGAAATACATTTGCATTCCAATCATTCTTTAATGTTTTTAACGCATCTGCATTAACAAATTCTGGGAACCATGCAATACCATGTGAACTAACACCTTTAAGCTGTACTACTTTTCCTTTACTATCTACAAGTTTTGTTCCTTGAACATGTAATCTTCCAGTAGGTACTGTTGTTTTTTCTTGTTTCTGTGAATCGTCTTTTTTAGAATCATCTTTCTTTGAATCGTCTTTCTTTGGCTCTTCTTTTTTTGAATCATCTTTTTTTGGTTCTTCTTTTTTTGAGTCATCTTTCTTTGAATCATCTTTTTTATCAGTTTTTTGACCTGCACCATTTACTGTCTCTGTTGTTCCATCACTATATTTAACAGTTACAGATTTAATTTCCATTCTATCCTTTGATGCTGCGCTTGCTATAATTCCAATATCCTGCTGCGCATTTTTACTTGCAATTTTATTATTATATGAAAGTGGTGTAACTTCATAAACATCTCCGCTTTCTTTAATGTTTGAATTCCAGTTCTGCTCTACTTTACTACCATTTTTCTTTAAATCTACACTCCAATTAGTAACTTCCTTGTCGCTATCATTGTGAATTGCCATTGCATATTGTGTGTATGTTCTCTCTCCACTTTGCCATCCATTATTGGCTTTTAATTCTGCATAAATACTTGATTTTCCACCATTTGATTTTTCTGTCGAACCTGCACCTTGAACGTCTTTATTAGTACCTCCCACTCCGCAAGAGCATGCTAATAAACATCCTAAAACTAGAGTTGCAATATACATTCCTAGTTTTGCAATTTTTTTGCTTTTAAACTGTGTCATTGTTTTTCCTCCTTAGAACTTACTACATTTTACTTAAGTCACAACGCGCAGTATCTGCGCTAAATTCGGGTCTGTGTAGCCCCAAGTACTCTCAATGTTCCAATTTCTGATATTAAATACACCTAGATTTTAAATATTAATCATAATATCGCATAATATATCGACAGACGATGTTACAACTTTATAAAAATTTTGTAATTTGCTATAATACTTTTAAAAAATATAAAGGAGATTTGATATGAATAAAACCGCTATTATTACTGGTGCTTCTCGTGGAATTGGCGCTGCTATTGCAACTGAATTTGCAAAAAATGGCTATAATCTTAGCATTTGTTGCCACAATTCTAAAGATGCATTGCTTACCCTTGCAGAATCTTTAAGAAAAGATTACCACGTTGAAGTTTTGACCTTTATTGGAGATATGTGCAACTACGATTTCGTTGAAAAATTTATTACAGATACTATTAACCATTTTGGAAACGTTAATGTACTTGTAAATAATGCTGGAATTGCTCACATCGGATTACTATCAGATATGAGCATCACTGAATGGAATCATATGATTAGCAACAACCTTACTAGTGTTTTTGCTACTAGTAAACTTGTAATACCATCTATGGTTTCTGCAAAACAAGGAAAAATCATAAATATTTCCTCTGTTTGGGGAAACGTTGGTGCTTCTTGCGAAGTTGCTTATTCAGCTTGTAAAGGTGGAATTAATTCCTTTACAAAAGCTCTTGGAAAAGAACTTGCTCCTAGCAATATTCAAGTTAATGCTATTGCCTGTGGCTGTATTGATACTTCTATGAACAATTGCTTTGATGAAGCTGAAAAACAAAGTCTTGCAGAAGAAATACCCGCTGGCAGATTTGGTAAACCTGAAGAAGTTGCACATCTTGCGCTTCAAATCGCCACAGGTAATGAATATCTAACTAGCCAAATTATTACATTAGACGGAGGCTGGATTTAATCCAGCTTCATTGTTCCCTTTGGTGTAATAATATAATAACTATTGTTTTTTACCATTACTTGATAGTTATCAAATACATAAATTCTATATCTACTATCTTGAATATTCTTTTCTCCAACCTCAGTACTTCCCCTACATAAGTCTTTAGTTGAAACTTGATTTTCTTCTAATCCTTTTTTCAGTGAAACTTTTTTTCCATTAATTTTTCTTATTTTAGGCATTTTCATATTGTATGTATAAATTATTTTCCCATCTACATGTGCAATCTCATTAAGATTACTATCATTTACTTGAACTTCAAGTCTTTTTGCATTGCCTCGAAAATTATATTGTTTGAAAAAATACACCATAAAACCTACTAAAAGTGTGCTTACAATCACACCTAGCGTACATATTATGCCTAAAGCGACTAAATTTATCTCCTTACGGTTTTCTGGAACTTTATTCATATCTAAAATACCTTTCTTCAAAATATTTAGCAATATGATTATAACACACTACTTCAATTATTAAAACGTTTCTAAATTAATTCGGCAAAATGGCACAAATATAATTTTTTTCAAAAAAAATCCTTGAAGTTTTCTACAAAACCTCAAGGATTATATTTTTTATTTTGCAATTAAAATAATTGCTGAACGCGCTGCAATACGAAAAGTACTTGGACCAAAAATCTCTGTAAAAGCGCCAAAATCTTTTCCATCTGCATATTCACAATTTGTATTTATTGCAACATACCAGTCCATATTAATTGGTGGATCTGGAAGCTGTATAGTTTGTGGTTCCCAATAAGTATTTAAAGCAAAAAATACTATATCATCTTCTGTATTATCTTCATTTCTTCCTGCATACATAATTCCTATAACATGAGTATCATAATCTGTTTGTTCTCTGAAGGGATAACCATTATGAGTACTTATCTCAGGGAAGCCACATGATGCTGGTTTGGTAGTTTTCCTTAAAATTGGATGATCTTTTCTAAACTTAATCATAAATCTTGCGAAATCATGTATTTCTTTATATTCATCTAATCTATTCCAATCGAGCCAAGAAATAATATTATCCTGACAATATGCATTATTATTACCAAACTGCGTATTACAGAATTCGTCTCCTGCAAAAAACATTGCTGGGCCTCTGCTGCACATAAGCGTTGCAAAGGCATTTTTTATAAGTCTACGCCTTAGGCCATCTATTACTGGATTGTTTGTCTCGCCTTCTACTCCACAATTCCAACTATTGCCATTATTATCTCCATCTGTATTATCCCATCCATTATTTTCATTATGTTTTGTATTATACGAATACAAATCGTAGAGTGTAAAACCATCATGGCAAGTTAAAAAGTTAACTGAAGCGCTATTACCTCTATACATTGGATCATACAAATCTTTTGATCCTGTAATTCTTGTAATGGCATCTCCTGCTACTCCTGAATCTCCTTTTAGAAATCTTCGCATATCATCTCTATAACGTCCATTCCACTCTGCCCATCTACTCCATGAAGGGAAGCTTCCTACCTGATATAAACCACCTGCATCCCATGCCTCAGCAATTAATTTTACTTTTCCTAATACTGCATCAAATGCCATTTCCTCTAGTATTGGTGGATTTGCCATTGGTGCACCATTTTGGTCTCTACTAAGTATTGATGCAAGATCAAATCTAAATCCATCTACACGATATTCTACTACCCAATGTCTCAAACAATCGATAATAAATCTTCTAACTATTGGATGATTACAATTTAATACGTTTCCACAACCACTAAAATTATAATAATATCCATCCGGTGTAAGCATGTAGTAAACATTATTATCTATACCTTTAAAAGAAAAACATGGTCCATTTTCATTTCCTTCTGCTGTATGGTTAAATACAACATCTAAGATTACTTCTATTCCATTTTTCTTTAAATCATATATTAATTGTTTTAATTCTACACCTTCTCTATTATGTTCTACTCGAGATGCATAACTTGTATTAGGTGCAAAAAAGCATACTGTATTGTATCCCCAATAATTATATAATTGCACATCATTTACTACTCTAGCACTTTCCATTTCATCAAATTCAAAAATAGGCATAAGTTCTATTGCATTTATTCCTAAATCTTTTAAATATGGTATCTTCTGTCTTATTCCTTCAAAGGTACCTCTTACATCTTCTTTTAATCCTGATGATTTATCTTTTGTAAATCCTCTTACATGAGTCTCATAAATAACTAAGTCTTCAAATGGTAATTCTAGTTGTTTTACATCCATCCAATCAAAATTACTTTTTACTACACGAGCTTTATATTCAAATGGCTTACCGCCTTCTTCTGCTTCTCCCCAATGTCTTTGGCCTGTAACGGCTCTAGCATAGGGATCTAAAATTATATTATCCTTATTAAATATTTTTCCTTTTTTAGGATCATATGGTCCATCAAACTCAAAAGCATATTCAAACTCATCAATTTTAATCCCATATACCAACATAGAATATGTATTACCTATATGACAATTCTCTGGAAATGGAATTTTAACAAATGGCTCTGATTCTCTTGGATGAAATAGCAAAAGCGTACAGCTAGTTGCTCCATGTGAGTTAATAGTAAAACTTACTCCATGTGATGTCTCAGTTGCACCTGACATTCTATAATATCCTGGGCGCACCATGTATCCTGACACCTCATTTAATGGCGGCAGTTTGCCATTTTCGTCCTTAAACAATTCTTTAAATTTATTTTCTGATGGCAAATTTGTCGTTACTGTTTTCCCATCTTTTCTCTTGACTGTATTAACCAGTCTATTGTCCCTCCAACCCATGGAAAGCCTCCTAACAGTATTTATAGATATACACCTCTATATTTATATCGACAATTTCTTGCTATAATTATAACATATATAAAAATAGCAGTGAAGTTTCTTAAAATACCTCACTGCCTCTACGACCTCTTATTCCGTTAATTCAAATAAGCCAAATTCATTGACTCCTACTAGCATTCCTTCTTCTAAACCTAAAGGCAGTTTATATTTTGGAACACTCTTTTTTTCTTCTTGAAATGATACATTAATAAGCTGTATCTCTCTACTACCAATTGCGTCTACTCGATAAATAGTTCTTTCTTCGTTTTGCATTTTTCTTACCTACTAATCTTTCAATTCCCCAAAGCTTACGCTTAAAAGGGTTGTATTATAGAATACTCTAAATACTCCGCTCTATAAAATAAAATACACCTTACGTTACTCTACGGCATATAGTTTACCAAAAAATCGGTATTTATTCAAGTCTAGCCACCATATAATTTTCAAACACACCATGCCTTCCCCCTTGATTTTTCACTGTTTTTCACTTTTTAAGGCATTTTTATTTTTATACATCATCTCATCTGCTCTATCTCTAGTATCTTCTAAAGTTTCGTCTATTTTAGGATCATAAGTTGCATATCCTATTGCAATATGTAGTTCCATCTTTGGCCCCTTTTGATTGTAACTTTCTTCTAATGCCCTAAATACCATAATTGTTTTACTCATTGGCATTGTTAATTTTTCCGTTATAATAGTGCAAAATTCATCTCCACCAATTCTATAATTAGTTCCTTTTTTATCAAAAATTACACTAATTATTCTTCCCGCTTCTACAATGTGCATATCCCCTTCTTTATGTCCTAAAGTATCATTTGTTTTCTTTAAATCATTTAAATCATAGACTACAACCGTAACGTTTTCTTTTCTTTGACGTTCTTTCATCCAGTTTTCATAAGCATTACGATTTCTTAATCCTGTTAAAACATCTATTTCCGCTAAATTATAGTAATATTTTAGTCTTTGATTTTCTTCTATTTTTTTAATTTTCTTCTGAGATAGCTTATACCACATAACTCCACTATATACTAACAGTGTACTCATGGTATACACAAAAGTATCTGTTATCTGCAAATAATATATGGCAATTATTATAATTACACTTACCATTATTGTTGCAAATTCTACAAAATCCGAATAATTAAAACGGTTATGTCTTATATTTCTCTTAATGGTTATTTTCATTACGCTACACATATATATAAGAATTGCCACAAACAAACTATGAGTAAATACAACTAGCTGATGTAACTGAAATACATTTGTTGCTTGAAACAATAAACTTCCTATGATATTTACAACATATAATATTCCCATTACTGATGTAAATATATTCTCTTCTATCTCATAATAACTATTTATAAATAATAGCAACGGGTAGGGAATCAACATGATTAAAGTGTAGCCTATAAAATATGCCGCTACCCTATTTCCGAAAAACATTGTAGCTATGTGGCTTTGGTTAATTGCCCACATTCCTGCTAATGTCATTACAATGCCATAATAAAAATGGTATTCTCTTTGACCTAGTTCATATTCTACTAAAGCATATTTAACTACAGAATAAATTCCCATTAAAGAAATTATTAAAGTCAACACAAATTCAAGGGAGTACTTTATCAAAAAATGTTCCACTAAAACACTTTTATTTCCAATATAAAAACTAGTCTTTTGTTCTGCATTAATCCTTGGTTCTGCAATTTCTTTTATCGTTAATACCGAAGCATACGAACTAACTTCTATTTGATTCCAAGCACTTCCTGTTGTATTTCCATATTTTGTTTCTGTAGCTTTTCTGTGAAATATTTTTTTGCCATCTAAGTAAGCAATAACCTCATTTTTATCTGAAAAAAAAGCAATAGAGTCCCCACTTTTTAATATATCTTCCACTCTAAATCGATAGACTTTCATTCTATCCTTTAATTCAAATTCATTTTTAGGTTCTATGGTCTGTATGTTGATATGCAAAAAGGATTTCCTTTTTTCTGAAAATTGACCAGGAAAATAGAGATTTGATACGATAAGAAGTACTCCAACTATAGCTGCTACTGATAGTTGGAAAATATATAATACTTTTCTTGCTTTTTTAAAATCAAGTCGCATCAAATTCCTCCTTTTTACTATATTTAAATTTCTGCTTAGAAATGTGCCTCCTCTATACTATCTAAAGGCTGTTATTTGTGCTGTTACATCTTCAAGTTTATCACATGAATTTTACTTATATTTTCCCTTCTAAATAAAATCTAATTTGAAAAGCAAAATTTCCTATATTATATTTATCGACTTTTTTTCATAATATATTCTATTAAACTAGAATCTCCTTGTACTTCTAGTCTGCCCCAACAAGACCCTGTATTCAATTCAGCTAAACATTGGTTTTTTAACAAGCCAAACGATGCAATAAAATTAAAAAGATATTTAATTTTAAGAAACTCTTGTGTAATATAACATAATATAATATAATGTAGCACAACAACTTTTGCTAGATCTAACAAAATGAAGTTACAAAAGAAAATCTACTCATGATAAACATACAAAAAAAAGACCTGGCAGAAGTTCAGAAAAGAAAAAACAAAAGAAAGGTTGGAAAAATAGAAAATGATAACATTATTAAAAGATAAAATAGCAGAAATCTATTCAGGCGGAGAAGATTTCACTGTTGGAAAATGTATTTTAGATTCTGATGATGCAGTTCTAATAGAAGCACTTGATTTACAAGGAAAATGGGACGGCTTTTATTGGATGAAAAAAAACACTTTAACTGAAGTCATCTATGATTCAGAATATATTGATAAAATGAAATTATATGTAGAGTATTGGAACAATAAAAAAGAGCAAAGTGATAACCATCCTACTATTCCATATTCTGAACTTTCTGCAAATATTAATGACTTACTCAAATTAGCTAATCAAAAAAAATCACTCATTACTATTATGAGAAATGATGAAGAAGAACTAGATACAGGATTTATTAAATCAATTGAAAATGATAAGTTCACTTTAGAGTGTGTTGATATATCATCAGCTAAAATGCTTGAAATACTTGAAGTAAAAACTGATGAAGTTGTATTCGCAGAAATTGATGGTATAGACAATAGATTACTCGAATATGCGTATTCAAAAAACAAATAAATTTAAATAATTTGTATTCGTAAAATTGCTAATTTAAAATAAAAAGGTAACTCTTTTATTATTTGAGGAATCACCTCATTTTTATCAAAGAGTTACCTTTATTTTTTTTACTTTTTTATTACTTCGTCCTTATCAAAATAGAGAGTGTCTTACTTTCTTCAAATATAATTCCCTCTAAAATCACGGTTTCAGAAGATACTATCTGATTTCTGTCATCTGAACTGTTATGTCTTCTAACTCATCACACAGTTTTTGTGCCTTAGAAAACTCATCTTTTAAAAGATGTTGTTCAATACGTCTTTCTACTTCTTTTTTCTTTTGTTCAAGTAAAAGATAATCTTTATTAAAGTGCTTAGAATAAATCATCTTTCTAAAAGCTCTATTACTCATTTGGCGAATCGAACCATTTTCTACCAATAACACTCTATCGGCTAAAGTCGCTATAGTATAAAAATCATGGGATACAAATAGTACAGCTCCGTTATATTCTTTTAAAGCTCTCTCCAACGACTCTTGTGCATATATGTCAAGGTGATTCGTTGGCTCATCTAAAATTAAAACATTTGGTTTTTTAGCTGCTACTTCTTTTACCTGGTTCATGTTTTTTTCTCCACCAGACATTTTTTGTTCATCCTCTAATTGCTCTAAATCATCTCTTGTCTGAGACAAGATAGATATAGTTGCATTTGGTGAAAACGAAATGTCTCCCTCAAAGTTTTTATCCTCACTTCTAGATGAACCATTTGCAACTCCCATTATTCTATTAAGAAGTGTAGTTTTTCCTGTTCCATTAGCTCCAACGATGGCAACTTTTTCCTGTCCTTTTATATCAAATTCTACATTTTCTAATAGTGTTTTTTCAAAAGAAACTCCAAAATCAGACACTTTAATTGCAACTTCTTCCACTTCTAATGATTCAGAAGGCTCTATTTGAATATCATACACTGGTGTTTCTAAAAATGGCGACTTGATCTTATTCATTTTTAATCTTTCTAAGTAGCTTACTCTAGCTTTTAACTGCCTTCCACGAGATGCTGAATCAATAACAGTTGCAGTAGCTCTTAACTTCTTAACCATCTGCTCATTTTTTTCTATCTCTTCGTCTTGCTGTTTTTCAATTTGTCTGTTTTCTAATTTGGTTTCTAATCTCATAAGATTATACTCTATAAAATTGCCGACAAACTGTTGAACTTCACAGTTTTCAATCTGCAAAATTTGATTAAAGCAATGATTTAATAGGAATCTGTTGTGTGTGATAACTAACATCGTCTTAGGGTATGTTTTTATTAATTCTACTAAACCATTTAAATTCTTAAAATCCAAAAATACATCTGGCTCATCCATAATTAGTAAATCCGGCTTCATAAGCATTGCCTTTATTACTTGTACTAATTTAAACTCTCCACCTGAAATATCCTTAATTTGCAAATCACATTTTTCGAAAAGTCCGGCATCCTTCAAGCTTTTATAAATATTAGTAGATGAATGTTCTCCATCTAAAGCTGCATATTCATCTAAAAGTTCTTGATATCTTTCAAAGAGATTTTCTATATCCTCTCCTGTTGCCATATCTTCACAAACTTGCTCTGTTTCTTTTAACAATTTCACAAAATATTCATTTAAATAATCAAAAACTGTGGTATTACACGCTTTATCATGAACTTCAAATTGTTTTACATAGCCAATTCTTTTTCCTTCTAGTCCCGTGATTTTACCGTCATATAAATATTTATCTGGATTAATCATCATGTCTACAAGTGTTGTCTTTCCTGTTCCGTTACTTCCAATAAATGCACAATGCATTCCATCTTCTATTGTAAAAGATACGTCATCATACAAATCTTTTTCTGGAAATGAATAGGATAAATTTGTTACTTCTATCATTACCTAAGTCCTTCCTAATTCTTGGTTTTAAACATTCTCTTGTTAGAATACATCATCTTATCTGCTCTAGAAAATGTACTATCTAAGTCACCATCATAAACCTTAGAATATATAGCATACCCCACAGCAAACTCTAGTGGAGTTCCTGTTTGTCTATTATTATAATCCATTTGTATCTGGGTTAAATCATTAAGTAAAGTTTCTATTTCTAATTCTTTTGACCTCTTAATTATAACGCAAAACTCATCTCCACCAATTCTATAACATTGTCCTAAGTTTTCAAAAACATCTTTTATACAGTTAGCTGCTGCAATAATAAATCTGTCTCCAGCTTTGTGCCCTTGTGTATCATTGCAGTATTTTAAATTATTTAAATCAAAAACTAAAACGGCATAACCTTCATAAACTTTGTTATTTCTCATGAATATTTCAAAACTATTTCTGTTTTTCATGTTCGTAAGGACATCATATTCAGCTTGTGAGCGATATATTTCTATACGTTTATTTTCTTCATCTATTATAATTTCATGTTTCGTGATATTATACCATAATCCTGCACTGTATGCTAGCATTACAAAGTCTACATATACGTTAGTTGCACGTTCTGAAAACCTATAACCTATCAACGCTAATATAGTACCTGCAACTACAAGAATAGTTTCCGATACTATCCTAGCAACATACATGGTGTCTACTGATCTTCTAAGAATTATAAATAAAGCAAACAAAAAATAAATTATTGTAATAACAATAATTCCTTGAATATAATCCAACATCATTCGAAACTCTAAAATTCCAGTCAACTGAAGTATAGTACACACAGTCGTTGAAATAACAGAAATTCCTTTTACTATTTCCGACACTATATTTTTTCGTACATTATAATAACTATCTACAAACAGTACTGCCATATACGGGCCTAAAAGAAGCATTTCATATTCCATAAAATATACAGATGGCTTATTATCTAACACTGCCTTTGATATATCTGCTTCAAGCGTTGACCACGTTCCCACTATCATTAGCAATGCAGAATAATACAACACATATGAACGTTTTTTCTTTTTTCTTCCTACAAACATATAATTTAAAAATGTATATCCACCTAACAAAATTTCTAACAGTGTGCAAATCTGCTCTAATAATCCATCTAAAATAAAATCATAGAACATTATAGCCTCATCACCTGTATAAAATTTCATTACATTGTCGTCAATATCTTTAAAATCATTTTTTAAACTTACTACTACATTTCCTCCTATTTCATCATCTATTTCTACAAAATTCCACACATCTCCTGAATTTCTTCCAAAAGGGGATTTTGATTTTTTTCTTTCATAGAGTAATTCTGAATCGGCAGAAACCTGTATCTGTTTATAAACCGTATAAAATTTTAGACAGCCTCCGGCCTTTTTTATTTGACTATTAGAAAAATAATAATATTTTGTACTACTATCTATTGATTCTACATAATTAGGTTCTATAACTTCTATATCTGTACTTTTACTGTACCTATTATATAAACTAATATCAGAAAAGATTACAGAAGATCCTATCCACATAAACACAGTAAAGAGTGAGACTAACAAAATAAACATTTTATCATGTGTATCTAATATTTTTCGCATTGTCTCACCCTCTCCTTTTTTTATGTTATATATTTTCTTTCGTATTTTTTAAGTATATTTTTCTAATTTAGATGATTCTTTTGTAATGTCCTCTAAGAAGCTTTTCGTTTTATCCGTTTGCTCTAGATTTTCTTCACTTAAAGCATGAGCTTGGTCTGAACTTGCTGTTACTTCTTCAGTTGTAGCTGATAACTGCATTATATTATCAACGATATGATTATTAGCATCTGATAAACTGTGAATCATTGAGTCAATCTCTCCAATATTTACTGTTAACTGATCCACTTTTTCATTCATGCTATCAAAGCTAACAGATGCATCTTGTATAAGTTGTTCTTGTATATTCGTTGCCGCCATAGAATCTTCAACTGCTGATGCTGCTGTATCTGCATTATTTGAAAGCTCATCTAACAATGTTGCAATTGTTTCTGTCTCTGCTCGTGTTTTTTCTGCTAATTCTCTGATTTCTTCTGCTACTACTGCAAAACCTTTACCTGCTTCACCTGCCCTTGCACTTTCAATTGATGCATTTAAAGCAAGTAAGTTTGTTTGATTAGATATTGCAAAAATTGTATCTGCTATTCCTTTTACGTTTTCTGCTTTTTCTTGTAAATCTTTCATTGTTTTTGCTACGTGATTATTTGTTGTTTGAATTGTCTTGCCTTGTGCAGTTAACTTATCCATTGTTTCTTTATTATTTGCATTAATTTCTTCTGCACTTTCTGCTATTTCTACCATATCTTTTGCATATCTTAAGGTCTCATCGATTGAATTTTGGATATTTTGTGTCATGACTGTTTGAGTTTGAATATTTTCTGCTGTAGTAAGATTACTTGTTGCAATATCAGACACTGCATTTGTTACTACTCTAGTTGATTCATTTAGATGTTGCATAATTCCCATAGCACCATCTGTTTTTTCTTTTACATTTACGGCTACTCCAACGATTTCTTCTAACATATCTTCGGTTTTCTCTTTTTCATAGCTCATTTGACCGAACATATCTATTTGGAATTCCCCACCTATTTTTACTGCCAAAAAGGCTATTAACATTACCATTCCTACTGCTGCAACTATAAAAATACTGTCTATAAGATCTGTTCCTTTATTTATTTTTAAAACATAACCTTTTACAAAAGCATTTATTGCATTTACCAAAAACGTAGCCGATGCAGCAATAAATTCGAATTTCAAATCATAATATACTATGCAACCTACTAACGGCATTATTACCATAACAGGTATACATGTTAAATTATAAACTGTAGATATAACTACTTGAATTAGTAAAAGCCCTCCTAAAGATAGATATCGTAATCTAATAGGATTTTTATCTAATTTCAGATCTAAAATTAAGCACACTAAAACAAGAGCTGTACATGCATCTACATTTAAAACAACTTTTAAAGTTCCTATTCCTGCTAAGTAATTAACTAGCCCCATTAACATAATAAAAATCAAAAACAAACCAAAGCCTATTACTAAGGCTCTATTCATTCGTTCTAATTGTTTATTTTTATCTGCGTATACAAATTTTTCTTCCATACACCCACACTTTTAATGGTAGAAACCATTTCCTTTCATTCACACTATTTTACTGGTACACAATGTTTATTATTAATTTCCTCTACTTTTTTAACTCTTCTTCTATATTTTTCGTCCGTAAGTGCTTCTGTTGCCATCCAATCTTTTACGATTTCCATGGCAATCATACTTCCTATAATCTTTGCACCTAAGCACAATACATTTGAATCTGTATGCCATCTTGCAAGTTTTGCACAGTATGTATCTTGGCATACTGCTGCATAAATACCATTTATTTTATTTGCAATTAAAGCACTTCCGTATCCCACTCCATCTACAAAAATACCTCTTTCGCATTCACCTTTTGCTACTGCAAGAGATGCTGGATATACAAAATCAGATAAATCGCATGAATCTTCGTCATATGTTCCAAAGTCCACAACTTCGTGTCCTTGTTCCTCTAAATATTTTTTAATTTCGTCTTTTAATTTTGTTCCTGCATGATCATTGGCCATTGCAATTTTCATCTTAATTACCTCCTGTCACAATTCAACTATACATTTAGTTTATCGGTATTTTTCTATCTTTTTTACAACTTCTGATAAAATTTCTATGTTTTTTAAAACATCTTTAGTTTCAAGAGAATGATTAGCTTCTTCTATAACTACTTTATCAAGCTTTGCTTCTTTTGTAAGTCTAAGAATCTCTTCATGCTCTACCCAAGGATCTTTTGTTCCTGTAAAAATTATTCCATTTTCACTTGTTACATATTTATAGGTTTCTGCTAAAGGTGTCATATAAATTTGAGAAATGTGGGTGTATGTTTTTTCATTTTGCTGTTTGTTTTTGTTTAAAGTTTTCTCATACCATGCAGCTGCAACTGTGCCTATACTTTTAGACACAAATACTATTTTATCATATGCGTCAAAATTAATTATATTTAAAGTCTCCATTGTCTGCTTCTTTACTATCTCAAAAGACTGTTTCATCTTTTCTTCGTTTCCTTTTACATTTATTGGAAAACCACTAAATTTCAACTGTACTACTTCATATCCAGCTTCCTTAAAAAATTTTCCTGCAAAATAAAGTAAAGGTTTGTCACAATGATATCCAATTCCTGGAAATAAAACTGCTATTTTTTTCATATTAATTCTCCATTTCTTTTTTTATCCACGCCATTATAACGTTACACACATAGTTTTGCTCTTCTGCGTCTAAGGCCTTATTCTGTGGAATTCTATGCCATTTTTCAAGACAACCTCTACAACATGTTCCTGTGGCATGTTGAGCTAAAAATACTGGATGCCCATTTAATGGTGTTTGTCTGCCATCCCTTTTAGGGTTCTTTGGCGCTAATCTTTTTTCTATAAAATCATGGGCATGACTATTTATCGTCTCTTCACCTTTTTCTCCATAATAGTCCTTATCCTTTTGAGACATTTTAAATTTACTTCTAAACTTTGACTTTGCAAGTCTTTCCCACAAAGTTTCTTCCTCATATATCTCTTTATCCACCTGGCTTATAAAATAATCCACTTTTGCTTTTTTAGCTTGCTCTTTACCTACTCCTTTTGGAATATGATACACCTTTCCATTCATTTTAAAAAGACGTCCTGTATCTCTAAAAATAAAATTTTTATTTAATTTCACACAATCATCTCTTATTTTTAAAACTTTGTCAAAATCACACTCTAGTGGTTCTTCCTTGCCATCTCCTGCGCAAATAACTGCATCTATTTTCGATAAAGCTTCTTCATCTATTTGGGTTAACTCAATTTCATCACTTAATGGAAAAATCATAAGAACATTTTTTATGGAATGTTTATATTTTTTCATAATATTAGATTGAATACTTTTGGTATTACTACAGACTATGAAATTTATGTTATTTTCGCTTACATTTTTCATCCTTAATTTAAGCCTTTCTAATTTTTTCTTATTCTTTTTATTTTTTAGATTATTTATACTCCTTTTAATTTTTTGTTTTTAGTCATTCTTTTTTTAGTATATCACTCTAGTTACAAAAAAAAATACCCTAGCAAAATTTTTAGCTTATATGCTATCTTTTGCTAAGGTATTTGTTACTATGGTATAGTTTGTTATCTATTTTTAAATATGGTTATTTATTTTTTTACTAATATTGTTATCTAATTTTTTTACCTAGTATTCTTTTATATTATTCGCAATCTGCAGTTACAACTTCAAATTCTACTTTTTTACCTGCTAAAATTCTATTTGTTGTTCTTACAGCGCACATTTTTCCGCACATTGAACATGAATGTCTATCTTCTGGTGGTGTGCTCTCAAAATATTCACGAGCCTTATCACTATCCATTGCTACTTTAAACATTCCTTCCCAATCAAGTCTATGACGTGCATCTGCCATTGCTCTATCTTGATCTAATGCTCCTGGTAAACCGTTTGAAATATCTGCTGCATGAGCTGCAATCTTACTTGCAATAATTCCTTCTTTTACATCGTTGATATCTGGAAGTCTTAAGTGCTCTGCTGGTGTTACATAACATAAGAAGTTTGCACCGTTTGCTGCTGCAATTGCTCCACCAATTGCTGATGTAATATGGTCATATCCTGGTGCAATATCTGTTACGATAGGTCCAAGTACATAGAATGGAGCATTGTGACAAATTCTCTTTTCAACTTGCATATTTGCTGCAATCTCATTCATAGCCATGTGTCCTGGTCCTTCAATCATTACCTGTACATCTTTTTCCCATGCTCTTTGAGTTAATGCTCCAAGTTCAATTAACTCTGAAATCTGTCCTGCATCTGTACTATCCTCTAAACATCCAGGACGGAGGGCATCTCCAAGAGAAATTGTTACATCATATTCTCTTAAAATATCCAATAATTCATCAAAGTGCTCATAGAATGGGTTTTCATTTCCTGTCATTTCCATCCAAGCAAAAAGAAGTGAGCCACCTCTTGAAACGATATTCATTTTACGTTTGTCACGTTTAAAAGCTTCAACGGCTCTCTTATTAATTCCCGCATGGATTGTCATAAAGTCAACACCTTCTTTGGCATGAGCTTCTACAACTTTAAGGAAATCTTCTGCTTTAATTTCAAGTAAATCTTTTTCAAGATATCCAATTGCATCATACATTGGAACTGTACCAATCATTGCTGGTGATTTTTCAATTAGTTTCTCTCTAAAAGTATTTGTTTTACCGTAGTTACTTAAATCCATAATAGCTTCAGCATGATATTTAATCGCTAAATCTACTTTCTTCATTTCATTTTCGTAATTCTTGCAATCTCCTGAAATTCCAAGGTTTACATTAATTTTTGTTTTTAAACCATTACCGATTCCTTCTGGTGAAATTGATTTATGATTAATATTACATGGAATTGCAACTTCTCCTTTTGCAACCTTTTCTCTAATTATATCTGGAGTTAAGTTTTCCTTTTCTGCTACAATCTCCATTTCTTTTGTAATAATGCCTTTTTTTGCTGCTTCCATTTGAGTTTTGTAATTTCTCATAATAAATATTACCCTTCTTCTAATTATTTTTTAAATAATTGCTACTTATATTTTAATTTTTTATTTTAAACTTTATTAACTTTTATTATCCTAATGAATTGTTATAATTTTTCTTGCATTGCATAACTCATTATGCAACTTCCTTTAGCTCCTGTACTTAAAACTTGTTTTAATTTTTCAGGTTCCATATTTATACCACCTATTCCAAAAACTGGTATATCCACGGATTTAACTACTTTTCCCAAAAAATCAAGTCCCCTAGGAGCTAAGCCTTTTTTACAATCTGTGGCAAATACATGACCTGCAGTTATATAATTTGCTCCTAAATTTCTTGCAAGAATTGCATCTTCTACACTATGACAAGATGCACCTATAGTTGTAAAATACGCTTTTTCTTCATCGGATAATTTTTTTAATTTTTCTAGTGGCATGTGGATGCTTTTGCATCCAAGCTCTTTTGCCACTTTAGAAAAACTATGTAATACACATAAAACATTACTTTCCTTGCAGATTTCTAGGACTTTTGCGGCTAAACAAAAATATTCTTTTTCTGATAAATCTTTTTCCCTTAATACAATTGCATATGGTTTTTTTGATGCTATATATTTTATTCTCTGCAAAAAATCTTCTGTTTCGTTGTTACTTACTTTTTTTACTAATTTCCTATTTGTAATAAAAATAATATTTTTATACATAAAGATAGTCATTTAAAACAGGTTGCATTCCTTCATTTTCCATGTCTGAATACATATTGTCGATGCTTCGTGTATCACTAATTTCAAACTGTTCATCGCCTTCGTCTGCTCCTGTTTCCTTTCCTGTATATTTGCTTTCATGATCGCCGATTCCTGTTGATACACCTGCAGAAACCTTTGTTGCTGCGATTTTTACAATACCATTTCTAAATTCCTTTGTTTCTCTCGATGAAACTGTAATTCCAGCAAATGGTAGGAAAATTCTATATGCACATATAATCTGACACAATTGTTTTTCATGAACATCAAGTGGATTAATTTTGTCATTATTTACAATTGGTCTAAGTCTTGGACATGAAATTGACATTTCTGCATGTGGATATTTTCTCTGTAAATAATAAACATGTAATGCAGTTGCAAGAGCATCTTTTCTAAAATTGTCTAATCCTAACAATGCTGAAAATGCTACACCTCGCATTCCACCCATAAGTGCTCTTTCCTGAGATTCAAATCTGTATGGCCATACTCTTTTATGTCCCATAAGATGAAGTGTTTCGTATTTTTTTACATTATATGTTTCTTGGAAAACAGTAACATAATCGGCTCCACATTCTCTGAAATATCTGTAGTCATCTGAGTTAACTGGATATACTTCAAGTCCTACATTTTTGAAATATTTTTTTGCGAGTTTACAAGCTTCTCCTATATATTCAATGCTACTTTTTGCTTTGCTTTCTCCAGTTAGAATTAAGATTTCTTCCATTCCAGAGTCTGCAATAACTTTCATTTCATGTTCTATTTGTTCTTTGTTTAACTGCATTCTTTTTATGTGGTTATAACAATTAAATCCACAATAAACACAATAGTTTTCGCAATAATTTGCTATATACAATGGTGTAAAAAGATATACTGTATTACCAAAATGTTTTTGTGTTTCAAGTCTTGCTTTTTGAGCCATTTGCTCTAAAAATGGTTCTGCAGCTGGTGACAAAAATGCTTTTAAATCTTCGATACTACACCTATCATGTCTTAAAGCTCTTGCCACATCTACTGCTGTATATTGATCTGGATCATAGTTATTCATTTCTGTTATAACTTTTTCCATTACATCTGATTTAATTCGCTCCATATTTGGAAAATATTCCATTGGATCTGTTCTTTTAGATGGATCATTTTCAAGTTCATGTTTTTTCTGTAAAGCTGCTTCGCTTAAATATTCTGAATCAATAAGAAATTGATTTTCCACTTTCTATTCCTTCTTTCCCTCGTTACGTTTGCATTAGTCATTTAACATTATCGCCTTTTGACCTGTTAATCATTTCCTTTTAATTTAATATGTATTTAATTTCTTAAAAAACCAGTAAGTGGATCTGAACTTTCTGCTCCTCTTGAAAGAACTCTTCCAAGTCCTGCACGATATGCCATACGTCCTGCTTCAATTGCATTTTTAAATGCTTTTGCCATCATAGGAATATCTCCTGCTGTTGCAAGGGCTGTATTTGCCATAATTGCTGCTGCTCCCATTTCCATTGCTTCGCATGCCTGTGATGGACTACCAATTCCAGCATCAACAATAATAGGCAAATCAATTTCATCTATCAAAATCTGAATAAACTCTTTTGTTGCAAGACCTTTATTTGATCCAATTGGTGAAGCTAGTGGCATAATACAAGCAGCTCCCGCATCTACTAAATCCCTTGCTGCATTTAAATCTGGATACATATATGGCATTACTACAAATCCATCTGCAGCAAGTTCTCTAGTTGCTTTAATTGTTTCTTCATTATCTGGTAAAAGATATTTTGTATCTCTCATGATTTCAACTTTTACGAAATTTCCACAACCTAATTCTCTAGCAATTTTTGCAATTCTTACTGCTTCTTTTGCGTTTCTTGCTCCTGATGTATTTGGTAAAAGAGTTACATTCTTTGGAATGTAATCTAAAATATTTTCATGTTCCTTTGTATTTGCACGTCTTACTGCAAGTGTAATAATTTCTGCTCCTGCATTTTCTACTGCTGCATTAATTAAATTTAATGAATACTTTCCTGACCCTAAAATAAAACGTGAATTAAATTCTTTTCCCCCAATAATCAAAGGATCATTTTGTTTTGTTACTTCTACATCAAAGTTTTTTGTAACTGTTTTCTCTTCCATCTCTTAATTCCTCTTTCTTAGTGTAGTGTTAATATTTATATTTATATTCTGAATTGGTTATTTCATTTTACAACTCATCTTTTCCTGCTATAAGTCTAATAACTGTCATAGCTTGATGTGATGCACATGTGCAAACTCGTGGAGCAAAAAGTCCATCGCCTTCTGCTAAATCACTGATTTGGTCCCCACACAAGTAAAAATTTTTGCCAATTCTTTTTGTCTTTATACTATTAGAACTATCTATTCCTGCCATACCTGATGCAGCAACTAGCTTTTTTTTAGGAAAATTCATTAATACATTTTCCACAAGCATTGCTTTTTGGTCTGGTCTATCAAAAGCTTCGCAAATTATGGCATCATCTTTTAAAAGATTCTGTACATTTTCTGGTGTAATTTTTATATAATCTAGTTTTAATTCTACGTATGGATATATCATTTCTAAGGTTTTAGCTAAAGCCTTTGGTTTTGGTTCTCCTAATTGATTTACAAAATATTGTTGTCTATTTAAATTAGAAATATCTACATCATCAAAATCAATTAAATGTAAATGTCTAATTCCTGCTCTTGCAAGCATTACAGCAATATTAGAACCTAATCCTCCTAACCCGCAAATAGCCACTTTAGCTTCACTTAATTTTTTTTGAAGTTCTGCTCCATGACGTTTAGCTAAAGCCTCATCTAGGACTTCTTTTGTAATGTTCTTTGTTTGCTTTATTGTGTTTATTTCTTCCATTATCAGCCTCCGCCTACAAAGCTTATTACTTCTACTACATCTCCGGCCTGTAAAAGTGTTTCACCGTATGTATCCTTAGAAACAATTTCTTCATTTCTTTCTACTACAACTCTAGCAGAATCAAAATTCATTTCCTCTAATACAACAGATATACTTTTTCCCTCTATGGCCTTTTTTTCTCCATTGATTGTAACCATATTTTTCTCCTTTTCCCTATAAAAAAAGCACTCCAAAATCAAACTTCTGGGGTGCTAATTTTTGCATTTTCTTTAAAACGTCTACCATTTTCTATCACATTACTTAGAGCCTAACAAATAAAAAAACGCTAGGCCCCAATTTCGGTTCCTAGCGCTGTATTACAATGTAGATTATTTAGCTTTCGCTATTCCTTGAATCTACATATTCAATGCATGTTATTTCCCTACGTTGGCATTATCCAAATCAGGTTATAGGTTTAAGCTTTCGCTTTCTCTCAGCCCATTACTATGAGCACCCTTTTTTATTTAATTCTAAATTATTATATCATATTTCAAAATATTTTCAATAGTTTATCACTATTTTCTGTCATTTTCTATTGTTTTTTTAAAAATCCACAGATGATAAACCTGCTTTATGTTAATCACGCAACACAAGATAATTCCTATTATGCATGTTCGTATATAATCTGACTGACGTGGCTTAAGATCTGGGATTATAACTTTATCTAATTATCATTGTAAACATATGTTATTTTGACATCCATGTCTAAAAGCAAAAAACCACCCTAGGATTTCTCCTAAGATGGCTTCTTACTTTTCCCTAAATTCTTTTTTATTACCTTAAATTTCTTTATAATATAATATTAATTCTTTTCATTATTGTTTAGAAATCACAACTGATTACACCAAATTAGTTTTGGCCTTCCCATTTCCAGTTAGCAACTTCTGGAAGATCTAAGCCATACTCGTGGATGTACTGTTTGTGCTCTACAAGTTTGTCGCTCATCTTCTGATATAAATATGTTCCCTTGTTTCCAAGCTGTGGTAACTGAAGTAATACATCTTGTACTAAGTGGAAACGATCTACATCGTTTTGTACTCTTACATCGAATGGCGTTGTAATTGTACCTTCTTCTTTATATCCTTCTACGTGAAGGTTTCTATTGTGACGACGATATGTTAACTCGTGGATAAGTGTTGGATATCCGTGGAAGTTGAAGATAATTGGTTTATCTTTTGTGAATAACATATCGTATTCAGCGTCTGTTAAGCCGTGTGGATGCTCATCGTGTGGCTGTAATTTGAATAAGTCAACTACGTTGATTACACGAATCTTAAGTTCTGGCATTTCTTTGTTTAAGATAGAAACTGCTGCCAATGTCTCAAGTGTTGGTGTCTCACCTGCACATGCCATAACAACATCTGGTTCCTGACCTTGATCATTTGAAGCCCAATCCCAAACACTGATACCTTGTGAACAATGTTTAACTGCCTGCTCCATTGTTAACCATTGTGGTCTTGGATGTTTAGAAGCAACGATTACGTTTACATAGTTACGGCTACGTAAGCAGTGATCCATTGTTGATAATAAGCAGTTAGCATCTGGTGGAAGATATAAACGAACAACATCTGCTTTTTTGTTAGCGATGTGATCCATGAATCCTGGATCCTGATGTGTAAATCCGTTATGATCCTGCTGCCATACTGTTGAGCTTAAGATTAAGTTAAGTGAAGAAATTTTCTCTCTCCATGGTAACTGGTTACATACTTTTAACCATTTAGCGTGCTGAGCAACCATTGAATCAATGATTCTCATGAATGCTTCGTAACTAGCGAAGAATCCGTGACGACCTGTTAATAAGTATCCTTCTAACCAACCTTCACATAAGTGCTCTGAAAGCATTGAATCCATTACACGACCATCTGTCTCTAAGAATTCATCTGTATCTAATGTCTTAGCATTCCAAACTCTGTTTGTAGCCTCAAAGATGTGGTTCAAACGGTTTGATAATGTTTCATCTGGTCCGAATACACGGAAGTTTCTTTCATCTTTATTTAATTTGATAACGTCACGGATGAAGTTACCAAGTTCGATCATATCCTGTCCGTCTTTTGCACCTGGAGCTGTTACGTCAAATGCATATTTACGGAAGTCTGGCATACGAAGATCACGACGTAATAATCCACCATTAGCGTGTGGGTTAGAACCAAGTCTTCTATCTCCAACTGGAGTTAACTCTTTAAGTTCTGGAATTAAACGACCTTTTTCATCGAATAATTCTTCTGGTTTATAGCTCTTTAACCAATCTGTTAAGATCTGTAAGTGCTCTGGTTTATCCATCATGATAGGTACCTGGTGAGCACGGAAGCTATTTTCAATCTGAAGTCCGTCTACTACCTTAGGACCTGTCCATCCCTTAGGAGTACGAAGAATAACCATTGGCCATTGTGGACGAGTTGAATCGCCAGTTGTACGAGCATGCTCTTGAATAGCTTTGATTTCTTCGATTACTGTATCCAATGTTTCTGCCATCTTGCGGTGCATTGTCATTGGATCGTCGCCTTCTACGAAGTATGGTTTCCAACCACATCCTTCGAAGAATTTCTCAACTTCCTCGTGTGACATACGAGCAAATACTGTTGGGTTTGCAATTTTATATCCATTCATGTGTAAGATAGGCAATACTGCACCATCTGAGATTGGATTTAAGAATTTATTTGACTGCCATGAAGTTGCAAGTGGGCCAGTCTCAGCTTCACCATCACCTACTACTACTGTAGCAATTAAATCTGGGTTATCAAATACAGCTCCGAATCCGTGAGCGATTGAGTAACCTAACTCACCACCTTCGTTGATTGAACCTGGTGTTTCAGGTGCACAGTGGCTTGGTACTCCGCCTGGGAATGAGAATTGTTTACATAATTTCTGTAAACCATCCATATCCTCGCTGATATTTGGATAAACTTCGCTATATGAACCTTCAAGGTATGTATTAGCGATAAAGAAGTTTCCGCCGTGTCCTGGACCTGATAATAAAATCATGTCTAAGTCATAACGTTTAATTTCTCTGTTTAAGTGTGTATAAATAAAGTTCTGTCCTGGTACTGTTCCCCAATGACCTACGATCTTCTTTTTAATGTCATCCATTGTTAATTCTCTTCTGAGAAGTGGATCGTCTAATAAGTATAACTGAGCAGCTGATAAATAGTTTGCTGCACGCCAGTAGGCGTTCATCTTTGTAAGGAGTTCGTCTGTAATTGGTCCTTGCTCTTCACAAGTAATTTTCTTTGTTTCTTCCATTGTTGTTTAGCCTTTCCTAAAATATTTTAACTTTTTTTCAAATACATTGTATCATGTTTTGGGAATTAATCAATAGAAATATTAAAAACAATTTTATTTTGTTAGAATTGAACAATTTTCCAGATTTTTTTTGACTATTTTTTCCAAAATAAATTGAAGTATTTTGCTTTTTTATAGTTGTTTTCAAATTATTTTAGTTTTTATTATAAGCATAACTAATACTTCTATAATATATTCTTTTAGATTTTTTTAAAATTAATCAATTTTAATTCTTGTTTTTTAGTTATATTTTGTTTTTTCTCCATATTATGTTTTTAAAAATCTAATTTGTATTATTATTTACTTATTAAAAGCGGTTAGGGGGAGTTTCCATTTTTATATTTTTTTAATGGTTTTTATTTATCTTTTATAAAACGGTTTTAAGCGCTAATATTTTTGCTATTTTTAGTTAATTTTTTTTATTAAAACCTTTTTGTCATTTTTTTGTCAATTTTGTCAAGTCTATTGACAGTTTCCTTTAATTTTTATATTCTATTTCTATACTAGTTTTTATGAATATTCATGTAGGATATTGCTAGTAAATAAAAATTAGGAGGACACTATTATGAAAAACTTAAACAATAATCTTTGGACAGATATTTCTGTAGAAGAAATGGAGACAAGAGAAGAATTTTGTTTCTGGAATGGATGTTTTAATTTTTCTTGCTTCTGTTTCACATTTAATTGGTAATCATTTTACCTTTTAACACTCAACACTAACGACATTAAAAATGTCTATTTTTATCTGTCGCCAAATTCTTCATTTTTTGGCGACAGATTTATGCCTAGTAGGGCATATTTCTATGTTAATCACAAATCAATTTTTATCGAGGAATTTTTTATGACTACATTTACCAAATATTTTTTATTATATAGAATAAAAGACGACAACCATCTATTAATCAATACTTTTACTGGAGCACTTGATATTGTAGATGATAAAGCTGCTAAGCAAATTGAGGAGTTTTCTAATGGAGATTTATCTGCTATAGCACCTTCAGATCCACTTTTTAACCAGTTAAAGCAGCGTGGATACCTATTCACTGAAAAAGATGGCGAGAAAAAACTTATTGCTAAAGCAAAGGCCTATGATGATTTTTTGTATGATCAATCTTTCTGTGGTGAATTCATTATTTTACCTACCCTAGGTTGTAACTTGCGATGCACCTACTGCTTCGAAGATAATGACCAACATATTAATCTTAAAGAAATGTCTATGGAGCAACTTCACACAATATTAGACTATATTTCCCAAGTCAAAAAAGAAAACCACCTTAAGCTAAAAAACAAAAATCAAAAATTAAAAATTCGTATTTTTGGTGGAGAACCTCTTTTACCAAAAAATCGCAATATTGTAGAAGAAATTTTACGTTTTAGCAAGGCTAATGATATTGAAGTAAACATCGTATCCAACGGTACTCTTATTGACTTTTATATGGATCTTTTAACTGAATATCGTGACGTTTTAAATATCCAAATCACTTTAGATGGTCAAAAAGAAATACATGATTGTCGCCGTATAAAGGCTGATGGTTCTGGTACTTTTGACATGATTTGTAAAAATATAAATAAATTAATTGCCAACAATATTAGAATAGCTTTACGTGTAAATGTTGATGCAGACAATATTAACGGATTGCCTGATCTTTATAAAATTATTCAAGAAAACGGTTGGGATAAATCTGCTCATATTTTGCCTTACGCATCTCCTGTAGTAGATTTTTCTAGTCAATCCACTACTACCTTAGAGGAATCTGAGCTTTTAGATGGATTAATCCGCAATGGCTATAAAACCGATGGTTCTGGTATTATAAAATTTGTTGTATCACCTTGTATTGGATACCTAAATCAATTTTTTAATCCAGCTTCCAAAAACAACTTTTGTAAAACTCATTACTGTGGTGCTACTTCAAAAACTGAGCTTTGCTTTTCACCTGATGGCTTAATCACTAGTTGCCTTACCTACAGTGGCAAAGGGAAGCACAGTATCGGACATTTCGATGAAAATGGGGTTTATTTCGACAAAAACAGCTACGATAAATGGACAAAACGTTCTGTATTTAACATTCCAAAATGTAAAGAATGCAAATACGCTTTTGTTTGTGGTGGCGGTTGTCCTATTAAAGCTCTTGATCAAAATGGATCTATGGATGACACAGTTTGTAGCGATATAAAAAATACAATCGACTTATATGTCAAAAAAATTATTATTAAACAATTAGAAAAACGCTTATAACCAATTAAAAGACACAATAAAAGTATAATATTAAATAAAGGGTATATTTATGGATTATAACTATTTAAAAGGAAAAAAATACACTATTTCAGATTGTGATAATTCTGCTAAGCGGATAATGTCCTTTAGCAAAGAACACCATGTAAAAATATCTTCCACTGCCAAATTAATTTTTGATTGTTTTGATGGTGAAAATTCTTTAGATGACATAATAAATATTTTAGCTCTTAATGAAATAGATATTTCAAAAGAAGAACTTATAGATATTATTGATAAGGTATTTTTACCTAACAATATGTTTGAAGGCCAAGCTTATCAGCGAAAAAACGATTCTTTACTGTGGTTTAAAATTAATTTAATTGAATCAGATAAACTTGCTAGTTTTTTCAGTAGGCTTACCTTCTTATACAAAAAAACTTTTGCACTCCCTATAATTTTTTTAATTATTACATCAATCGTTTTATCTGGGTGGCAAATGTTTGATAGAGGATTATCAACATCATATACTAACAGCTTAAAAGTCCTTCTTATCGTATATATAGATATGATTATTCACGAATTTGGACATATTATTGCAGCATATTTTTTTAATATCCCTGTGGGGAAAATTGGTATGGGGATATACTTGTTTTACCCTGTAATGTTTGTGGATATGTCAAACACTTGGCGTGCCTCTAACAAACAAAGGGTACTTGTTGATATAGGTGGTATTTACTTTCAAATGATGCTACTAATTCCCCTTACAGCTCTTGGTTTTATTACAAAGGATACCACTTTTTTTGTTACTAATATTTCAATTGCCGTTGCTGTTGTAATTAATCTATTGCCTATTTTAAAACTTGATGGCTATTGGCTGTTTTGCGATGGCTTAGGCTTAGATAATCTATCCCAACATGCATTTGAAAAAATATTAGGTAAAGGAAAAAATGCATCACGAAAATATGTATTTTTTTCTTGGTTATATGTAATAACTATTTTTGTATCAGTTGCCATGGCCCTCATATATTCTATAAGTATATTTAAAAATATAGATTATGTGGCTTTGCAACTCAAAAAAATAATTTATATGTTGACAAATAACGATATTTATAATGGCCTTGATGCTTTCAACAATATTTTTATTTATATATTGCCACTTTTATTTTTAAGCTTCATGGCTATAAGTATTTTATTTAACGTAATTGCAGGTTTTATTAAAGGTATTTTTAATTTCTGCGATTTGAAATTTAAAGGAGAGGTAAATGATTAAACTTGAACACATTAGCAAAACTTTTAAAACTGGATCTACTTCACAAAAGGTTTTAGATAACGTAAATTTTCAAATTAATGATAATGATTTTATAACTATAAAAGGGCCTTCTGGCTGTGGAAAGTCAACTCTTTTAGGTATTACATCTTTGTTACTTTCACCAGATCATGACATACGAAGTGCCCTCTACTACGACGATTTCAAAGTGAATTTTAAAAAAGAAAAACAACTTGAATCCCTTCGCATGCACAACATTGGTATGGTTTTTCAATCAACCAACCTAATTAGCTCTTTATCAGTTCTAGAGAATGTACTTTTACCAGTGGATTATAAAATTATTCCTAGACGTGACGCCATTGAAAAAGCTAAATTACTTCTTACAAAAGTAGGATTACGTGAAAAAAAGAATTTTAAAATTTCTTTATTATCAGGTGGTGAAGCACAACGTGTATCTATTGTTCGTGCTTTAATGAATGATCCTAAAGTTTTATTTTGTGATGAACCTACAGGTGCCTTAGACAAAGAAACTAGTTCTGAAATTTTAGAACTTTTACTTGAATTTTCAAAAGAAAACAATTCTGCTCTTGTAATTGTAACTCACGATAATGATATTTGGATGTCCGGTAAACGCAAAGTCATTTTAGAGGGAGGTCGCTTAATTGAGAACCCTTAATATTTTTACCAGTTATAACTTAAAACAATTTAAATCTAGCAAAATTTTATATTTTTTTATCTGCATCTCCGTGACTATAGCTACTTGCATGGCATTGTCCGTTCCTGTAATAATCAATACAATGACTACTGCTTCAGAAAAAAGCCAAAAACGCATTAATGGTGCTGACATTAAAATTGAGATGAATTATAAATCCCAAAATGTCTGCGACAAGCTAGATTCACTAGTGGATAGTGGCGTAATTAAAAATTACACTTATAAACAAGCTTACAATGCTTCTATACACCACCAAAAAAACGATTACTACATTGACCTAGTAACCGAAGATAATCTTGCTGATAACGAAGCTACTGTTTCTAGTACAACTGCTGAAAAATTAAATTTACATTTAAAAGATAAGATAAGTGTTTTAGGAGAAAATTACACTATAAAATCTATTGATGATTTAAACTTTGGCGTATCATCTCAAGCATCACAATTGGGGTACGTAAAGCTAAACTCTAAGAATATATCCATCGATACAAAGCCGTATGCCCATTTATACCTTATAAATGCCAAAAGTGATTCTTCTTCAAAAATAAAATCTCTTAAAGCTCAACTAAAAAAAGACTTTAAAAAAGATTTTAATTCTAATTGCCTAATTAGTTCAACTGAAGATGTAGCTAAGGAAAATGCTGAAAAAATAAATAGCACTGTCTTAATTATAAACATGTTAAATACTATCGTATTTTTATTTACACTTTTTGCAATTATTTCATGTTTAAATATGATTTTATCCTTACGCAACAAAGACATTGCAGCTATGAAACTTTCAAATATTCCTTCAAAAAATATTAAAAATGCCTTTTTGTTGGAATTTTTTAGTACCACAACTTTAGGTATAATTTTAGGAGCCATTCTTAGTAATAAAATCAGCTTTCTAATGCTAAAATACAATGGAATAACTTCTAAAAACACCTTTAGTATTAACTCTGCTTTAACAATATTTGTAGGTTGCATTTTGTTTGAAATCATCTATATTTTATATGGTTTTACTCTAGCAAAAAAAATTAAACATTTAAAGCCTCTAGCTGTTATAAAAGGAGATGAACCTGCTACCTTTAAAAGACGCCATGGTTTTTCAATGATTTTGATAACCATAATCTCCATGTTTGTGTATTCGATCTATGTTGGAACTATAACTGCATTTATTAGTAGCGTAATTATTTTTATAGTTTTACTTTTACTTTTTGTTGTTTCAATTTTGCTAATATATATTTTGTCATCTATCCCGCTTTCATGGAAATGTGGCAACTATACCTTCAAAAAAATCAAAAGCAGAAAATGCTCAAATGCTCTTGTTGTTGTATCACTAGTGTTTATGAGCTCCTTTATCCTCTTTGGTTTTAGACTTCCACAAGGGCTTACAGACAGCTATTCTAAGGGACTAAACGACACTTTACCTTATAATCACATAGCTTTTGTTTCTGCGAAAAAAGATTTTAACCCTATCAAAAAAATAACTTATTCTAAATTTGATGTAAACTTTGATTGCACAACTATAGACCCAAGTAACAACTCATTAGTACCTGTTATATTTGCTAAAACATCTGAGGAGAATTATGGTCTTAAATATAAAATTAAATCTGGAGTTAATCTTTTTGAAGGTTCAGGTGTTCTAATTTCAGATGTATTTGCTAAAGACCATAATTTAAATCTTAGAGACAACTTAACTATTTCCTATAATGACATTTCTGCTTCATTTAAAATAAAAGGTATTTATGTTTCAAAAAATATAAATCCAACAATTATTTTATCTGATAACACAAGTAATGTTTTAACTGATGCTAAAGAATCATTTTCCAAGGAAATGTACTTAATGAACTGTGATTCTGCTACCATTACAGCTGAAGCTAAATCCCTAAAGGGTGCTATGTTTTTAAATATAAGTGATTTAAATGATGCCTTACTTAGCTTACTTGACGGCTATGTAAAAATGCTTAGACTATTATCTATCATTTGTATAATTGTAGCTATTATATTTGGTTTAAATATTTGTCAATTATTTAGCATAAAAGATGGTAAAGAATACGCTATAATACGCGGTTTAGGACTTACTAAAGGATTTTTAACTTGTAGTAATGCTTTAGAATTAATTCAGATAGATTTTATCTCTTCTGTTCTTTCTATAGCCTTTTACTACACGGTATCCACTTTATTGTCCACCAATTTATTTAAAGAGACTTTCGTTTTTTCTGTTTTTGACGGATTTTTAATTATACTTTTAAACACCTTAATTGCTTTTATAATTTTCAGCAAAAGGCAGATTCATATCCAAAAGAAATCAAACGATTTTACATTACTAAAGGATTACGACTAAGTCTTTAAATCCCCCTCGTAAGATTTACCCTGGGATTTACCTATGCTTTAATTAAAAACAAAATACCCCGTCTAAGATATAAAAAAAGCTCATCAGCTTCTCCCCTTTGAAACTGATGAGCTTTATTAGTCTTTAATATCTCTTAATAAGAATATTATTTAACATTAATCCCCTGAATAATATTCTTAACAATATTTAATTATTTTAAAATACCAATAGACTGCATAAATAAAATTACAAACACAACTGGTGCAACGTATTTAATCATAATACGATAAACCATTTTTCGTTTGAATTTTTCCCCGTTTTTTTGTACTTCATCTGTAACCCAATCTGGTCCAACTACCCAACCTATTAAAATAGCTGAAAGCAATGAAATAAGTGGCATTAAGAAGCTATTGCTCACATAATCCATTATATCTAAAAGCTGTCCAACTGAACCGTTTGGTAGCTTAAATTCGAAATAAAATACATTGTATCCTAAACAAATTACTACAGACGCAACTGTATAAATTATAGTAAGGATGCAAGTTATTTTTTTCCTTGTGACATGGAATAGCTCCATGCAATTTGCTACTAATGTCTCTAACACTGATATACATGATGACAATGCTGCAAAAAATACCATTACAAAGAATACTAATCCAACTAATTTTCCCGGCAATCCCATAGCCTTAAACACTTTTGGCAATGAGATAAATACCAAACCTGGTCCTGCTGACATTCCTTCGATTCCTGAAAAAACATAGATGCTAGGAATGATCATCATACCAGCTAAAAATGCTGCAATTGTATCAAATATTTCTATCTGTGTAATAGATTTATTCATGTCAACTTTGTCATCTACATATGAGCCATATGTAATCATAATTCCCATAGATACACTTAATGAGAAAAATAATTGACTCATTGCATCTAATAAAATTTGTAAAAATCTTTGAATCGTCATACCTTTAAAATCTGGTATAACGTACACTTTTAGGCCCTCTAAACCTGTTCTAACAACCGCTTTTCCCGAAGCATCTTTTCCCGAAAATTCCAATGTTAATGAATAAACTGCAATAATTATTATGATTATAAACAACCCTGGCATAATAATTTTTGAAAATTTTTCAATCCCCTTTTCAACTCCCAAAAAGACTATAAGAGATGTAATAGCCATAAAAATAAACATAAAAGCTATTGGTGCAACATTTGATGTAATAAACCCTGTAAAATATCCATCTTTTGTAGCTTCATCTCCACTATTAGTCAAGTAAATTGTTACATACTTTGTAATCCATCCTCCGATTACTGCATAATAAGTCATAATAAGTGCTGGAACAATGAATGTTAAAACCCCCAAAAACTTCCATCCCTTTTTCATTTTTCCATATGCATAAATTGAACTTTTTTTCGTTTTTCTTCCAATGGCAAGATCACTAGTAAGTAAAGTAAATCCGAATGTGATTACTAGTATAAAATACACTAATAAAAATATTCCACCGCCGTCTTTTGCAGTAAGATATGGGAATCTCCATATATTTCCCAATCCTACTGCACTTCCTGCTGCTGCCATTACAAAACCAAGTTGCCCACTAAATCCACCTTTTTTCTTATGTTTCATAATTATTCTCCTATCATATTTTTTAGATATGTATAATATTTAATGCATTCAATACAGAACTTACTAAAATTACTACTAATAATATAATAGATAAATATTTCATTACAAAATTATAAATAAACTTTCTTCTAAACTTCGATGTACTTGTAATTTCCTCTTCGATTTTCTCTAATCCTACAACTTTAAGAATTAATACACATGTTGCAATAGCTGCAATCGGCATCATAACTGAGTTTGTTAAGAAATCAAAGAAATCAAGGAAACTCATACCTAATGGTGTTACTCCTGATAACACATTAAACCCTAATGCTGATAATAAACCTAATACAATAATAATTGTTCCCGTTAATACTGCAGCTTTTCTTCTAGATAAATGTAATTCATCTTCAAATGTCGAAACAACACTTTCTGCAAGTGCTACAGAACTTGTTAATGCTGCAAACATAACTAACATAAAGAATAAAACACCAATAATTGTTCCAAGTCCCATGCTATTAAACACGTTTGGTAATGAAACAAACATTAAACTTGGACCTGCATTTAAAGTTGCTTTTGAACCACCATTAAATGCAAATACTGCTGGAATAATCATAAGTCCAGCTAAAATAGCAATGGCTGTGTCAAAAATTTCAACTTGCTCTGTTGAGCCTTCAATATCAATATCTTTTTTCATATAAGAACCAAATGTAAATAAAATACCCATAGCAATAGATAATGAGTAAAACATCTGTCCTAACGCTGCTACTACTGTCATTAATGAAAAATCCTTGAAATTTGGAATTAGAAAATACTTAACTCCTTCTATAGCTCCAGGTCTAGTAACTGAATAAATTACAACGATTACTGCTAAAACAACTAAAACTGGCATCATAAACTTCGATACCTTCTCAATACCATTTTGTACTCCTGCAAAAATGATAATAATCGTAATCAATGAAAAAATTAAAAACCAAATTACTTGTTGCTGACTTGAACCTATAAAATTAGTAAATGTGTCTTTGTGGGATAATTCTTTGCCATGACCTGTTGCATAACCAACGAAATATCTCATAACCCAACCACCGATTACTGAATAATAAGGTACGATTAATAATGGAATAATTGCGTTCATCCATCCACCAATATTAAGAATTGGCCCTACTTTGAAATGCTTAAATGCTCCTACTGGACTTTTGTTAGTCATTCTACCTAATGTGGATTCTGACATAATCATTGTGTAACCAAATGTAAAAGCTAAAATTAAATATACTAATAGAAAAATTCCTCCACCATACTTTGCTGCAAGGTATGGAAATCTCCAAATATTACCTAAACCAACTGCGCTTCCGGCTGCAGCTAATACAAAACCTAATTTGCCAGAAAACTTGCTTCTTTTTTTCTTCTTGTCCATTAATAATGTTTCCTTTCTACAATCTCTTCCTAAAAAAAAGCTTCATGTAATCTGTAGAAAATGTTGTTGCACGCTTTATATTTCGTACATCTTCTTTAATATAACCACATATTATAATTACATATTCACTTCATTTGTTTAAATTATAAATGTAAACGTTTCAAATGTCTACTAAAAAATACCAATTTTGACGATTTTTGTATACTATGAGCATAATTCTTATGTCTTTTTTTGTATCTTTAGTATATATTAATTATTTTTTATGGTTATATATTCTTTTTTTCCCTGTCGTTTTCGAGCAAAATTTTTAATATTTGGATTCTACTTCTACCTACTGGTATTTTTGTATTGTTTTTTTAGAAAAAAACATACTATCATTGCTACTTCTCCATTTTTGATAGTACCAAATAATGTTTCTTTTGATTTCCACAAATCATTTGATACTATCACTTTATTTTAATTAACTTTTTTAATTAACATCTTTTTTCATTAATAAAATATTGCCTAAAAAAACAGCAATAATTATATAACATAAAATATATTTCCATAAATCTGACACAAATTTTTGTTGAGAAAAACAAGTGTCCACAACTGAAAAAATATTGTTTTTTACAATTTTTCTAAAAATTGGATTTGAGATCTGTGAACCTATCTTTGAAATAAATACTCCTAGATTTCCTGAGAAAAAAACAAGTTGTATGATTAATGAAATTGTATATTTTTTAGTTACTATATTCAAAAACATTGCTGTTACGGCAAACACCAAATCAATACATATAAACACTAGGATTGACTCAACTATGTCACGCATGTTGATTGCACTATTTGTTTTATATTTAACAATAATTTCTAGTCCAAGATAAATTCCTCCTAATATAAAACTACACAATATATTAGCAATTAATTTTTCAAAATAAATCATATATTTAGGAATTTGTGACGTAAAAACTATTTTTCTACTTGCTGATATGTAATCACATGCAAAAACTTCACAACTTATCATTAACAATAGGACCTTAAAATATACCCCATAGCTCAATAATAAAATTGTAATGATTTCATTTAATGAAAAATCCATAAACCCTCTCTTTGGAATATTCCACGCCATAACTATCACAAGTAGTCCTACTAAAATATAAAATATCATCGTTTTACTTTTTACTAAATGTTTAAAATCTTTTTTTAAAATTTCTAACTCTTTACTCATCTTGTTGGTCTCCATTAACTCTAGAAAAATCACTTTTTTGTTCTATAATCAATCCTAACAACATATAAACTAGGGATATCCCTAAAATAACTGTAACATCTGCGACTCGTATATCTGCATTTCTAACCCTAGCTCTCAAACGCCAAATAGGCATTTTTTCTATTAAATCTACGCTTTTCCATAAACTTTTTACCATTACATAGGCATATGGAAAAACTAGTGTGTACAATGCAACAAATATCACAGTTGATTTGTAATTTAAAAACAATTCTGATAACAAATATGATACTTGTGATATGTAAAACGCTAAAATAATAAAAAATATAAACGTTCCAGTCATGTCCGAAACATTGACTTTTTCTTTTCCAACAATTGTCCATACAGCATAACATCCTATAGCTATGAATCCCATAAATGCTGAAGTCATTACAACAGAAAGTGTTCTACCAATTATAAAACTAAATGAATTCATATTTGATGTTGCCAATTGTTTATACATACCATTTGAAAACTCATTTGCAAACATATAGGCTGCAACAAAATTAATATATATATTGCACAGTACCACAAACATCAAAAACGTTCCGCTTGCATTTTTATTAACTCCTAATTGTCTTACTATTCCACATACAAATACAAAAAGCGAAAACAACAAAAAATACAATGTGCTTTTTTGTTTTAAGTTCTCTTTAAATTTAAATATTCCAACAAATAATATTCTGTCCATTTTTATGCTCCCATCACCTTATTATATTTTTCTTCTAGCTTTTCTTTTTTATGATACATTCCTTTAACAAATATACCTTTGCTTATTAATTGCGGTAAAACTTTTTGTAATTCTTCTTCTTTAATGTCCACTTCTAAATGATTTTCTATAATTTTTGCATTAAATCCTAATTTTTTCAATTCTGTTTCTGTTTCTTTTAACTGATCTGTTTCTATTACATATTTAGGTAATTGTCTTTCTTCTCTTATATTATTTTCTTCAAGTACATGTCCCTTCTTTATAAAAACAATTTCATCACATACTATCTCTAATTCGGATAAAATATGACTTGAAACTAATACTGCCATACCAAGAGTTTGAGCTGCATATTTTATTATTTCCCTTACAGCTGGTGTTGCACTTGGATCTAATCCATTTGTTGGCTCATCTAAAATTAGGACTTGTGGTTTTCCCAAAAGAGCCATGCAAATTCCAAGTTTTTGTTTCATACCTAACGAATAATTTTTTGCTTTCTTTTTCAAATCCTTTGTTAAATTTAGCTTTTTGGCATATTCATCGATTTGATTTTTAGAATAATTTCCAGACAATTTTGCGGCGAACTTCATATTTTCTAGTCCTGTGCTTTCTGGATAAAATCCTGGACTTTCTATTAAACAACCAATTTCTTTTTTGTTACTTTTAATCTTTCTTACATCTTTACCATTTAATAATACTTGGCCTGTATAATTACTAATTAATCCACAGATTATTTTCATAATAGTACTTTTTCCAGCACCGTTTGGTCCTACTAATCCAACAACCTTACCACTTGTTAAATTAAAACTAACATCTTCTAGTGCCACCTCATTTTTGTATTTTTTAGAAACGTTCTTTACCTGTAGTATTTTTTCTTCCTTCATTATGCTATCCTTCCTTGTTGTATAATTCTCTAACATTGTTCACCTGATAAATTTTTCTTAATTTATCATCTCCCTTCACAAACGACACTTTTTTTTTACAAATAACACTCTAATGTAAACGATATACATTCTTGGCTTACTTTAATATAATTTTTCACATAGGAATAGTTAACATTAAAATTTATGTACTTTGCTAAATTCCTATACTATTCAATTTTGTAAATATACTACTTTCCACTCTATTTGTCTACCTTTTTTTTACGAACGACACTCTTTTTTTCACTATAAATATTTTTTTCATAACTCATTTAACATAATAAAAAAGTGTCCCCTTCAGTACATCTTTCATTTCAATAAGATATATTCCCTTAGGAAACACTTTTTCACTAAATAAACACTATTTTTTATTTACCCCATTTATTTTGTAACACATTTTGCAATCACATTGTTCTACACAATTTGTGTTATATTTTTTAATAATTTATTTCATATCTTCTAATCTTCCATGTTTTTCGTAGCATGTTTTTCTTGAAATATGATTTTTTTCATCCACAAATACTACTTGTGGTTTGTGTTCTTTTATTTCTTTTTCATCTACAGATGCATAACACATGATTATCACATGGTCATTTACCTGAACTTCCCTTGCTGCTGCTCCGTTAAGGCAAATCATTCCACTTCCTCTTTCGCCTGCAATAGTATATGTTTCAAAACGATTGCCATTTTCTACATCTGCGATATGAACCATCTCATATTCATTAATCCCTGCTGCGTCTAATAAATCAGCATCAATTGTAATGCTTCCAACATAATCTAATGCTGCCTGTGTAACTACTGCTCTATGGATTTTTCCCTTTAACATTGTAAGATTCATTTCTTTGCCTCCGTATATCTTTGTATCTTATTTTTAATTTATATATCATATTTCATATAAATAGCTTTAATATGAATAGCTTTATCTACATCATTTTTGACGTCTTATCTACTAAACCATCTCTATAACCATTGAGTTTTCAACAATAAAATTGTCAATAAGTCTGACCTTTCCAATATATACAGCCACCGCCATAAGAATTGGTCCATCTATTTTTTCTACTTTTTGTAATTCATTCCAGTCTACAATTTCTACGTAATCAACTTTTGCAAGTGGCTCTGATTCTATGATATCACGAACTACTTTTACCACTTTATTTGCGTCTGTTTCTCCGTCTCTTACCATTCTTTCACCTTCAGATAATGCTTTATGTAAAATTGTAGCTTTTTCTCTTTCATCTGGTTTAAGATATGTATTTCTTGAGCTTTTAGCAAGACCATCTTCTTCTCGAATAATTGGACATCCTACAATTGTAATATTGTAATTTAAATCCCTTACCATTCTTCTTACAATAGCAAGCTGTTGTGCATCTTTTTGTCCAAAATAAGCTCTATCGGCTTCTGTAATATTAAACAATTTTGTTACTACTGTGCAAACACCGTTAAAATGAATTGGTCTAGTTTTACCACATAATCCTTCAGACAATGTATTTACTCCTACATATGAATGAAAATCCCCTTCATACATTTCTGATGGTTCTGGATGAAAAATAAGATCTGCTCCAATTCCCTCACATAATTTACAATCAGCTTCAAAATCTCTAGGATATGTTCCTAAATCTTCTTTTGGTCCAAATTGAATTGGGTTAACAAAATCTGAAACTATAACTTTATCATTTTCTTCTCTTGCTTTTTTTATTAAACTTGCGTGGCCTTCATGTAAATATCCCATTGTTGGAACTAATCCAATTGAAAGTCCTGCTTTTTTCCATTTTCTAACATTTTCTTTTACTTCGCTAATTTTTCCTGTTTTAATCATTTTCTTTTCTCCTATCTAAACTCTCTCTGCACGATTTACTTCAAACTCTACTTCTTTGGCATGCTCTTCTTTGCACTCTTCTTCTAAAGCTTCCATAACCTCATCACTTATCTTAAAGCAATGTTCTTCTGCTGGATATGCTGTTGATTTTACTTCTTCGTCATATGCCTTAAATGCGCTCTTCATTTCTTCACCAATATTTGCAAAATGTTTTACAAATTTTGGTTTAAGACCTGAAAACATATTTAACATATCCTGGTAAACTAAAATTTGACCGTCACATCCATTTCCTGCTCCAATTCCAATAGTTGGAATTGTAAGTTCTTCACTGATTAATGTAGCAAGTTTAGCTGGTACACATTCTAATGTAACCATAAACGCTCCTGCTTTTTCTACTGCTTTTGCGTCCTCTAATAACTGCTTTGCTCTGTCAATATTTTTTCCCTGTACCTTAAATCCACCAAATGCATTAATAGATTGTGGTGTAAGTCCAATATGTGCAACTACTGGAATATCTGATTTTACAATTGCTTCAATTTGTTTACATACACTAGCTCCTCCTTCTAATTTTACTGCTTGTGCATGTCCTTCTTTTATTAATCTACCAGCATTTTTTACTGCATCATAAACTGATGTCTGATATGACATAAATGGCATGTCAGCTACTAAAAATGTATCTTTCAATCCTCGAGACACACTTGCACAATGGTGAATAATATCATCAACTGTAACTGGTAATGTATCATCATATCCCATCATCGTCATTCCTAATGAATCTCCGATTAAAATTCCATTTATCCCTGCTTCTTCCATTAAACACGCTGTTGTATAGTCGTAGCATGTTAACATGCTGATTTTTTTTCCTTCATTTTTCATCTTTTGCAATGTTGTTACTGTGTTTTTCATTTTCAGATTCTCCTTCTCATTTCTTAAACTTTTTATTTAATTACATAAATTTAATATTTTTTCCATTTGGCTATAATTACAATTTTGATTCTTAACTTCGGCTAGTTCTAATGTTCTGCTAGACAAAATTTCATACACTATTTTATTTATTCCATCTAGTGTTTCTAAATGTTTTTTTATAGTGCCTACATCATTTCTTTCTATTGGACCTGTTAATGATTCCTTTGTCCCTTTTTTCAAAACATTTTCAACATTTCCTTTGATCAAAGGGGCTAACGCCATTTTGGCTCCTTCATCTGAAAAGCCACATTTTTTTAACTCTTCTTGAGCCGCATCAATTAATCCAACAATTAAATTTGAGCTCATAACTGCTGCTGCATGATACCTTGTTTTTACCTTTTGATCAATAATCTCTACTTTAATACCGCAATCCTTAAAAAGTTTTTTAGCTTCCTGGATTTTTTCTTTGCTTCCCTCTATTGTAAATAATGCCTTTGGAATTTCCTGGTACGATTTGTATCTATCCGATACTGCCAGTAATGGATGGATTGAGTAACCATATGCTTTGGTTTTCTCAATATCTGAAAAAATGGTCGAAGATAACGACCCGCTGCAATGACATATCATTTTGTTAGCTAATGGATACTGTTTTATCTGCTGCCAAACTGTCTCTATGGCATCATCTGGCACAGTCAAAAACAGAATATCACTGTCTTTTACTAATTTTTCTAACTCTAAATATTGCATTGTTTTGGTAAATTCTGCCGCTTTTTCTGCGGAAATTGGATTACGGCTATAATAGCCTATGACATCTTTGCCATGGTCTGCAAGCATTTTTCCAATAGAAAAACCTACTTTGCCTGCTCCTATAAAACCAATTTTCATGATACCACCTCCTTTATGCTTTTAAAAGATAGGTGATAAAAGTCCCGTTCAACGAAATGATACGAGCTATATTCATGCAGTTTTATACCTTTTTCCCTATGAAGTCTCTCACAAATATTTAAAACTAGTGTTGATTGTAATAAATTTCATGTTCCCTATAAACTCTTCATAAAATAAAATTGGTATAGTTTCTTCCGAATACCATCCAACTCTAAATATATCATTTTGAAATAATAAAGTAAACCAAAAAATCGCACTATTGTTGTTTTTTTCAACATACAGTGCGACTTTTTATTTTTATATATTTTTGTACTATATTTGTGTACTATATTTGCTGTACTATATTTTCCGTAATATGTTATGTCTCTATAATATATTTCTTCTCAATATTGTACCACAAATATAATTACGCTTCTTCTTGAATTTCTTTTCTGCTTAAACTTTTAAACCAGTCGTCTAGTTTTCCTAAAGGAATATTAATATAATTAACAATAACTCCTACTAGAATTGCTGATGCTAATGTTCCTTCTCGAACACCTACTACTTTTCCTAAGAATAACCATGAGAAAATTGCTGCAAGTGTAACAAGTGCCACATCCATTATAACCTTTATTGTTTCAAATTTAATTGGTGTCACTTGACTAATTGCAACATCGATACCCTCTCCTGCAAGAGTAACTACATCTGCAATTATCTCTGCACTTACTCCAATTGCTACTAATACAATTCCTATCATACATAAAATCCACTGTTGTGCATAGTTGTTATATGTAATATTACACACATCTTTTACTATATATAAAGCAAAATCATTCATGTACCCAAAAATAAAAGCTACAGGAAGCTGTAATAACTGAATAACTTGGTATTTTTTTCTCAAAATCAAAATCTGAGAAATAATAAAAATACAATGCATCATAATAGTTAAATTGCCTACTGTCCATTTAACATTTGGTACACAACTTAACACATATGGTGGACTAGAAAGTGGACTTGTCCCTAGATCTGCAACTATGGAAAGTGCGATTCCAAAAGCCATAATAAATAATCCTACAATTAAAAAAGTCCATCTTGCTACCAATTCTCTAACGGTTCGTTTCATATTGCACCTCTAAATAATAAAATTTCATAGCCTTTCAAAAGGTTATTTCATCCATTTTATCATCATTTATTTTGCAATACAATACCTAATTTTTCTGTTCTAAATTGCCATATTTGTTGCTTTTTTTTACAAAATTCAGAATATTTGCCATAACCACAGAAGTTAATGGAATAATAGCTAAGCATCCAATACTTGAAATTACCACCATTAACATTGCTTGCATAAATGATTTTGAATTTAAAATTCCTTCTATATCATATTTTCTTCTTATAAAGAGAATCCAGATACAGAATGAATCTCCAAATTGAGCAAACAATAATGTGTTAATTGTTGTTCCTAAAATATCTTTTCCAACATTATTTCCAGCTTCTATCAATTTAGCAATAGGCAAATCTTTGTTGTTATTAAACACTTCGTATTCTACAGTTGCCACTGACAATGCTGTATCACATATGGCACCTATTCCACCTAAAATACATGCACTTGTAAACAGATCATTTGCATTAACTCCAATTCTATTTTTCAAAAATGCAATGTCTTCATCGAAAGTATATAATTCTCCAAATCCACCTAATGCGTATCTATTAACTACTATATATCCTATTACAACTAAAATAAGCATTACTGCTGCAATAGATATCATAGAAGAAATTGTTTTTACATTTACACCATTTTGGGCAAACAGCGTAATCACTAAGAATAATATTCCACACACAAATGTAATAACATATATATTATATCTACCTGCAAATAAATATAGTGATATTACTAATAAAACTATATTTCCTATAATTGCAAAAAAGGCTCTAATTCCTCTTTCATCAGCTATTGCCGACATTAAAAGAAATAAAATTATTGATAATGCTAATATAATCATTATTTATCCTCCTTTTTTGCTTTGAATCCTTTATGATTTACTAATACTGCAATTACTCCAGATACTGGAATAGCTAACACAATTCCTAAAGCTCCAACTAGGAATCTAATAATTTCAAATTCCTCACCATTTTTCATAATCTCTATAAATGAGTAACCATTAAGCATTTTTAATACGTATACTGGAATTTCTCCACAAATAAATGTAAAGAATACTACATTTATCATTGTTCCCATAATATCATATGCAATCTCTTGAATTGAATTTATGAGTTTTTTCATTGTAAGTGTAGTTGATACTCTAATAAGCTCGCATACTGCTGCATTGATTGTAATAGCAACGTCCATTACGGCTCCTAAAATACCAAATAAAAGACCTGTATCATATAAAACTTCTATATTTTCAAATCCAATTGTATATGGTACATATTCATAATTTAATTCTGGACTAAAATATACAATTATCGCATAAATTAAAGCTACTATTGCAACCGTTCCTATTGAAGAAAAGATTGTTCCTATTGATTTCCTTGAAAAACCAAACAATAAGATTACAGTAGCAAAAATAAATACTAATGTAAGTATTGCAGTTAAATGTATTAAATTTTTTCCTGCTGCATATCCATTTAGACCAATTGTAAATACAACTATATTTAATCCCACAGAAAGCAAAATTAAGATAGTTTGTCTTTTTGCTACATATATTGTAAAAGCAATAAATAACGCTATTAAAAATATGGTTATATAATCCAACTTGACCTTTTGCACACTAGCTTTACTAATATCACCTGATCCCGATGTATTTAAAAATACATCTTGTCCCTTAGAATATCCGGTAGTTTGAAACCTAGACTGGGTATATTTATTCTTTACAGTTATAACTTTTCCTTTGTTACTTGTATTTTTTATTTTAATCTTTAACGTTTGAACATACGCTTTTTCTATATCTTTTTTCCCACTTGTAACTTTTTCTTCACATGAAATCACTCGACCTATAGGAGTTTTATACATTCCATAATCATTTTTAGCTACAAATGTAACGGCCAACACCATTACCGCTAGTACAATAATTTTTATTAGATTCTGTTTTTTCTTCAAATCCTGTGTTGTGTCTTTTTTAGTTTCCTCATTGACAAACATACTTTTCTCCTTTTTCAGTCCTTATCAACTCGTTTTATATACACATGTTAAATATTTTAGCACATGAAATTTTCATTGTAAATTCAATACTGTGAACATTTTATGACAAAATGGCGATAATTTCATTTCAAACCTGTCCACTATTTAATTTGCGTATATCAGCTATATTTTATGCGTATATCAAGCACTGTCTTTTATATGAAGTTATGTTTTTAGTTTCCTTTTTATTTTCTTTTTACTTTTCTTTTAACTTTTTTCACCTTACTTTTCACCTTACTTTTTTTACCTTACTTTTTTCACCTTACTTTTTTTACCTTACTTTTCACCTTACTTTTACCTATCTATAATTCTGGCAAAAACTGAACTTGTAGTTTTCCCGTCCTCTCATTTCTTTCAACAATACTATCTATTTCAAAGAGTTGATAAATTAGTTTTTCTGTAATCACATCATCCACTGCTCCATCTGCCACTACTTTACCATTTTTCATTGCTATTATTCTGTCACAATATAAAGTAGCTATATTAAGATCATGTACCGTTGTTAAAACAGTTATATTTTCTTTTTTTAAAATATTCATTATTTGATACTGATATTTTATATCTAAATGATTAGTCGGTTCATCTAAAATTATAAATTCTGTTTCTTGCGCTAAGGCTCTTGCTAGTAAAACTCTTTGTTTTTCTCCACCAGACAAGCTTAAAAAACTTCTATTTTCAAATCCACAAAGTCCCACTTTTTTTATAACCTTTTCAACAATTTCCTTGTCTTCTTTTGTGGAACCTTGTAAAAAATTTTTATGTGCATATCTTCCTAAAAGTATCATATCTATTACTGGCATATCAAATTCGATTGTATTCTCCTGAGACATTACCGCGATTTCTTTTGCAAATTTCTTACTTTTTATATTTTTCACATTATTATCATCTAAAAACACACACCCTGCTGTAGGTTTGTAAACTCTGTATATATTTTTTAATAATGTGGATTTTCCACATCCATTTGGACCTATTACCCCTACAAATTGTCCTTTTCCCACTTTAAAGTCTATTTTTTCCAAAATAGGCTTATTATTTATATTGTAATCTAATTTTTTTATTTCTAATCCCATGTTTTTAAACCTTTTACTTTAATACCGTGCCTTTGTTAATATTGCGACTTTTTTTACATTTATTCTCCTTTACCGCCGTGACTTTGTTTAACAATATAACTTTATTTTCCGCCATGACTTTGTTTAATCATCCACAAGAAAAATGGTGCTCCAAACATTGCTGTTAACACTCCTACTGGCAACTCTTCTGGTGCTACCACAACTCTCGATAGTAAATCACATAGCATCATAAACACACCACCTATTAAAATAGATGCTGGAATCAATCTACCATGTTTTGAACCAACTATACCGCGTGTTATATGTGGAATAATCAATCCTATGAAACCTATAACTCCGCTAACCGACACAATACTTCCTGTTAAAATAGTACAAATTGCTATTGTACCAATTTTTATGGTCATTAAATCTAATCCTAACGTAATTGCTGCTTCATCTCCTAACATTAGTACGTCTAAGCTTGTCGAAAGAAATGTTATGACTATTACACATATCACAAATATAACGAAAACAAAGCCTACTTTTGTCCATGTTGCGCCGTTTAAGGAGCCCATCATCCAGTACATTGCTGTTCTTACTTTGTCTGAACCTGTTTTACTGTAATATATAATTAAGTTTGTAATTGCTGAAAAAAGTGTGGATACGGCTATTCCTGAAAGCACTAACTGTTCTGCCGTTATTCTGTTACTTGATGTTGCAATTTTCATCGCAAGCAATATAGAAATTGTTGCTCCTATCATAGCTCCAAAAGCTATATGAAAACTTCCCATAAAACCAAATATTCCATACATTATTACTGTCACTGCTCCACATGATGCTCCTGATGATATTCCAAGTACATATGGGTCCGCCATAGCATTGCGAGTTAATGCCTGCATTAGAATTCCACTAAGTGATAGACCTGCTCCCACTAAAAATGCCAACATCACCCTTGGAAGTCTAATATTCCATATGATAGACTCTGTACTGCTCTCCCAGTCTATTGCAAAAATATCCCTTCCTAGAATTTTTTTCCCAAATATATTATTTGACATAATCTTAAAAATATTAATTGCTTTTATATCTACACTTCCCACTAAAGTAGCAGCTGTCATTACAACAACTGCTACTACTAGCATGAAAATGCAAAATACCACAAATCGGCTTTTTCTATATAAAGCAGGATTCTTTTCTTCTTTTTGTACTTTTCCTTGCATATCTCTTTGTGCCTCTTTTTTTGCTATATTCTGTACTCTATTTTGCATTTTCTTTTGCATTTTTTACTGCTCCCTTAAAATTTATTAGGATATAGTTGCTTTGCAAGATTTTCTACTACCTGTGCAGAACCTGCACTTCCTTGCATATTTGCACAATTTACAGAATAAATTTTTCCTTCTTTTACAGCTTTTAAATTTTTTGTATATTCGTTATTTTTTAAAAATTCTTCTTTTTTCTTAACATCATCTTTATTACCATAGTCTAAAATAAGAATTGCTTCCGGCTCTTTTGCAACCACTTCTTCCCAACTAACTGTTGCCCAGCCTTTTTTTATTTCATCAAATGCTGATACGGCACCTGCTCGTTTTAAAATATCTCCTGGCATTCCTTGGCATGCTGTAAACGGTGCATCTTCTCCAGAATCATACACAAAAACTTTTACTGGTTTTTTATATGCTTCGTCTCCTAGTGCATTTTTTACTTTTTCCAATTTTGTTTTCATTGTTGTAATTTTTTCATTAGCAACATCTTCCACATCAAAAATTTTGCCTAATGTCTCATAGTCTTTGTATAAGTCATCCATTGTAGCTTTGTCTGAACATACATAAGGGAAATATGGTGCTATGCCATTTTTTTTACAGAAATCCACGCTAAAGTGGTCATCTGAAAATACACTATCCCAGCCAATTAAAAAATCGCACTTAGTATCTACAACCTTTTCTTTTGAAACATCTGTTAGATTTGTTCCTGGTTTAGCTAATTGTTTCACTTTATCTCTGCCTTCATAGCTAGAATTGTCATCCATACATGATCCTTGTGTATAGCCCACCATATTTTTTGAAAGCCCTAAATCAAATAAAATATTAGCCATTTGATCGCCACTAGCTACTGCTTTAGTTGGAGCCTTTTTAAATGTATATTCTACATTTTTTCCTAATCCACTTCTGTTTAAATTCAAAGTGATAGTTACTGGTTTATAATTGCTATCTTTTTCTTTTGATGCATTTGTCTCAATTTTCACTTTTTCTGTAGATTCTTTTTTCTCTTGGGAATTTGATGCTCCACATCCCATAAGTAAGTTTGTCGCAAGTGTTGCTACTGCAAGTGTTGTCAAAATTGATTTTGCTTTTTTGTTCATATATTTCTCCTTTTCACATTTGCTCAACATCTGTGGCAAATTCATATTATTTAAAAAGGACTCTGTTTTATTCGCTGAGTAATTTTCTTCTCACTTAAACAGAGTCCCTTTTCTTGCTTTGTCTATTATATTTCGTCTCGATTTTTTAAATATTTAGACACATACTACGCTATTATATTGTAATTTTGTGCATTGCGTCAACTAAAATCTCTACTCATTTAATCTATCACATATTCCTTGTGCCTCTTCATAAACCTCAGTTAATTCATCTTGCGTATAAAATTTATCAGTTACATAAATATAGCTATCAAGCTGCTTACTCAAAGGATCTCTCCAAAAAGCCTTTAAATAATCCGAATCAAAGTCCGACCTACATTCAAACCAATTATCATTATGCCAAGTCTCATATTTTCCATTACGTAATGATATTTTTTCATCCGTTTCTAGATCTACTTCATATTTGTTAATATTTTTTCTTTTCACTTCTAGAATAGCCTTTAGGAATTTTTCTTTTTTTAATCGTTTCTGTATCTTATCGTTTTTATCCTTGTATAGATTTATTCTACATTTTTGAAATATATAATATCCAAAAACAGATTTATAATAATATTTTGTTTTCCCTTTAGCAACACAAATTCTGTTTTTGTCTATTATTTCAACTTTATAGCCAGCATCTCTCAATTTTTTTATTGCTTTGTCATTGTTTTTACTAGCGCTGCACCCCGCTAGACTAGATGTCACACATAATATTATTAAAAAAACTGCTATAATCCTTTTCATCATATCTGCCACTTTAATCCTTTATATATAGTACAATTCATTATTTTTTTATAATGTCTATCTAGAATAATACACATACACATTAACCATGTCAACTTCTTCTTTTCTAATAATGCTAACTCAAATAAAAAAGGTCCTATATTTTTTACAGGACCTTTTTACCGTTTAATTTTTTTATTGTCAAAGATTAAATTTTTTATTGTACTACAATGTTTACGCAGGATTAAACTTATCTTTTCCTTGTTTACACCTAGGACATTTAAAATCCTCTGGTTGATCTTTAAATGCAATTCCATCGTGCTCAGCAGGATCATACACATATCCACAAACCGAACAAATAAATTTTTCCGATGATTTTTCAACTTTAAAATCAACTTTTTCGAATTTTGTTTCTACTGGATTATCTAAATCCATAATTCTGTTAGCTTCAAGATTTTCATATCCCTGTGGAGAATGTGTTGATAAATATACTGTTGGATGATTTTTTATAAAATCTCTAACTCTGTCAAGTGTTTCTCTTGCAGCAGCTAAATCATCATATACTATAGATAATTTGTTCTCATATAACGCCTCATCAACATATGTAATATCTCCTTGCATCATGTAAAACAATCCATTATTTTCAACTACTACTAAACTATTTCCATTAGTATGTCCTTTAGCCTTTATAAAATATATTCCATCCGAAATTTTCTGACTCTCAGGAAAATTATAATATTTTCCATCTGTGAATTTTACAGGTACAAGATTCGTTTGTCCTTTCAATTCTGCTGCCGACATTTCCTCCTCATTCACATATACTTTAGCATTAGGAAACGATCCAATCTCTCCAGAGTGATCGCTATGTTTATGCGTAAGAAGAATTTTGGTTACCTGTTCAGGCTTATACCCTAATGCTTTAAAAGCATCCATATATGAACATATATCTTTTCCCGTATACGCCAAACTTTCTTCATTTGGTACTTCCTCCGGTGTGTTTTCTGGAAATCCTGTATCTACTAGAATTACCTCTTCTCCCGTATCTATAAGGTAATTCTGTAAACTTCCTCTGTAACGAATGGTCATGTCAAATTTGTCAGGACCTTCTTCTCCCCCAAAAGCAAATGCTTGTGAATAGAAACCACCTTTTCTAAATTTAATAGCCTTTATTTCCATTTTAAGCCGCTCCTTTCTTAGACATATGTTATAGCATCAAAATGCTATAAAAAGTTTCAATACAAATCATTGCCATGCATCTCTATATGTCTATCGAAAAAAATGCAGTTTTAATAAACTTTTTTTTATTTTTAAATGAACTAATAATATTATTATTTTTAGTCTGATTAAGAAATAATATTCCTTATACTTTACAATATTAAATCGAATAAGAGGGAGTGATTAGCTCCCGTCCTCTCACAGCACCGTAAGTACCGTTCGGTATACGGCGCTTTCAATAGTTGACGTGCACAGACTTACGGGAAAATAAATCCTTCAGCTTTGACTTAAACTTCCTCCATAACTTTGTATGAACCCTGGCATAAATGCCACATCCGGCTTCCTTCAGATTCCGCCTCACGATGGACACCCTTGCCTTCGGCTATATCCTTCCCACTACCGGACGGATTCGGGACTTGAACCCGTTAGAAACGTGCGCCACTAGGCGCACATAAAAACACCCCAGGACAATTGTCCTGAGGTGTAATAAATCGTATTTGATTGTCCAAAAATATAATACGTCGAATAACGATTATCTCTTTGAGAACTGTGGTGCTCTACGAGCAGCTTTAAGACCGTATTTCTTACGCTCCTTCATACGTGGATCACGTGTTAAGAATCCTGCTTTCTTAAGAACTGGTCTGTAATCAGCATCTACTTCTAATAATGCACGTGCGATACCATGTCTGATGGCACCAGCTTGTCCTGTATATCCACCACCGCGAACATTTACTAAAACATCAAATTTGTCAACGTTTTCTGTAGCAACTAATGGCTGACGAACGATAACTTTTAATGTCTCTAATCCTAAATATTCATCGATATCTCTTTTATTAATTGTAATTTTACCTGTTCCAGGTACTAAATATACTCTAGCAACAGATGATTTTCTTCTTCCTGTTCCGTAATACTTTGTACTAGCCAATGTAATTTACCTCCTTACCGATTAAAATGTTAATGTCTCAGGTTTCTGAGCTGCATGTTTGTGATCTGGTCCTGCATATACGAATAATTTTCTGTACATGTCACGTCCTAATGGTCCGTGTGGAAGCATTCCTTTAACAGCGAACTCGATAACACGTTCTGGGTGTCTCTCTAACATCTCTTTTAATGTAGTCTCTTTTAATCCTCCTACATATCCTGAGTGATGGTAGTAAACTTTCTGGTTTAATTTCTTACCTGTAACTTTAACTTTCTCAGCATTAACAACGATGACATAATCACCTGTATCAATGTGTGGTGTATATGTTGGTTTATTTTTTCCTCTTAATACTTTAGCGATTTCAGATGCTAAACGTCCTAATGTTTTACCTTCAGCGTCTACTACATACCATTTTCTTTCAATTGTAGCAGGACTAGCCATAAATGTCTTCATAGGTTTTCCTCCTTGATAAAATAAAAAAATATTTCTTGAATCATGAAAATCACGTATGTCCGGACGCCATCCTCACCGATTCTAAATATATATAGTTAAATGCATGTCGGGGCTTTGACTTGCATCTACATACTATCACAATCTTAATAAGTATATTACATTCAATGGAATGTGTCAAGTAAAATACCCCTTGTAGATTCCACTAAATGTTGTGCAAAATTACTTATTTTTTAGCATATCTACTACTTTAGGAAATTCCATAAAATGCGATGCTTTAACTAAAATAGTATCTCCTTTTTTTACAAAGGCATCTAATTCTTTTAAAAGTTCCTCTAATTTTTCATTGTAATGAACATCACATTTTTCATTTAATTCTGTTGCTTTTTTTGCGTAATTTTTTGCTAATTTACCAGTAGCAAAAAGTACATCTATGTTATTTTTTGCAACACTTTCACCTACAATTTCATGTAAATGAACTTCGTCTTCGCCAAGTTCTCCCATGTCACCTAATATTGCAACGCTTCTACCTGTTGCATGGGATAAAATTTCTAATGCAGTTTGCATTGAAGCTGGATTAGCATTGTAACAATCATCTATAACTGTCATTCCATTAACCTTGATAAAATTTGTTCTGCCAGCTATAGTTTTTGCAGATTCAACGCCCTTTTTAATTTCATCTATATTTAGCCCTGCTTCAAGTCCAACTGCTGTAGCAGCTAACGCATTATAAACATTATGCTCTCCTGGTATTGAGATCCTTGCCTCAAAAGTTCCTTCATTTGTATGCACTTTAGTTAAAATTCCTTCAAAGCCTTCATTTTTTACATCTGTAGCATAGATACTTTTTTCAGCCATCAACTCACCATTTTCAGCCTTTTTAGCCTCTTTATCTATTCCATAAAAAATGCTATTTTTTCCATTAACTATTTTTTTAGTGCATAATTTATCATCATCACCATTTAAAATGACAACCCCATCTTTCGACATATGGTCAAAGCATTCTGTTTTTGCCTTTAATATACCATCTCTAGTTTTTAGATTTTCTAAATGACATACTCCAATATTTGTTATTACTTGAATATCAGGTTTTGACATTGTAGATAATCTATTCATTTCATCGAAATCAGAAATTCCCATTTCAAGAACTGCAATTTCATGCCATCTATGAATGTTGAAAATAGTAAGTGGTAGGCCTATCTCATTATTAAAATTTCCTGCTGTTTTCAAAACTTCATACTTTTGTGAAAGCACTGAACTAATCATTTCTTTTGTACTTGTTTTTCCAACGCTTCCTGTAATTCCAACAATTTTAATATCTAATTGTTCTCTATAAAATTCAGCAATTTTTTTCATTGCCTCTGTTGTTTTTTCAACTAAAATATAAGCGCAATCTGAAATATCTAACTCTCTTTCTGATAAAACTACACATGCACCTTGCTTAATTACCTGTGGAATAAAATCATGTCCATCAACTCTTGCACCTTTAATTGGTATAAAAAGGAAGTCCTTCTTAACCTGACGACTGTCAATGACTGCACCAGTTACTTCTTTTTTTATATCTTGATTATTGGCAACAAGCTTTCCTTCACATGCTTTTGCGATATTTTCTATTGTAAGATTTTTCATGCGGCATTCTTCTATTGAATGTCCATCTATAAACTCTTGATTCTTCTCCATAATCCGTTCCTTACTATAATGTAATCAATACTATTTATTGTATTTTCTAATAGAAATGTCTATTAATTGCTCGCATAATTCATTGAAGTTAACTCCAACTGCATTTGCTTCTTGTGGTAATAAACTTGTAGGTGTCATTCCTGGTAAAGTGTTTGCTTCTAAGCAGAATAAATTGCCATCTTTATCCATTAAGAAATCTGATCTTGAATATGTATCTAAACCAATTGCTTCTGCTACCATTTCTGCATATTTTTGCATTTCTTTTGTTTTTTCTTCAGATAATGCAGCTGGACAAGTTTCAATTGTACTTCCTGCTTTGTATTTATTTTTGTAATCATAAAATCCTTCAACAGGTGCAATCTCAATGATTGGAAGTGCTTTTCCTTCAAGTACTCCTACTGAGAATTCTCTACCTTCAACGAATTCTTCAATTACTAACTCGTTTTCCCACTTAAAAGCGTCGTCTAAAGCTGCTTTAAACTCACTTTCATTTCTTACAATTGTAACACCAATACTTGAACCACCACAGCAAGGTTTTACAACACATGGTAATGTCAAATCTAGTTTTGATAATTCATCAATTCTATTTTCTTTCTTCATTGCAATTCCACGTGGTGTTGGAACATTTGCTGAAATAAAGAATTGTTTTGATGTATTTTTATCCATTGCAATTGCACTACTTAGGTAATCACTTCCTGTATATCTGATTCCAAACAAATCAAATGCTGCCTGTATCTTACCATTTTCTCCATTTTCTCCGTGAAGTGCCATAAAAACAATGTCAGCCTTTTGGCACATTCTGATTACATTCGGTCCAAAGAAACAATCTGATTGATCTTTTCTTGACGCTTTAACTGCTTCAAGATCAGGTGCAGTTTCAGGAATTTTATCAACTTTTACACTAATCTCTTCTGCTCTATCGAAAACATCATCTAATTCTACTTCTTTTTCATCATATCCCATGAAAACATCTAGTAAAATAACCTTATGGCCGTTTTCTCTTAACGCTTTTGTTACATTATCTCCTGTAATAAATGAAACGTCTCTCTCTGTACTTAATCCACCAGCTAAAACAACAATATTCATAGTAATGCCTCTCTTTTATAAATAATTTTAATTTTTTCTTCTATTATAAATTTCTGCGACATCCAACTTTATGCCAAACGTCACTAACTCATTATACTAAACCTTTTTTTAATATAAAACAATATTCAAAAAAAACTAAACACTTTTCGAATAGAATCAAGCACTTTTTGCAATAATTCATGACATTTTTTGCAATTTCAACTTTCTAATTTTTAAATTTAATTCTCTCTGACCTATAATTATCTATTTAATACATAATCTATTAATTGCACAATCTATTTATTGCACAATCTATTTATTGCATAATCTATTTATTACTTAGCACATTTAAAAGCAAAAAAGCGAAAACTCATAAGATATGAAACTTTAAACCGGAGACTTCGGCAATAAAAAAAAGGCCTGCACTATCTTTATAAATAGTGCGGACCTTTTAAATCCAGCTCCACTTTATTAGTTAATAATTCACTAATTGCTGTAATACTAATTGCATTCATATTCATCATTCCCTATACTTTCTAGATTAATAATTAGAACAAACCCCTTTTTTTCTTTTGCTCATCTTATCTTTTTTTCTTTTTATGATGATTTTTTCCTGTTCTTTTTGAAGCTCACCTAATATTCTCAAATATTTTGCACTTCTCTCCTTTAGCATATCTTCTACTCTGCTATTTATGTAATCATCTTCATTGATTACTATTTCTTCTTTCTTTTTTCCAGCGAAAAAATGTTCATAAAAATCGGTAGTCTCTGCATACTCTTTTGCATATTTTAATTTTTGTTGCATCTCCTCTGCCATATATTTATCAATTTTTATTCTTTTTCCTTTAAAATCATATGGCTCAAAAGCAACTGATTTTTGTGTAAATTTTTCTAAAAACTCATCTAACTTTTTATAGCTAGCAATTTCTCTAAATGTTTTTCTTGAAGTATTTACATTTCTAAACCAAAATTTCTATTTAAAATGTCAAAAAATCTACAATATGCTCTACTTATAAAATTTGTAACTGTGGGATTAAGTGTCGTCTCAACATGTTCGAAATGACCATCTCCGTGCGTCAAAATCAGTTCTTCACTTGCATAAGTTGTATTATGTTGTGCCATACTAAGAGCAATCGCATAATTTCTTTTTTCACTTTCGCTTATAAAAGTATGCTTGCCTTTCAGCCCATTTACAACTACCTCTAATGCCTCTTGCTTCTTTTGTTCTCTATACATTTCAAGGATACACATCTCAAACATACAGAAATCTTTTTTATATTCAAAATCTTTGAAAAATTCTTGTATTTCTTCTCTTATTGGTTCTATTTCAAAAAGAAACTCTGCCTTCTCTCTTGCTACAAATCCTAAATAAGATAGGGTAGCTATCTTCTCAATAATCAATTCGTTATATACTGAGAACATAGGATCACCTTTGCCTTTGCACATAAAAACTCTACTTTTTCCTACTCAAAAAAGTTTAATAACACCTTGCTTTTAGATGAACTTTTATTGAACATCCAAGTACATATTAACGCAATTTTTTCTTATTTTACTAATTGCTTTGCATTTTTTTCTTATTTCACTAACTGCTTTGCAATTTTTTTCTTATTTCACTAACTGCTTTGCAATTTTTTTCTTATTTCACTAACTGTTTCACAATTAGTTTTCTATTGTTTTATAAATTATGATTTGCTGATTATTTGTTTTCACGCTAAGAACTGACTCATCTACTGTCAGTAAGTATTATTGAACTTGGTATAAACCTTTGTTCCAAAACTGTTTTTGATATGAAACATCCCCAACATACTAGTCGTGGCGACATTTCTATTCTTCACTTAATATGTTTTCACAATTTGATGATTTTCCTATGATCACCTTTGTGAAATTACTTAAAGAACATAATAGAAAATTTCAATATTCCTATGCCTTTTCTATGGTCTTTCTTTTCTCTCTATACAAGATTTATCTATAACTTCTGGAATAATTCTTGTGAAGACCCATCAAAAAGCGTTAACGTACCAAAATCAAATAATAATTCAAATAAATGACTTGTACTTAAATTTTTTAATATAAATATATTGCATTTATACCTTTTAAACACTTTATATTTCTTCATTTCTAATTTGTCTTTATTTTGAATTTACTTTATTGAATTAAATATTTAATTTTATTCAAATTAACTAACTTCAATATTCCTACTTAAATATTTATGTCTAAACAAATTTTGGTTTTTTCAACACATTATTGGTTTTAATTTAACATTTAAATTCGAATTATAATTCAACCGAAATAAATCTCTTATTTTTAAGTTCACGTTTTTAAACTCTTATTTTTAAACTCTTGGATTTAGTATTATTTATCCTGATCTTCCTAGCCTAAATTACTCTAACCGAGATTCTTCTAGTCTAGGTTCTTCTTTTAATTCGGATATACTTTAAAGTAGATTTATTCTTAATATGTTGTTCAAGTAAAACATTGAAAATATATTTATCACGGATAAAACAAGTATCCAATTTTTGACCTCTACAGCCAACACTAAGCAAGTCCAGATAGTATATCAAATTCTATGATTTACCTTAATAGTTATTTTACTCAGCGATAATCAAGAGCAACTAAAGTACACTCTTTCTCAAAATATATTTTTAGTTAATCTCTGACCGTTTAAAACTAATCGTATATTTTGAACCCAAACAAAATTTAAATTTGCTTATACAATTAATCTAAATTATTTAACCAATTTCTTGTTTGTTTAAAAATTCAATAACTTCATTTGCATTTGACCTGTCAAATTAAATCTCAAATTCATTTTTTGCTAATATTATTTCAATTTGAAATTAATTTCAGCACAAGTCTAAAGATTAATCCGACTCTCTTCCAACTTAATTAATGTATATTAAATTCAAAGAACTTCTTAACACTAATTACCATATTAAATTTTCCGAAACATCTGCAAAAAAGTACACAACCTATACTTATCAACCCTTGCTTTTTAATTTAAATTAGCTTGCATAACTAGCATCCAACTAGTAAATTTTCCAAAGGTCAAAATTCGTATAGCAGATTACAATACACTAGGAAGGGCGACTATAATCTGAAGTTCTATAACGTACAGTTGCCACGAATCTCAATCTATAACATACAGCACAACTTTTACCCATCGCTTGTTACACAAAGAAGTCATCTGTGTAATAGAATGTCGTCTTTTTTCTATGTAGTAATCACAAATTATTCTATATCAAAGTACTACAAATGGTAATTATAGTACATCTAGTAACCAAGCCTGCTTATAATAGAACAATTCTGAACTACCACTAATACTTAAGTGAATTCAAACTTTAATTTATCGCCAGTAGCTGACACTATCACATCAAAACTACGACAGTCATCATTCACAGCATGATACTTACATTATAAATTCAAACGAACTTCTCAAAATATTTCTAATTTAAATTTGCGAATTATTGCTCGCGAAATTCAAATTACAGTTAAAACATCTTTTAAGTTCTGTAGCTGTGCAATCGATTTCGGAACCGATTACATTGACTAGTATATACACATTCCATCTTGTTGTCAAACACTTTTTACTGTTTTTGTGTTATTTTCTTTTTATTTAACTTTTTATACATATTTTGTTTATGCATTTTAAACTATTTTTCTAATTTATTAAATTCTCGTTTACAATTTGATACGAAACCCCAAAAAAAAGACCTCCATAACATACACATAATATGTTAACGGAGATCTTTTAATTGAATACAATTCTCAATTTAATATCTTACGATACTCTTTTTAATATTCTTATGATATTCTCTTTAATATCCTTACAATATTTTTCTTAATATCCTTATGATATACTTTTAAATATTTTTAAATATTAAAGTTATTTATTCATTTAACATTTTAATCTTACTTTTTAAAATGTTAAATCTCTTCCAATATTCTATTTTTCTTCTAATTTTAAAATTCCGGCTCTATTAAACCAAATGTATTTCCTTTTCTTCTATACACAACATTAACTTCATCTGTTTCTGCATTTCTAAAAACAAAAAAGTCGTGTCCTGTCAATTCCATCTGAACACAAGCGTCCTCTGGATACATAGGTTTAATACCAAATCGTTTTGATCTTACGATTTTTACCTGTCCTTCATCTTCATCATAGCTCTCAGCTGAATCAACAAATGCTTGATTAAATGTATCTAAAGCAATTTGTTTTTTTGCAATTAATTTTTTTCTATACTTCTTTAATTGCTTTTCAATTACTTCTTCAACCAAGTCAATCGAAACATACATATCGTCACTAACCTGTTCCGATCTAATTACATTTCCCTTAACTGGGATTGTGACCTCAATAATCTGTCTTTCCTTTTCAACACTTAATGTTACATCTACTTCTGTCTCAGGTGTAAAGTATTTTTCAAGTTTGGAAAGCTTACTTTCAACAGCGCTTTTAATTCCATCTGTTAATTCAATGTTCTTTCCTGTAATAATAATTTTCATGATGGTCACTCCTTTGCTGATTTATTAGAAGCTATAAAACTTCTTAACTTATTATAGCATATTTTCAGACTTCAGGCAACTGTTTTCATCTTTTTTCGTCTTCTTGCTGAGTTCTCCGCTTTTTTCTCTCTTTTATCTGGCAACATTATACTTTATCACTACTTTGCTTATACAATTAACAAATGCCATATATTTGAGTATAATAAATGTTCTATTAAAAATATCCTGGTGTAAAAATTCTCATTAAAAAATTCTATTAAAAAATTCTCATTAAAAATTCTCATTAAAAAAACATCCTTGCAACTATCACAAATATCTGCAAGGATGTTTATCACTAAGTTCTCTATAAACTTTATTGTTATTTAAATTTCATAATCCATACAAACTCTAGTTTTTGTGTATGGTCTAACTTTTGAATTAGCAACTTCAACATGTTTTTTATGTACAGCATAACCTTTTAATGATTGCTCATCTTCTAATAAACAATCTAGCATAACATCAGCATTTGATGTTTCTAATCCATCGATTCTAACAACAACTTCCTTTAAACCTGGAACTACACCAACAAGACCTTCTAAGCCTTCTTTAATTCCTTTTTTAATATCATTTTTCTCTTGTTCTGATAATTCATCTTTTAATTGCCACAAAATAACGTGTTTAACCATATTATCCTCCTTAGTCTTCTAATCAATCCATATAAATCTAAAAATAATTTAATATATAGCCTATATAGTACTTGATATTCTATTCAATTGTTCAAACAAATTTCATCTTCCACACTATATAATACACCAATATATATGAATAAATCAAGAAATACATCTATATATAATAAAATAAACTATACTTCTGTATAAAAAAAAGATCATGCTATGCATGATCTTCAACATATATCTTCAAAACTTCACACAAACTTCTTTATCCGTTCAACCTTCTTGGTCAAGCCCTCGACCTATTAGTAACAGTCAGCTACATACATTACTGTACTTACACCTCTGCCCTATTTACCTGATAGTCTCTCAGGGGTCTTATCTCTTTCGAGTGGGATATCTCATCTTGAGGGGGGCTTCACGCTTAGATGCCTTCAGCGTTTATCCCTTCCGAACTTGGCTACTCTGCTATGCCGTTGGTCGACAACAGATACACCAGTGGTTCGTCCATCCCGGTCCTCTCGTACTAAGGACAGCTCCT